>CAZHXV010000221.1:0-4783 GCA_964536455.1 uncultured Aquimonas sp.
AGCTCATGGTGGCCGTGGCGCTGTTTTTGATCGTGCAGGGCCACCCGACGCCTTGGATGGCGATCTGGGCGGCGATCATCGTCGGGCGGGAGATCGCGGTATCGGCCTTGCGCGAATGGATGGCGCAGGTCGGCCAGCGCGGCAAGGTGAAGGTGGCCGCCATCGGCAAGGTCAAGACCGTGGTGCAGATGGTGGCGCTGCTGTGCCTGCTGTATTCGGTGTCGCCACAGAAAGCGCAGCCTGCGCCGTGGATGGGCGAAACCGTGTTCCACATCGGCGACTGGACGCTTGCCGCCGCCGCCATCCTGACCTTGTGGTCGGGCCTGCAATACCTGCGCGCGGCGTGGCCAGCGCTGCGGGACGAATCCTGATTTCCGCAGAATGTCGGTTGACCAACCTGCGGTTGTTGAAGAGCGCCTCACGCCTGTGGCGCGTGAGCCGTAGAGCGGGGCTTGCCCCGCTGTTCCTGCTCCGTGCATCCAGGCCGGGCGAGCCCGGCTCTACAAAAGCTCGATCCACCCGGGGTTTTCGTAGTCGGCTCAAGCCGCGAAGCGGTTGAGCCGACTACGCCGGCCGTGCGGCCTCAGTTGCCCGGCTCGAAGCCGTTGGCGAAGATTTCCGGCGGCAGGTCGACGGTGATGTTCACCGGCACTTCCACCACGGGATGCGCGGGATCGTTGCTGGTCACGCACAAGAGCGCGGTGTGCTCGCCCGCTTCCAGCATCGTCGGGGCGACGGTCACGGTGACGGTGCTGGGGCTGACCGAGGTGGCAGAGCCGCTGGTCGGCGAGGCGCTCAGCCAGTCGATATCGGTGGGATTGTCGCAGCCACCCGTACCGCGTGCCGCCGTTGCGGCCTCGACGATCTGCCAGGTGAGCGTGCCGCCGCCGTCGTTGCCGATGTCGAACGTACCCGATGCCTGGCTGCCGAGCGTCACCGCGAGCGTCACGTCGGCGACGGCGACGGCGACGACCGGAACGGCTTCGACACCGACGATGCTGAAGTTGGCGTCGGAAACGTCGAAGAACACGTTGCCCACGCAGGAAGCGCGAACCCTCGCCTGGGCGGTGTTGGGCGCGCCGGAAGGAACCGTTACCGTTGCCGAACCGTTGTTGGCGGTGCCGGCGCTCAGCTCGAACGGCCAGGTCGCGCCGCCGTCGATGGAGAGATCCAGGCGGACATTGGCGCAGGAAACCGGCGCGACGTCGGTGTTGGCTACATTCCAGGTCACCGTCTGCGGGTCGGCGCGATCCCAGGTCAGCGCCGTATTCGGGGCGGTAACGACGAACGGCCCGGCGCTGGCGGTGACGGCCAGCGTGAGGTTGGCGCTTTCAGTGCGGCCGAATTGCGGCGTGCCGGGAACATCGTGGTTGTCGCGCACGGTGAGGCGGAAATTGAGGTTGCGGGTGGTGTTGGGCCAGGCTTCGCCCTTGGGCAGCGCCCCGCCCGCGAGAACGGCGGACAGGCTCGGGAAGGTGCGCGTGGGCGAGAGCGTGGCGTTGTAGGAGCGGAAGATCGGGCCATTGCCGGTGTCGCCCTGCGCCAGCGTGGTGGCGCTGCCCAGGTCGTATTGTTCCCAGTTGTAGGTGATGAGGTCGCCATCGGCGTCCGTGGCTACGGCGCTCAGGGCGAACGGCGTCTGCTTGGGAATGGTGAGGCCGGCCGGCAGGCTGGCCGGGTCGATGACCGGCGCGGCGTGGGTGGAGGGCGTGGCGGCGACGCAGTTGCCGCCGATGCCGCCGATCCAGGTGTTGATCTCGTCCAGGCTCTTGGCGTGGAAGTAGGGATCCGAATGCGGTTGCAGGTTGTCCACGCCGCAGATGCCGGCATAGGCCTGGATGGAGGAGCCGCTGCCCGGCTCGTAGGCCGCGCCGGCTTCACGGTTGCCGCCGCCGCAGCTGCTGGTGGTGGAATTGAAGGTGTGGTTGCCGCCGAACTGGTGGCCCATCTCGTGCGAAACGTAGTCGATGTAGAAATCGTCGCCCACCGGATTGGACAGCCCCGTGGTGCCGCGCGCCTTCTGGGTGTCCCTGCAGGTCACGCCCAGGCCCGCGACGCCGCCGCTGCCGGTGGTGAAGACGTGGCCGATGTCGTAGTTGGCGGAGCCGATGACGTTGGTCAGGTTGGTCTGGTTCTGGCCCAGCGCGTTGGTGCTGTTGCCGTACGGGTCGTTGGTGGGCGTGGTGGGCGGCGGGTTTCCGCTGGCCAGCGGATAGATGATCTTGTCGTTGTCCGCGATCAGCGTCATGTGCACGCCCAGTTCGGTTTCATAGACCTGGTTGACCCGGTTCATCGCCAGCACCACTTGCCCCAGGCCGCAGGCCACGGTGAGGTTGCCGGGGCAGACCGCCGCGACGTAGTTATGGTTGGCGGCCACCGCGGCGCGGTAGTTGCGCGTGTTCGCGCCGGTGGAAACCAGCGGTGCGGTGGGCGTGGGCCGGTCGCCGCCCAGGTTCAGGCCGGATGCCTGGATCGCATCGCCATGCGTTCCGCACTGGAACTTCTCGCCGGGAACCGCCAGCTCGGCGCGCTCGTAGCTCATGTAGCGGTCGCCCGCGCCATCGCGCCGTTCCGGGCGCACGATCCAGACGCCATCGGCGTCGAACACCATCGCGTGCAACCCCATCGGCGAGACATCGACGCGCGCGCTGCGGCCTTCGCCATCGATGCCGGAAAGGCTGACGATTTCCGGATATTTCGCCTTCAGTTCGGCGGGCATCACGCCCGAATCGGACAGCAGGAAATCGTGGAAGCCTCCATCCGGATGCGGCAGCGACAGCGCGACGGCGGCACCTGCGCGTTGCGTGCGGGCGATCAGGGCGCTGGCCTGGTGGAAATCCAGCGTCAACGTGCGGCGATGGCCGGGCTGGGGCATGTCCGCCGACAGGGCGGAGGAGGGCGCCTCCTGCCACACAGCGCGGGGAACATCGGTTGCCGACGCGGAGAAGGCGGAGAAGGCGGCAAGCGCGAACGTGGAAAGGCGCGCAACTGCGCGAGTGGTCTTGAACATGGGTTTTCCCGATTGGAATGTTGCTGGGAATGGCTCGGACTGGCCACCGCCGGGGAAGCCAAGGTTCGCACAGTTGGCCCTTCGCCGCCATTGCCGGCGTTCCAGGAAAGCGGCTCGCCCGGCGGCGATATTCGCGGTTCGCCCCCTGCTGCCCGGAAAAAATCGGGCCGGCGACCCCGGCCGGGCCACCACCCGTTCGAGTAGCCGCTTGCGTCGTCCTCGCCCTGCGGCTGCATCGCGCGGACATTCCCGCCGCCGCGCCCTGCGCTCCTTGCCGAAGTCCGGAGTGGCGCTTACTTCATCAACACCAGCGTCCCGAGCCCGAGGAAGCTCAGGAAGCCGATCACATCGGTGCAGGTGGTGAGCACCACGCCGGCGGAAATCGCCGGGTCGAGATTGAGGCGTTTGAGGATCGCCGGCGCCAGCACGCCGGTGAGCGCGCCGGTGAGGAAGTTGGAGAGCAGCGCAGCGCCGATCACCAGCGCCAGTTTCCAGTCGTGGAACCACGCGAACGACACCAGCCCGACGATGCCGCCCATGATGAGGCCATTCAGGGCCGCCACGCGCACTTCCTTCCACACCAGCGCGCGCAGGTTGCTGGCTCCGACCTGCCCCAGCGCCAGGCCGCGGATCATCAGCGTCAGTACCTGGGTGCCGGCGTTGCCGCCCATGCCCGCGACGATGGGCATCAGGATGGCGAGCGCGACGATCTGTTCCAGCGCCGCGGAAAAGCGCCCGACCACGGCGGAGGCCAGGAAGGCGGTGACCATGTTGATCGCCAGCCAGATCACGCGGCGGCGCACCGCGCGCGGCACCGGGCCGAACAGGTCCTCGTCCTCGTCCACGCCGGCAGCGGACAGCGCCTGGTGCTCGGCCTGTTCGCGGATGATGTCCACCACGTCGTCGATGGTGATTCGGCCCAGCAAGGTGTTGTTCTCGTCCACCACGGGCGCGGTGATCCAGTCGTGGTCGGAGAACTGCTTGGCGACTTCCCGATCCGGCGTATTGGCCGCCACCGGGGCCTGATCGCTGTCCATCAGTTCGTTGATCGGCGTGGAAGGCTCGTGCGTGAGCAGCGCCGTGACCGCGATGCGGCCCTGGTACTGGTTGCGCCGGTTCACCACGTACAGGTGATCCGTATGGTCGGGCATTTCCCCGCGCAGGCGCAGGTAGCGCAGCACCACGTCGATGGTGGTATCCGCGCGCACCGTCACCGCATCCGGATTCATCAGGCGCCCCGCGGTGCCCTCCGGATACGAGAGCACATGCTCCAGCCGCTCGCGGTGATCCCGGTCCATCGAATGCAGCAGTTCCTGCATCACCTGGTCGGGCAGGTCGTCCACCAGATCCGCGAGGTCGTCGATGTCCAGGTCCTCGACCGCCGCGACGATCTCGTCCGGATCCATCTCCGCGATCAGGCTGGCGCGCACGTCCTCGCCGACGTGCACCAGCACCTCGCCGTCGTCTTCCGGATCGACCAGGCCCCAGACCACGTTGCGCTTCTGCGCGGGCAGGGATTCGAGCAGGCTGGCGATCTCCGCCGGCGACAGCGTGTTCACCAGCCGCCGCACCGGGCCAAGACGACCGCTGTCGAGTGCGTCCGAAAGCAGGCGCAACTGGCGGGCGGTCTTGTCGTGGCGGTCGGTTTCGGCCATGTGGCGAAGTTCCTGAGGCGATGCGGCCAAGGTTCGCGCAGCATTGTATTGCGGCGGGCGTCCGCTTCATGCACAATTTTCCGACTCATGAACGCGCTGCCTTCCGCCGATGTCCTTA
>CAZHXV010000221.1:4793-5149 GCA_964536455.1 uncultured Aquimonas sp.
CGCGGGCATGACTTCGCGCGCGCGCCGACCGTTGCCTTTCCATCGGGCTGGGTAAACGGCGCATCGCAACGCCACTGCTGATTTTTCATCAGGAAAGCCCGGCCCTCGCGCCGGGCTTTTTCGTTCCCGAGTTTTCCGCCGCCACTGGAATCCACGCATGAAGCACTTTCTCAACACGCAAGACCTGTCCCGCGAGGAGCTTCACGGCCTGCTCGCCCGCGCCGCGCGGTTCAAGCAGGAGAAGTTCGGCGACGAACTCAAGGGCCGCGCCATCGCGCTGGTGTTCTTCAACCCCTCGATGCGCACCCGTACCAGCTCGAAGCTGGTACGGGTGCGCATCGAGGGGTTGAAGAACA
>CAZHXV010000222.1:0-5138 GCA_964536455.1 uncultured Aquimonas sp.
ATCGTCGGTTTCCCCGGCGAAACCGAGGAAGAATTCGAGGAACTGCTGGAGTTTCTCGAAGAAGCGCAACTGGATCGCGTCGGCGCCTTCGCCTATTCGCCGGTGGAAGGCGCCGCTGCCAACGCGCTGCCCGATCCGGTGCCGGAAGACGTGAAGCAGGAACGGTTGCAGCGTTTCATGGAAACGCAGGCGCGGATCAGCGCGGAGCGCCTGGAATCGCGGGTAGGGCGCGTGGAAACCGTGCTGGTGGATGCGCTGGATGGCGAACTGGCCTTCGGCCGCAGCCGCTTCGACGCGCCGGAAATCGACGGCTGCGTACAGATCCAGGATGGCGCGGAAGCTGGCCTCGTACCCGGCCAGTTCGCGCAGGTGCATATCCTGGGCAGCGACGAGTACGATCTCTACGGCTGCGTGAATCCGCCCGGGGACGAGTAAGGCTCGCGCCTCACACCGTCAATCGCGCCGCCGCCAGATCCAGCTCCTGGCTGAGCCGCTGCAGCACCGTATCGTCGATGGCCGATTCCCGGCGCAGCCGGCGGTAGGCGTTGCGTTCGGCTTCCAGGCCGACCAGGCGCAGCTTGCGTTCGATGGCGTTCGCCTGTTTGGCATGGCGCGCATCGTGCTGGCCGTTGATGGAATGGGTGAGGTGGCGACGGTATTCCTCCATCACGCGCGCCGCCACGTCGGCGTAGATCGCGGCGTCGGTGCGGTCGTGCGCGAGCGCGTGCAGCTTATCCTCGATGGCGCGGATCGCAGCGGTCGCGGCGGCGGTACGGGCGGGCCCTTCGTCGTGGCCGTGCTCGTCCTCGGGCAGCTTCAACCCGCGCAGCAGTCTCGGCAGCGCGAAACTGGCCGCCAGCAACGACATCAGGATCACCCCGGCGGCGAGGAAGATGGAAAGGTCGCGTGCCGGGAAGGGCGTTCCATCGTTCAAGGCCAGCGGCAGCGTCAGCACGCCGGCCAGCGTCAGCGCCCCGCGCACGCCGGCCAGCGACATCGCCGCCACCGCGCGCCAGTCGGTCGGCTGTTTCTGCTCGCCGCGCTTCCTGGCGTGGTACACCGAAATCCGCATCGACACCCACACCCACGCAAAGCGCAGCAGCGCCAGCGCGGCGTTGATGACGAGCACGTACACCAGCAGCCACCACGGATTGCTGTGGCCGGTGTCGGCGACGGTATTGATCGCCCCGTCCAGCAGCGCCGGAAACTGTTCGCCCAGCAGCACGAAAATCGTGCCGTTGAGGATGAACTGCACCGTATCCCAGAAGGCGCGGCGCTGCACGCGGGTGGTGGCCATCAGCGTGCCGGATTCGAAGAAGGTCATGCTGATGCCCGCCGCCACCGCCGCCAGGATGCCCGAGGCGTGGAAATGTTCCGCTGCCAGGTACGAGGCGAACGGGATCAGCACGCTGATGAGGATGCTGGAGCCGGCGTCCTCGCCGAAGCGGCGCAGCATGAACCCCTTGACCCGCGCGACGATCCACGCCACCGCCACGCCGATGCCCAGGCCGCCCAGGGCGACCCAGGTGAAGTTCAGCAAGGCATCGCCGAGCGAGAACACGCCGGTCAGCGCCGCCGCCACGGCAAAGCGCATGCAGACCAGGCCGGAGGCGTCGTTCAGCAGCGACTCGCCTTCGAGGATGTGCATCATGCGCTTGGGGATCGGTGCGCGCTGCGCGATGGCCGAGACCGCGATCGGATCGGTGGGCGAGAGGATCGCGGCCAGGGCGAACGACACCGCATACGGCATCGCCGGCACCAGCCAGTGGATGAACAGCCCCACGCCCAGCACCGTGAACACCACCAGCCCCAGCGCCAGTTCCAGCACCATGCCCTTGTCGCGAAACAGTTCGTCCTTGGGGATGCGCCAACCGTCGAGAAACAGCAGCGGCGGCAGGAACAGCAGGAAGAACACGTGCGGATCCAGCGGCACGCTGTCCCCGGTCAACTGCACCAGCGCGAAGCCGAGTGCGATCTGCACCAGCGGCAGCGGCAGGCGCGTGGCGCGCGCCAGGAGGCCGCTGACGGTGACGGCGAGCAGCATGATGAGGATGACGGTGATGGTGTGCATGAGTGCCTGCGCGTGGAATGCGGAACGGGAACGGCGTGGCGCAAGCATAACCAAGGCGGGCGGCGATCCAGAACCGTTCGTGCGCTGCGATCCGATGCAATAGTGTCCGCCATCGCACCCCGCTAGCCTTGTCCCGATGTCTTCCCGTCTTCCCTCGTTCAAGCCGTTGCAGCGTGCCTTCTGGCTGGCGCTGCTGCTGTTCGGCGCGATCTGGCAACCGACGCTGATGGCCGCGAGCGAGGTGCATGAAACCGCCCATCTGTTCGCCACCGGGCACGCGCACGATGCGCAGCATCCGGAAGCGGGCATTCCCGGCGATGAGGTCGTCGAGGCCGACGGCATGGGATGGGAACGCTTGATGCACGCCGGCCACTGCTGCGGCCATCCCAATGCAATGCTGGCGGTGGATCTGCCCGTTCAGGCTGTGCTCTGGCATTGCCCGCCGCCATTGAGGCGGGAATGCGCTGCGACTGAAACCGAACCCTCTGAAGTGCTGCGTCCTCCGATTCTGGCCTGAAGGTTCCCGGCAGCGAGCCGGCTTTTCCTTCTCGGTCATCATTCGGAGTTTTCCATGTCCACGATCCACACGGCGCTCGCCGCCGTGGCCGTGCTGCTTGGCGCCGTTGCGCCCGGCCGTGCGGCCCAACCCGTGTCGCTCGACGACGCCTTTGCGCGCGTCATCGCCACACACCCTGATCTCGAAGTTCTGCGTTTCGCTGAAACCGGCCTTGCCGCCGAGGCGGAAGTGGCGGCGCAGAAACCGGCGTTCGCGCTTTCAGCCGATCTGGAGAACGCACTCGGCAGCGGTGTCGCTGCCGGTTTCGGCGGTGCGGAAGCCACGCTGTCGCTGGCTTCCGTGCTGGAACGCGGCGGCAAGCGGCAGGCGCGCATCGCGTTGGCGCAAACCCGCGTCGAAGGTATCGAACTGCTGCGCGAAGGCAAGCGGCTGGATCTGCTGGCCGAAGTCGCACGGCGCTATCTGGATGCCGTTGCCGCGAAGGCCGAAGCCGCGTTGTCGCAGGAGGATGCGGCGCAGCGCCGCGCGATTCTCGCGGCGGTCGAAAAGCGTGCCGCGACCGGTGGCGTTCCCGCTTCGTTGAGCCTTGGCGCGGAAGCGGCGGCGTTGCGTTCGGAGGCCGCCGCCGCGCGCGCTCAGCGCCAGGCCGCCGGCGCATTGCGCCGCCTTGCGTTGTTGTGGGGCGGGACGGGCGAGATCGAACTTGCGCCGTTCGACGCCAGTGCCGTGCCTCGGGTGCCGGATTACGACGAAGCCGTGACGCAACTGGCGCAAAGCCCGGAACTGCGGCGTTTCGCGCATGAGGCGCGGTTGCGCGAAGCGCGGGTGCGGCTGGCGCAGACGGCGAGAACGCCGGATGTGTCGTGGCAGTTCGGCGTGCGCCGTTTGCAGGAAGAGCGCGATTTCGGCCTTGTCGGCAGCGTTTCGATCCCGCTCGGCAGCGCCGCCCGCGCTGCGCCGGAACTGCGCGCCGCACAAGCGGAACTGGCCGCGCTCGACCTGCAGCGCGAAGGCGAGCAGCGCGCGCTGGGAGCCATGTTGGCGCAGGCGTGGAACCAGCTCGACCAATCCGTCGCCGCCGCGCGCGAACTGGACGGAAAACTCCTGCCGCAACTGCAACGCGCGCAAATCGCCGCGGGCCGCAGTTTCCGCGCGGGTGCTTCCGACTACCTCACCTGGGCGCAGTTTCAGGCCGATTTGCTGCAAGCGCGCCGCGAACGCCTCGCTGCCGCACTCGATGCGCAGCGCGCCCTGATCGAACTCCAGCGCCTCACTGGCCGCGCCTTCGCGGCCGCTGCCGAACCCAAGGATTCCACGCCATGAAAACCCGCCTCTCCCGTGGAGCGGAGCTTGCTCTGCTGCCCGTATCGTCAAACCATGCCCTTGCCCATCTTCCGGAGCCGAGCAAGCCCGGTTCTACGGTGGTGGCGGTGTTCGTTGCGTTTGCCTTAGCCTTGGCGGGGTGCGGCGCACCGGCGAATGAAGACCTCGATCACGATGCCGCTGCGCAGGCCCGCGCCGAAGGTGGCCACGGCCACGATCAAGATGAACACGCGGATCACGACCCTGAATCCACGACGATTCCCGCCGACATCGCCGAATCCAGCGGCATAAAAGTCGCCGCCGCCGGCCCCGGCACGATCCGCGACGAACATGAAGTACAAGGCCTGTTGACCACCATCGAAGGCCGCCATGCGCATCTTTCCGCGCGCTTTCCCGGCCCGATCAAGAGCGTTTCCGCCAGCGTCGGCGATGCAGTGAAGGCGGGCCAGGCGCTTGCCGCCATCGAAAGCAACGTCAGCCTTTCCACCTATCCAGTGACCTCGCCGCTGGATGGCGTGGTGCTTGCGCGCCGTGCGGCGGTTGGCGAAGTCGCGGGGGATGCGCCGCTGTTCGAGGTGGCCGATCTGTCGAAATTGTGGGTCGATCTGCATCTGTTCGGCGCCGATGCGCAGCACATCGCGCCGGGGCACCGGGTTCGCATCAGCCGCCTTTCCGATGGCATGAGTGCGGAAACCGTGCTGGAGCGGGTGCTGCCCGCCACCGCCACCGCGAGCCAAAGTACCGTCGCGCGCGCCGTGATCGACAACGCCGATGGCCACTGGCGCACGGGAGCGGCGGTGCGGGCGTGGATCACCGTTGCCATTGACGAGGTTGCGCTCGTGCTGCCGCTTTCCGCCGTGCAGGCGATGGATGGCAGCGATGCCGTGTTCGTGCGGAAAGGCGATCGCTACGAATCGCGTCCAGTGAAGCTTGGCCGGCGCGATGGGGTGTCCGTGGAGGTGCTGGACGGCCTCGACGCCGGGGAGTTCGTGGTCGTCGAACAGAGCTACCTGATCAAGGCGGACATCGAGAAATCCGCCGCCGGACACGAGCATTGAGCATGCCGACATGCTAGAAAATCTGATCCGATTCGCCATCGGCCATCGCTGGCTGATGATGGCGCTCACGCTCGTCCTGATCGCCTCCGGCGCCTGGAGCTTCACCAGGCTGCCGATCGACGTGACGCCGGACATCACCAACGTGCAGGTGCAGATCAGCACCCACGCG
>CAZHXV010000223.1:0-5132 GCA_964536455.1 uncultured Aquimonas sp.
GACGATGGCCCCGGAAAGGATGTGCGCGCCCGGCTCCGCGCCTTTTTCCAGCACGCAGACAGTGATCTCCCGGCCCTGTTCGGCGGCCAGTTGCTTGAGCCGGATCGCGGCGGCCAGGCCACCGGGGCCTGCGCCCACGACGACCACGTCGTATTCCATGGATTCGCGCTCGCTCATCTGGCTGGCCTCCCTGCAATCGGTGGTACGAAAGTACAACGCGCGATTGTCCCGGTTTGGGCCGGAGCGGGCAATTCCCGGTATCGAATGGAATCAGCTACGCAGCATCAGCACCACGCCCGCCAGCGTGAATGCAACCCCGAGCGCGCCGCGCCGGCCAATGGGTTCGCGCAGGAAGACGAAGGCCAGCAGCAGGATGAAGATCGACGCGGTTTCGTTCAGCACCGCCGCGACCGAGGCGCTGGTAAGGGCGTAGCCGCCAAGCCAGAACAGCATCGAAAGGCATTGCCCGACGAAGGCGGCGGGCAGCAGCAGTTTCCAGTCGATGCGCACGCCCTGCGGCCACAGCACCCGAAGTTGCCCGCGTGCGGCGGCGATGGCGAGAAGGCCGAGCACCGCGCCGACCAACCGCAGCAGCGTGACCCAACCCAGCGGTCGTACTTCCAGCACCGGCTTCACCATCACGATGGCCGCGGCCATCAGCGCCACGGAGAGAACGCCGGTCAGCACGAAGGGGAGATTCCCGCGCGGCGGTTGGGTGGCGGCGGGGGCGGTTTCGAGCAGCGGCACGTCGGGCGCGGGCGATTCGGGTTCGGCCGGCGCCAGTTTTCGCCCTGCGATCACGCCCACGCCCGCCATCACCAGTGCGAAACCGGCGATCTGCGATGGCCCCAGCCGTTCGTGCAGGAACAGCGCCGCCAGCGCCAGTACGAAGGGGCTGTAGGCGTTGCCGATCACGCCCATCGCTCCCGCGCCCAGGCGTCGCAGCGCGACGAAATACAGCGTATCGGCCACCGCGATGCCGAGCGCGCCGCTGGCGATGGCGATCGTGGCATCGGAGAGATCGATATCCGGCAGGCGCGGCCCGTGCAGCGCCAGCGCCAGCGGCAGCATCATCGCCAGCACGATCAGGCTTTTCAGGAAGCCCAGCGTCAGGGGCGGCAGGTGCCGCACCAGCCGCCGGTAGAGGATCACGCCCACGGCCCAGGCCGCGGCGCTGAGCAGGGAAAGGAGTTCGCCAGGGCCGATGTGCATCCGGCCATTATTCCAGAGCGTCCGATTCACTCGTAGTTGCAGCAGTATGTTCATACTGCGCCGCCCGGGTTTCCTTGCCTGCCATCCCCATGACGCATTTCCCCTACGCCGAGCGCGTCGAGTTCGTGGTCGAACTGGCGCGCCGCCTGCACACCTACGGCACCACGGCGCAGCGCCTGGAAGGCTCGGTTTCCGCCGTGGCGCAGCGGTTGCGGCTGCGGTGCAGCCCCTGGGCCAACCCGACCGGGATGATCCTTTCCTTTTCCGATGCGAGCGAGCCCGAAATCCTGGCCAATACCACCCAGGTGTTGCGGCTGGCGCCGGGCGACGTGGATTTGCGCAAGCTCTGCCAGGCGGACGCCATCGCCGAAAGCATGCTGAGCGGAGACGTCGGCGTGCGCGAGGCAACCGCCGCGCTGCATGCGCTGGATCGCCCGCCGTCGTTGCGCGCCGAGGCCCTGGGTGCGATCAGTTTCGGGCTGGCATCAGGTTCCGTCGCCACGATTCTGCGCAGCAGCTGGGCCGATGTCGCGGTGGCGGCCGGCATCGGCGGCCTCATCGGCCTGCTGGTATGGGCCGGTACCAAACGGCCCCGCTTGTCCGAATCGCTGGAACTGATCGCAGGTCTCGTGGCCACGCTGATCGCCGCCTGCGTGGCCAGCTTCATCATGCCGCTCTCGCTCAATACCGTGGTGGTGGCTTCGCTGATCGTGCTGATGCCCGGCCTTACGCTCACCAATGCGATATCGGAACTGGCCAGCCAGCAGCTCGTCACCGGCACCGCGCGTTTCGCCGGCGCGGTGGCGGTGCTGCTGAAACTGGGTTTCGGCAGCGTGATGGCCTTGCAGATGCTGGATGTCATGGGCGTGACGCCGCGCCAGCATCCGGAAACGGCACAGGTGCCGGCCTGGGCCGAGTGGCTGGCGCTGGCGGTTTCCGCCTATGCCTTCGCGGTGCTGTTCAAGGCGGCGCGGCGCGATTATCCGCTGGTGATGGCCGCCGTGGTTTGCGGTTACCTGTTCACGCGACTGGCATCCTTGTGGTTGCCGGGCACGGCGGCGGTGTTCGTCGCCAGCCTTGGCATCACGGTGCTGTCCAACGTGTATGCGCGCCGTTTCAATCGGCCGGGCGCGGTGATCCGCGTGCCTGGCATCATCCTGATGGTGCCCGGCAGCGTGGGTTTTCGCGGCATCAGTTCGATACTCGACCAGAACCTGCAACTGGGCTTTGATACCGGCATGAAGCTGCTCGCCGTGCTGGCGGCGCTGGTGGGCGGAATCCTGATCGGCAACGTGCTGTATCCGGCGCGGCGCAACCTGTGAGCGGCAGCCGCGCGCCGTAACGAAAAAACGCCGCATCGCTGCGGCGTTTTCCGTCGGTGAAAGCCGCGTCCCTGCGGCCAGCCAGCGATTCTCGGCTTACTTGGCGATCAACAGGTCGTCGCGGGTCTTGCCGGCGGCGATCAGCGTGCTGAACCACACCGGGGCCTTGCCGCGGCCCGTCCAGGTCTGCGAGGTGTTTTCCGGGTTGTGGTACTTGGGCGCGATCTTGCGGCCCGTGGCAGCCGACTTGCGGGCGGCCTTGCCGCGCTTGGCGGGTTTCTCGGCCGGTGCGGCGGAGGAGGAGGCGCCGTTGCCGAACAGTTCGGCGATGGAATAGCCATCGTTGCGGGCCAGCTTGGCCAGTTTGGCGCGAACCTTGGCGATGGGCGGACGTTTCTGCTTGCGCTTGTGTTCCCGCATGGCATCGGAAATCAGCTTCTGCAGCGCCTTGGGGGAAAGCGAAGAAAAATCAATACTCATGGGTATTCTCTTTGTGTCCGTGTCGGTGATGGTGGATTTGCGGCGGCTCGATTATTACCAATCCGTGGGGGTAATGCTAGTGCCGGGTTGATCGCGGATTAAGGCGGCGCATCGTCGCGAAGACTTGCCCGGATGCGTGCCGGCGCGTAAGTTTGGCGCAGTGGAAACAGGGATGCCGACATGGGGCTTTTGGACGAACTTGAACAGGAGGCCGCGCGGCTGCGCGGCCAGGCGCCGGGGGACGAAGCGCAACGAACCGCGCGCGAACAGGTGTGGCGCGAACAACTGCAACCGGCGGCGGAGCGGCTCGGACAATACCTGGCGCAGCTCGCTTCGCGCATGGAAGAGGCCAAGCGGCGCGTCCGTTTCGTTTACAAGGTGGCCGGCTACGGCGATGTGGTCGCCTATGCCGAGGCGCCGTTCCAGTGCAAGACCACACCGGGCGCGGCGCAGTGCGAAGTGGAGTTTTCGATGGTGGCCCAGGTCGCCAGCGCGGAGTGCCCGGAAGTGGCCGCCGAAACCCCGGGCAAGGTGCGGTTGATCCAGGGGTTGCTTCAGCAGCACCACCTTTCCGGCCTTTCCGGCGAGATCAAGAACGCCAATGGCGAGGTCGTCAGCGGGCGCTTCCAGGCCCGTGGCCGCATTCCCGTGAGCCTGCGCGCGCTGGCCAGCGCCGAATCCGGGCAGATCAAGCTGTCCTTTGCCAATGTGGAAGGCTTCGGCGGCATGTCACGCAGCTTCGCGCCCGATGCGGTGAACGGGGAGTGGTTCGATACGCTGGGCCGCTACCTGATGCGCGATTCGCAGAGTTTCGGGCGCGAAGTGGTCGCCGACGACGTACGCCAGCAGTTGCGCACCAAGGTGCTGCACGAGCAGAAGAAGCGCGAACTGGAAGATCGGCTGGCGCGCCAGTTGCAGGAAGACGAGGGCGCCGCCATCGCTGCGATGGCGGCAACGGCCTCGCCGCTGGCGCTGCTGGGGCGGATCCGGCGCTTGTTCGTCAAGAGTTGACGTCCCGCGGGGCCCGATCCGCGCGGCGTCAGGAGCTCCCCAGCCTCGCCAGCAATGCGGTCTTGTCGAGCGCCTCGTTCTCGCTGCCGCGGCGGCTGCGATATTCGTAAGTGCCGGCGGCCAGGCCACGCTCGGATACCACCACGCGATGCGGGATGCCGATCAGTTCGATGTCGGCGAACATCGCGCCGGGGCGCAGGCCGCGGTCGTCCAGCACCGGGTCGAGCCCGGCCTGTGCCAGTTCCGAATACAGCGCGTCGGCGGCTTCGGAAACCTTCGCATCGTTCTTCGGATTGATGATGCACACCGCCACCTGCCACGGTGCCATCGGTTCCGGCCAGATAATGCCGGCCTCGTCGTGGTTCTGTTCGATCGCGGCGGCGACGATGCGCGAAACGCCGATGCCGTAGCAGCCCATGGCCATCACCTGCGGCTTGCCGGATTCGTCGGTGACGGTGGCGTTCAGCGCCTGCGCGTATTTCTGGCCGAGCTGGAACACGTGGCCCACTTCGATACCGCGCGCCAGTTTCAATGCGCCGCTGCCATCGGGGGCGGGATCGCCTTCGATCACGTTGCGGATATCGGCGATGTGATGCGGTTCGGGCAGGTCGCGGCCGAAATTGACGCCGGCGATGTGGAAGCCGGGCTTGTTCGCGCCGACCACGAAATCGCTCATCGCAGCGACCGTGCGGTCGGCGATCACGGTGATCGGCTTTTTCGCATTCAGCGGCCCGAGGAAGCCTGGTTCGCTGCCGAGGCATTCGGCGATTTCCGCCTCGGTGGCCATGCGGTAGTCGGAAAGGCCGGGGGCCTTGGCCAGTTTCACTTCGTTGGCGTCGTGGTCGCCGCGCAGCAGCACCACGGTAAAGCCCTGCTCGCCGACGAGGGCCAGCGTCTTGACCGTGCGTTGCAGCGCAATGCCCATCAACGCCGCCACGTCCTCGCAGGTTTTCTGCGTGGGCGTGGCGACATCGCGCAATGCCTCGCTTGCGGCTGCGCGCGGCTGCGCGGGGGCGAGGGCTTCGGCGGCTTCCAGGTTCGCGGCGTAGCTGGAGTTTTCCGACCAGGCGATGGCGTCCTCGCCCGAATCGGCGATGACGTGGAATT
>CAZHXV010000224.1:0-5129 GCA_964536455.1 uncultured Aquimonas sp.
CGATCTCGTCCGCCGCGTCGATCGCCGCCTGCTTGGGCGACTTGCCCATGCCCAGGTGGCGCACGATGTTTTCCACCTCCACGATGGCATCGTCCACCAGGATGCCGACCACCACGGCCAGGGCCAGCAGCGTGATGATGTTGAGGCTGAAGCCGAACCAGTGCATCACCGCGAAGGTGGGGATGATGGACAGCGGCAAGGCGAGGGCGGAAATCCAGGTGGCGCGCCAATCGCGCAGGAACACCAGCACCACCAGCACCGCCAGCGCGCCGCCTTCCCAGAGCATCGTCATCGAGGAGGAATAGGAGTTTTCCGCTTCCTCCACGGTGGAAAACACCAGATCGAACCCCAGCCCCGGATGCTGGGCTTGCAGCTTCGCAAGTTCCGCGCGCACGCCCTGCGCCACCGCGATTTCCGAGGAGCCGCGCGAGCGCAGCAGCGAGAAGCCGACCACCGGCTCGCCATCCAGCAATGCGGCTTCGACGGGATCGGCCGCGCCGTCGGTCACCTGCGCCAATGCGGAAAGCCGCACCGAACGGCCGTCGGGCAGGGCGATGGCGTAATCGCGCAGGGCGGCGGCGTCGCGCACCGTGCCGATGGTGCGGATCACCTGGCGTTCGCCGCCGATTTCCGTCTGCCCGCCGGGGCGCTCCACCTGGATGTTCGCCAGTTGCCGGGAAACCTCGCCCGCGGTGATGCCGAAGCCGATCAACGCATCCGGATCCAGATCCACGCGAACCTGCCGTTCCACGCCACCCACGCGCGTCACCTTGGCCACGCCGCGCACGCCGAACAGCGCGCGGGTGACGGTGTCGTCCACGAACCAGGAAAGTTCGTCCGGCTGCCAGCCGGGCTTGCGCACCGCGTAGGACACCAGGGTGCCGCCGGTGACGGCGACCTTGGAAATCACCGGCTCCTCGATGTCGCCCGGAAGATCGATGCGGGTGCGGGTCACCGCGTCGCGCACGTCGTCCAGCGCCGGTTCCAGCGGGGTTTCCAGATAGAACTCGATGAGGGTGACGGAGGTGCCTTCGCTGACCTGCGAGATGGTGCGCTTGACGCCTTCCAGCGTCGCCACCGCGTTCTCGATCTTGCGCGTGACCTCGGTTTCGAGCTGCGCCGGCGCCGCGCCGGGCAGGCTGATGGTGACCGTGACCATCGGGAAGGCCATGTCCGGGAAGCGCGCCACCGGCATCGTCCAGAACGAATACAGCCCCGCCACGCACAGCGCGAAGAACAGCAGGATCGCCGGCAATGGACGGTTGATCGACCAGGCGGAGAAGTTCATTGGTCGTTCGCGTCCTTGAGCACCCGCACGCGGTCGCCCTCGCCCAGGAAGGCCGCGCCGCGCCCGACGATGCGTTCGCCTTCCGCCAGCCCGGAGAGCACCTCGATGCGGTCGCCGAGGCTGCGGCCCAGCTCGATGCGGCGGCGCTGCGTGATGCCCTTGTCGTCCACGCCGAAGGCGTAGGCGTAACCATCGCGCCGCACCACGGCGTTGCCCGGCACGGTGAGCGTCTCGTCGTTGCCCAGGGTAATGCGGCCTTCGATCACCAGCCCCGGATGCAGCGCGCCCGGTTGCGGCAGATCGGCTTGCAGGCGCGCGGTGCGGGTGGTGGGGTCGAGCCCCGGCGCGACGGCGCGCACGCGGCCTTCGACGATGCCGCCATCGGGCGAACGCAGGCGCACGCTCTGGCCGGGCGCGACGAATGGCAGATCGGCGGCCGAAATTTCCGCGCGCCATTCGATCCTGTTCTGGCGAATCAGGCCGAACAGTTCGTTGCCGGCGGAAACCACCGCGCCGGGCTGGGTGAGGCGGCGGGAAATCACGCCATCGTCCGGCGCGCGCAGCGTGGCGAAAGAAAGCCGCAGGTTCGCCGCTTCCAGCGCGGCGCGCGCGGAGGCCACGCGCGCATCGGCCTGCGCCCTGGCGGCGGCGAGTTGTTCGTAATCGGCGGCGCTGGCGAGCTTCCTCTCGCGCAATGCCGCGCCGCGTTCAAGGCTGGCTTTGGCCAGTTGTGCGGCGGCCTGCGCTTCGCCAAGCGCGGCCCGCATCTGGGCAGCGTCCGAACGCAATACGCGGTCGTCCAGCTTCAACAGCACATCTCCGCGCTGCACTTTCACGCCCGCATCCACCAGCACTTCCGCCACGCGCACGCCGGAAAGTTCCACGCCCAGCGGCATGTCCTCCCATGCCGCCACCTGGCCGCTGGCCACGACTTCGCGGTCGAGCCGTTCGCGCCGCACCTCCACCAGCGAAACCGCCATCGCGGTGCTGGCGGCATCCTGCGCGCCCGGATCCTGTGGTGCCGATTCGCCGCCGCACGCGGCCAGCGTGCCGAACAGCAAGGTCATGGACAGAGATCGCCTCGTTCGCATCGGGGGCGTTCCTTCACGTGATGAGAGATGGGGGGAACGGTTCCTGCGGCCAATGCTGCCGGTGGCGAGGGGCCGGTTCCGTCGCCGGGGCGGCGGAGGCGCATCTTAGCAGGGCTCGATGCGGAACAGGCTGCGGCGCGGCCCGGATTCCCTGGTGCGTCGGGCCATGTCTGATGGAGGGAAATTTTCGCGTATCCCCGCATGAGCCGGCCAGTTGCCGGGATTGCCGAGGAGTGCGACATGTGCCGCTTCAGCTTCAGGAACTTTTCTGTCGTCCGTGCGTCGCCGGGCCGAGAATTCCACCCGATGCTCCACGCCGCGTGCGTGTCGCTGCTGGCCGTCGCGGCCTTGCTGGCGGCGGGCACGGCGCAGGCGCTGAACTACACCGTCACCGGCGGCGGCGATGTCGCCACCGGCAACCCGGCCAACTGCTCGATCGGCAACTGCCTCACCTTGCGCGACGCCATCGCGGCGGCCAACGCCACGCCGCTCGACGACACCATCAAGTTCGCCACTGCCGTTACCCAGGTCACGCTGACCCACGGCCATCTCGCCATCGACGCCAGTTCCAGCAGCGGCAAGCTGGCCATCACCGGCCCGGTCGTCCTCAGCGGCAACAGTGCTTCGCGGGTATTGAATCCATGGAGCGGCTCGAACGTGACGTTGCAAGACCTGACCATCGCCAACGGCTACGCCGACTTCCACGGCGGCGGCATCTGGAACGACGGCACGCTGATCCTGGACAATGTCACGGTGCGGGACAACGGGATCGCTGGCGGCCTGGGCGGCGGCATCTTCAACAATGGCACGCTGACCGTCAGAACCAGCACGATTTCGGGCAACAAGACGTTCGGCGCCAGCGACGACGGCGGCGGCATCTACAACAACGGCTCCCTGGCCGTCTGGCGCAGCACGCTCTCGAGCAATGCTTCGGCCAGGCACGGCGGCGGCATCTTCAATGCGTCGGGGAAAACGCTGAGCGTGGAACACAGCACGCTCTCCGGCAACGAAGCCGCGCAGTATGGCGGGGGAATCGCAAACTTCGGGGGCAACCTGAGCCTCCTGTTTGCCACCCTGTCGGGCAACTCGAGTGCCGACAATGGCGGTGCACTCGACTCTTCCGGCTCGACCACCCTCTACAACAGCGTGATCGCCAACAGCATCAGCGGTTCTGATTGCTGGCGCAGCAACGGCAGCATCAGCGCCGGGGGCACATTGATCGAAAACGGTATCGACTGCATCAGCAACATCACCGGGAATCTGTACGACGGCGACCCCGATCTCGGGCCGCTGGCCGACAACGGCGGCCCCACGAAAACCCATCTGCCGCTGCCCGGCTCCGTATTGGTCAACAAGGCCCACGATGCGCCCGTGTCGATCGACCAGCGCGGCGAACCCCGTCCAATGGGTGGGGCCATGGACATCGGCGCGGTGGAAGTCGTGCTGCCGCTGTTCGCCAATGGTTTCGAATGATTTCCCCGATCCGGTCGCCCTCCGTGATGGGGTTCGCATGACAGGCGTGCCGCCGCTTGGTGATGCCTGTTCCGTGGCGCTATCGTGCGGCGCATGGGCAACAGGAGCGATGACAGCGTCACGCGATGGCTCGAACGCTGGCGGGAAGGCGATCCCGTCGCGTTCGAGCGGTTATTGCCGCTGGTCTATGCCGATCTGCGCCGCATTGCCGCCAGCCTGCTGCTCAGCACGCCGGGGCATGCAACGCTCCAGACCACGGCGCTGGTGCACGAGATGCTGCTGCGCCTGCTCGGGCGCGAGCCGGCGTCGTTCGAGAGCGGAGCGCACCTGCTCAACGCATCGGCCAGGATGATGAGACAGGTGCTGGTGGATCGCGCCCGCAGGATGGGCGCCGAGAAGCGCGGCGGCGCGTGGTGGCGCGCGGATTTCGAGGAAGCGCTGGAATTGCGGATTCCCGACAGCGTGGATCTGATCGAACTGGATCGCGCGCTGGAGGAACTGGAAGCGATGGATGCGCGCATGGCCAAGGTGGTGGAGCTGCGCTATTTCGTCGGGCTGGAAGTGGCCGAAGTGGCGGCCGCGCTGGGCGTGGTCGAGCGCACCGCGCAGCGCGACTGGATCGCCGCGCACGCCTGGCTGCGCGCGCGGCTGGAAGGCGGCGGGCGCGAATGAGCGATCCGGATCTTCAGGCCCTGCGCATCCTGCGCGATGCGCTCGATGCCGCGCCGGACGAGCGTGGACGCTTTGTTTCCGAACGCTGCGGCGGCGACGCCGGCCTGCATCGGCGCGTGGAGGCGATGTTGCGCGGCATCGGCGATGACGAAGCCGAACCGTCCGTTGCGCCGCCAGCCGCATCGGACGATGCCCTGATCGGTGCGAACCTCGGGCCCTTCCGCGTGATCGAACGCATCGGCCGCGGCGGCATGGGCGTGGTGTATCGCGGCGAGCGCATCGATGCGGATTTCGCGCAAGTGGTGGCGATCAAGCTGATCCGACGCGGCTTCGATTTCGACGACGTGCAGATGCGCTTCCTGCGCGAGCGGCGCATCCTGGCGCGGCTCAATCATCCCAATCTGGCGCACCTGATCGACGGCGGCCTGGCGCCCGACGGGCGGCCCTGGTTCGCGCTGGAATTCGTCGAGGGCGACAACATCGTGCGCTGGTGCGACGAACGCCGGCTCGGCCTGCGCGAGCGCATCCGGCTGTTTCTCGACGTGTGCGCCGCCGTGCAGTACGCGCACGGCCAGCTCGTGGTCCACCGCGACCTCAAGCCCGGC
>CAZHXV010000225.1:0-334 GCA_964536455.1 uncultured Aquimonas sp.
ACGATCTGGAACCGCCCGCAGGCCACGTTCGCGAGCCGCGTGGACATCGCCGACGGCAAGGCCACCGTGGTGCGCGAACGTGGCCTGCGGGCGGTTCCAGATCGTCGCCAGCATCTGGCCGGTCTGGTTGGCATCGTCGTCGATGGCCTGCTTGCCGAGAAGAACCAGGCCAGGCTGCTCCTTCTCGATCAGTTTCAGCAGCACGCGCGCGGCGGTCAGCGGCTGCACCGCGTCGGTCGTAACGACGTGGATCGCGCGGTTGGCGCCCATCGCCAGGCCGTTGCGCAGATGCGCCTGGGCATCCGCCGGAGCGATGGTGGCGACGATCACCTCG
>CAZHXV010000225.1:344-5103 GCA_964536455.1 uncultured Aquimonas sp.
GTCGCGATGCCCTTCTCGCGCAGCCGCAGCGCTTCCTCCAGCGCGATGTCGTCGAACGGATTGGCGGAGAGCTTCACGCCATCGGTGACGACGCCCGAGCCATCGGGTTTGACTTGGATGCGCACGTTGTAATCGACGACGCGCTTGTAGCCGACCAGGATCTTCATTGGCCTTGTCTTCCTGTTGCTGTGGAGAGTGCGGGGAAGACGCCGCGCGGCGGCAGCGGCGTCAAACGGCCGTTTAGTTTAAGCCAGAACCGGCCATTCGCCGAACCGGCGGCGGTGGCGGGCGGGAAGAATCAATTCAGCGGCGCGAACAGTTCGGAAAGATCGGATTCGTCGAAGCGCAGGGAAGTGGTGCTGCCGCCGCCTTCGAGCACGGCGCGCGCCAGTTCCGCCTTGCGGCCCTGCATGGCCTGGATTTTTTCCTCCACGGTGCCGGCGCAGATCAGCTTGTACACGAACACTGGCTTGTCCTGGCCCATGCGGTGGGCGCGGTCGGTGGCCTGGGATTCCACCGCCGGGTTCCACCACGGGTCGTAGTGAACCACGGTGTCCGCCGCGGTCAGGTTCAGGCCGACGCCGCCGGCTTTCAGGCTGATGAGGAAGATCGGTACGCTGCCGGTCTGGAAATCGCGCACCAGATCGGCGCGCTGTCCCGCCGGCGTATCGCCGGTCAGTTGCAGGAAGCGCAGCTTGCGTTTTTTCAGCGCCTGGGCGATCAGTTCCAGCATGGCGGTGAACTGGCTGAACACCAGCACCTTGCGGCCTTCGTCCATCAGGCCGTCGATCAGCTCCAGCAATGCGTCGAGCTTGGCCGATTCCTCCACCTTGCGGGCCGAATCCAGCTTCACCAGGCGCGGATCGCAGCAGGCCTGGCGCAGCTTCAGCAGCGCATCGAGCACCACGATGCCCGATTGCGCCAACCCTCTGGCAGCGATGGATTCGCGCACCCGTTCGTGCTGGGAAAGGCGCAGGCTTTCGTACAACTGGCGTTGCGAACCGGAAAGTTCCAGCGGATGCACGATCTCGGTCTTGGGCGGCAGTTCGGTCAGCACGTCTTCCTTGCGACGGCGCAGCAGCAGCGGGCCGACGCGCCGGTTCAGGCGCTGCTGGCGCTCGGTATCGCCGTGCTTCTCGATCGGCGTACGGTAGGCGCGGGTGAAGGCTTTTTCGGTGCCGAGCAGGCCCGGCTCCACCGCGTCGAACTGCGCCCACAGTTCGCCCAGATGGTTTTCCAGCGGCGTGCCGGTCATCGCCAGCCGGCGCCTGGCGGGAATCTCGCGCACCACCTGCGCGGCCTGGCTGCGCGCGTTCTTGATCGCTTGGGCCTCGTCCATGATGAGCAGCGAGAAGTGCTGCGCGCGCAGGTCGTCGCGGTCGCGCGGCAGCAGCGGGTACGTGGTGATGACCAGATCGTGCTGCTTGATTTCCTCGTAGCGCGCGGCACGGTTGGCCCCGTGCAGCACCAGCACCTTCAGTTCGGGCGCGAAACGCGCGGTCTCGTCGCGCCAGTTGCCGACCAGGCTGGTGGGCGCGACCACCAGCGCCGGCTGTTTGAGCTTGCCGCGCGCCTTCTCGCAGCACAGGTGCGCCAGCACCTGCACGGTTTTCCCCAGGCCCATGTCGTCGGCCAGGATGCCGCCCAGGCCCGTATCGGACAGGAAGTTCAGCCAGTTCAGGCCATCGCGCTGGTAGGGCCGCAGTTCCGCGCGGAAGTTCGCGGGCGGATCGATCGAAGCGGGTTTTTTCTTCAGTTGTTCGATCCGGCTGCGCAGCTTCTCCCCGCCACGCCAGGCCAGGTTCGCGCCCTCGGCCACGCGCAGCAGCGCTTCGGCCTGGGTGCGGTGCACGCGCAGGCCGCGATCCTCCGCCAGCAGCCATTCCAGCAGCGGCTCGATCATCGCGCGCAGCCGCGCCAGCGGCAGCTTGATGCTGCGGTTGTCGTCCAGCCGCACCTTCCAGGTGGCGTCGGGCTTTTCGTCCGCGCGCGGACGCAGCGGGAACTCCTGATCGGCCAGGATGCGGCGCAGGATCGGCAACAGATCCACGCGCATCCCGCCCACATCGATGCCCAGGCTCACGTCGAACCAGGCATTGCCGTGCTCCTCGATGACCGCGCTCCAGCCGTCGATCTCCACCACGTCGTCGCGCGGGAACTCGGGCGTGTATTCGATGCGGATGCCGTTGGCGGCCAACTCGCCCAGCACCGCCGTCCAGGCTTCGGGCGCGAGCGGTACGCGCCGGCCGCCCTGCTGCAGCAGGTACTGGTTGTGCGCGAACGGCGAACGGCCGATGCCCGCGTCGTAGGCCCACAACCGGGCATCGAGCAGTTCGGCCTGCTCCAGCCGCGCCTCGGTACGCTGTTCCTTGCGGCGGTCGCGTTCGATTTCCACCACCTCGCCCTGGTGCAGCAGGCGAGGCTTGGCTTCCACGCCTTCCGACGGCGACAGGCGATGGCCTTCGTAATCGAAGAACAGCGCCGCCACGCCCAGGCGCTGCGGCAGGCGGCGGTGGGTGTTGAGCGCGGCGGTTTCCACCACGCTCATCGAGAGCACCGGCACCGGCGTGGGCGCGATGCTGCGCACCCGACGGGCTTTCGGAACGGGCAGTTCGACGCCAGGAACACGCTTCAGGCGCGGTTGCACGCTGGCCACGTCCTCCGGTTGCAGGCGCGGCGCGGCTTCGATGGCCTCCAGCAATTCCTGATCGCCCTTGACGCGGCCATAGACGCGCGCCTCGGGCAGCACGTACCACAGCCCATGCCCGCGCAGCAGTTTGGCCGGCTCCGGCGCATCCACCCGGGCCTGCAACTCCTGCGAGCCATCCGGCTGGTCGGCCCAGACGAAGCCGACCTCGCGCGCAGGCCCAACCGTCAACGGCACGCTGCCGCGCTCGAAATACGCCGGCCAGCGCTCCAGCAGCGAAGCCAGCGCCAGTTCCGCGTGGGCCGATTCGACCACCACGCAATCCTTGAGCGCCCCCGTGCGCAGCCGGTCGCCGGGCGCGCCGAGCAAGCCGGCGAGTGCGATCAGGTCTGCGTTCGACCAGCCCTGCGGTGGTACGACATCCGTCCCTTTGGCGGTGAGCAGCACGGGTTTCGGATCGACCAGCCCACCCTGCCGCCCACGCCCTTGCCGGAAGAACGCCGGATTGGCCAGCAAGCGGCCATTCTCGTCGCCGCGCAGCAGGATGCCGAAGCTGCGCGATTCCTCATCGTCGTCCTCGCCCCCGGCATGACCGCCCTGCGCGCGGGCGAGCAAGGCGAACCAGCGATCCCACGCACTGCCGCCGGCCTGCGCCTGCCCCGTCGTGTTCTCCACGATGCGTTGCAGCCATTCGGGCATCGCCACCGGCGCCGGCGCAGCGCGCGAAGGCGGCGTGTAGGTGGGCGGCGCGGCGCGGCGGCGCGGCGGCGATTCGTCGAAAGCGGATTCGTCTTCGTCGGCCTCCTGCGCATCCGGCTCGATGCGCTTGGGCCACATCTCCGGCGGGAACACCTGCACGTTCATCAGCAGCATCGCCACGTGCTCGCAGGGCGGGTTCTGGTGGCAATCGCAGCCGCTGCGAACCTCCACCGCGCCGGGCGCGGCAGGCAGCGCCACCCACAACTCGAACACCTGCCCCTTGCGTCCGGTGCCCATCGCCTCGGCGCGCAACTGATGGCCTGCACCGTCGGGCATCACTTCCACGTTGCGCAGACGGTTGTAGAGCAGCCCATCCTCGGCGCGGCTCAGCATGGCCGAGGAAAACAGCCGGTGCAGATCGACACGGCTCAACAACTGGCGGACGCGGGCGAGATCGAAGTCCAACACGAAAAATCCGAATGGGCGAACGAATGCCAATCGCGGATTGTGGAACAAGTGCGCCCCGTTTCACCAGCGTGCGTCCTTCAGTATCCCGCTCTTCAATCCGGCTGCCCGCTCCGTCACAATGGCGCGCTGCGCTTCGTGCGCCCTGCCACACCACCACGCCGGCCCGCCAAGCCTCGGGCCGGTTCCAACCCGGGAGTAACCCCATGGCCGAACCCATCCTCACCCCGCCCGCGGGCGGCGCGAAAATCACCATCGAAAACGGCGTGCTCAACGTGCCGCCCAACCCCATCGTGCCCTTCATCGAAGGCGACGGCACCGGCCCGGACATCTGGCGCGCCTCGGTGCGCCTGCTGGATGCGGCGGTGGAAAAAGCCTACGGCGGCGCGCGCAAGATCCACTGGCTGGAAATCTATGCCGGCGAAAAGGCCAATTCCACGTTCGGCTCCTGGCTGCCCGACGCCACCGTGCAGGCCTGCCGCGACTATCTGGTGAGCATCAAGGGCCCCCTCACCACGCCGATCGGCGGCGGCATCCGCTCGCTCAACGTGGCGCTGCGCCAGATGCTCGACCTGTACGTCTGCCTGCGCCCGGTGCGCTGGTTCAAGGGCGTGCCCAGCCCGGTGAAGCGCCCGGATCAAGTGGACATGGTGATCTTCCGCGAGAACACCGAAGACATCTACGCCGGCATCGAGTTCGAACAAGGCTCCGCCGCCGTCGCCAAGTTCCTGGATTACCTCAAGGCCGAGTTCCCGAAGGAATACGGGAAGATCCGCTTCCCGGAAACCTCCGGCGTGGGCATCAAGCCCGTCTCCCGGGATGGCTCCGAACGCCTGATCCGCGCCGCGATCCAGTACGCCATCGACAACGGCCGCAAATCCGTGACGATCGTGCCCAAGGGCAACATCATGAAGTTCACCGAAGGCGCGTTCCGCAACTGGGGCTATG
>CAZHXV010000226.1:0-5097 GCA_964536455.1 uncultured Aquimonas sp.
AATCCACCTTCATGGTGGAAATGGCCGAGACCAGCTACATCCTGCATCACGCCACCGCCAACTCCCTGGTGCTGATGGACGAAATCGGGCGCGGCACCTCCACCTACGACGGCCTCGCGTTGGCCGAAGCCTGCGCCCGGCATCTGGCCGCGCACAACCGCGCCTTCACGCTGTTCGCCACGCATTATTTCGAACTCACCGCGCTCGCCAGCGACGCCGGCAGCGGGATTGCGAACGTGCATCTGGATGCGGTCGAACACCGTGACGCCAACGGCACGGAGAAACTCGTCTTCATGCACGCGGTACGCGAAGGCCCGGCCAACCGCAGTTTCGGCCTGCAGGTGGCCGCGCTCGCCGGTCTGCCGCGCGCGGTGCTGGCGCAGGCGAAAGCGATTCTGGAAAAACTGGAATCGGGCATGGCCGCAAGCATCGGCAGCGCCCCCCAGCCGGCGCTGCCGGACGCACCGCAAGCCCACTCGTCGCAGACGAATCCCTCGCCGGCGGGTTCGCCGCAGCTTGGCCTGTTCGCGCCGCCCCTGCCTTCGCCCGTCGAAGAAGCCGTGCGCGGCCTCGATCCGGACTCCATGAGCCCGCGCGAAGCGCTGGATGCGATTTATCGGCTGAAGCGGATGACGTAAGACAGGCCGCACTTGGCCGGTGAGTTCAACGATTCAAAACGCCCCTGGAAATCTTCTCCGAGGATTCGATCTGCACTGTTGCGAATCGGAATTGAAGCTGCGAGGGCAAAGGCGAGGAACGCAGCAATGAAGGCGGCAATGAAGACCGTGGTTTACCAGTCCTACCGCACGACCGAGGTTCCGGTGTGGATCGAGCGGTGCCTGGCTTCGGTGCGGCAATGGGCGGCGGCACAGGGGTTCGAGTACCGCTTCTGCGACGATCATTTTTTCCAGTATGCCCCGGCGTGGTACCGGAACCGGGTACAGGACAACATCCTGCTGGTAGCCGATCTGGCGCGGCTGGCGCTGGCGAAGGAACTGCTGGAGGAAAGTTGCGAGCGCGCGATCTGGGTCGATGCGGACGTGCTGGTGTTCGCGCCGGAGCGGCTTCGCATCGAGGTGGATGAAGGTTTTGCCTTCTGCCGCGAACTGTGGCTTGCGCCCTCCCCGCAGCCGGGCCAGCTTGCCGGCACCTTGCGCGTCAACAACGCGGTTTCCGTGTTCGTGAAGGGCAATCGCCTGCTGGATTTCTACATCGACGCCTGCGAGCGGATCGTGCGCAGCGCACAGGGCGAATTGAACGTGCTCTCGGTCGGAACGCGCTTCCTGACGGATCTGCACAGGCACCTGTCGTTTCCGCTGATCGAACAGGTTGGCCTGTTCAGCCCGGTGCTGATGCGGATACTGACGGACGGGCACGTGGCCCAGGCGATCAGGCTGTACCGGCAGACCGCCGGTTCGCCGATCCATGCGGCCAATCTGTGCGCTTCCTTCCGCAACACGCAGGCCGATGGCGTGGACATGACGGATGCCTTGTATTCGCGGGCGATCGACAACCTGCTGGCCGCGCCATCGCAGGTGTTCGATCCGTGATTTCCAGCCGGCAAGTGCGCGCCGCCTGAAGCCCCGAACGAAACAGGGCATGGACGAATCCGCAGATTCGTCCATGCCCTGCCACGATGCTTCCTTCGGCAGCCTTTAGCGGCGCGAGCGCACGAACGCCATGCCAAGGCCCGCCAGCAAGGCGCACAAACCAGCCAGCGTCCAGGCATTGCCGGCGGGAACGGCCACGGACGGAGCGAGCCCTGGGCCGGGGCCGGGGCCGCCATCCGGCGCCATCGTCACCAGCTCCATCGCTTCCCCCTGCCCGCCATTGGCGCCTAGCGTGAACCACCACACGCCATCGGGAGTGGGAGTGGATAGGCCGCCCGTCGGTTGCGGATAGCCCTGAGCCGCGCGATTCTCGCCCCCCTTTCGGAGCAGGCGAACAGATTGAAATCGCCGCCGATGTCCTTCACGCAAACCTGCGTCAATGTGCGGCGCGTCGGCATCGGTCATTCTGCGACCTGATTGGCCCTATGACTCAGCCAAATCGCCCCCGTTCAGCCCACCCAATACCGGAGCATCGCAGGCTTTCGTAGCGCGCAGCTTGCTGCGCTTGGATGACCCCATAAGCCAAGGGCAGCGCAGCAAGCTGCGCGCTACAAAACCCGGGTATTCTCCGAGGAAGGTCGGCAGCATCGGCTGAGAGATGGGGCTAATCAGGTTCTGCGATATCGGAATCCTCGTCCTCGTCGTCCCAGTCACGCCGCCGTGGTGCGGGCTTGGGTTTGCGCGGTACCGCCGCTGGCCGTGCCGCGATGGTTTGGGTGGCGTGCGCAAGTTCGGCGCCGAGCTTCAGGTAATTGGCGAGGCGGCCCGGATCGAGCGCGCCCCGCTCCAGCGCCGCGCGCACCGCGCAGCCGGGTTCCTTGCCGTGCCTGCAATCGCGAAAGCGGCAGTTGCGGGCCAGTTCGGCGATGTCGTCGAACACCGCATCGCCGAGGGATTCGTCGCCCGAGAGCTTCAGTTCGCGCATGCCCGGCGTATCTATCAGGCACGCACCCTGCGGCAGCGGGATCAGGGCGCGGTGCGTGGTGGTGTGGCGGCCGCGCGAATCGCGGGCGCGCACCGCGCCGGTCTTCATCTTCTGCCTGCCGGTGAGCGTGTTGGTGAGCGTGGATTTGCCCGCGCCCGAAGAACCGACCAGCACCACGCTTTGCCCGCTTTCGAGCCAGGGCGCAAGTTGTCCGACGCTGTCGCGATCCTTGGCGTTGAGCGCCAGCACGGGCACGCCAGCGGCTTCGATGCTGGCCAGCCTGCCGCGCATCTCGTCCGCGTCTTCGCAGCGATCCAGCTTGGTCAGCAGCACCACGGGCCGCGCGCCGCTGGCCTGCACCAGCACCAGATAGCGCTCCAGCCGGCGCGGGTTGAAATCCCCATCCAGCCCGGTGACGACGAACACGGTGTCGATGTTGGCGGCGATCGGCTGGGTGCGCAGCGCCTCGCCGGCGGCGGCGCGCTTGAACAGGCCAGAGCGCGGTAGCAGTTCGACGATCTGGCCGCCTTCGTCGAGCCGGACGAAATCCCCGACCACGGCGCGCTGCTCGGCGGGGAAACCGGCGCGCGTCCAGGCCGCCGGGGCCTGCACGGCAAACTCCCCATCCCCGCAGCAGGCGCGGTAGCCGGAGCGGTGCTGCTCGGAAATCCGCGCGATGCGGCCATGCGGGGCGTCCCGCCACGCGGCAGCGGCGGGCAGTTCCTGCCGCCATCCGAAACCTGCGAGCGCGCTGGCCGGATCGAACGCCATGTTTAGGGTTTTCCCTCGTCCGCGCGCCGCACCGTGCCGTCGCGCGCGACCAGATGCGTGGCGTCCTCGCGCCGTGCCGCCATTTTCACGCGCGTTTCCAGTGCTACGCCGCGATAACTGGGAATCTGGTTGGAAAGGCGCGCGTAGATGTAGGACTGATTGCGTTCGTCCGACCACAGCCGGATGTCGCCCTGTGGCTGCATTCGCGCGGCCTGCGCCAGCGCGGGCGAGAACACGGACTGGAGCGTGCCGATCTCCCGCATGCGCCATTGCACCTGTACGCCATGCGCCGTACTGACCAGCGCCAGCAGCATCAACATTACTCGCCACTTCCGGGAAAGCCGGCTCCAGGCAAGCCCGGCGAGGCCGCAGACCAAAGCGGCGTAACCGTAGCCGTACTGGTTCGACGAGGACGGCAGCACCAGCACCGGTGCGAGCGCCAGAAAGCCGCCGACGATCCACGCCAGCGCCAACCGGCTGCAAGCGCGCCACAGCGCGACAGGCAGCAGCGCCGCCACCAGTACCAGCAGCACCAGGCGCGGCCACTTCGCCAGCATCAGCACGTGTATCTCGATGATGCCCAGCGCCCACGGGTAGATCAGGTACTCGGCCCAGCGTCGTGGCAACACCATCGGCTGCACCGCATACGTGGACACCTCTCCCGGATGCAGCAGCACGTCCAGCCGCAGAACCAGATACACCACGGCGACCAGGCCGCTGGCGATCGTCGCCATCAGCCAGGGGCGCGAAAAACGCAGCAGCAAGGTCGCCAGGCCAAGCAACGCCGGGATCGAAAGCGCCGCCTCCTTGGAATACAGCCCCAATACCGTTGCCGCCATCGCCACCAGCGCGGCCACCACCAGCGAGCGCGCATCCGCGCCCAGACGCTGCAACACCGCAACCGTCGCGAGGCCAAACCCCACCCAAAGCAGGTCGGCCAGACAGCCGACCCAACCATGCACCCATACCGCGAACGGGCTGGTCACGAAGGCCAGCCCGGTGCCGAACGCCACGCCATCGCGGCAACCGGCGCGCCGCAGCACGACGGCCAGCAACAGGCCGTTGAGCGAACCCGCCAGCACGAACACGGCATGGAACAGATGCGGCGACTCGAACAGCGCGTGCGACAGCAGCGCCCAGAGGTTGAACGTCAGCGGGCGGAACTGGAACCGCCCCCAATCGACGAAGGAAAGGAAATTGAACCGATCCAGCGGAACCGCGGCGCGTGCGCCCCATTGCAATTCGTCGTGGCTGAAGTACCCGGGCGTTGCCAGCAACAACGCCTGCAGTGCCAGCGCACAGACCAGGAAGAACGGCCAGCGCCAGCGGCGCGAAGACACGAAATGCGGGAGGAACAAGCGGTCGTTTCCGAATCCGGGAAGCCGCCATTCTCGCCGATCCCAGCGCCCTGCAACCACCTCGTTCATTGCAACGCAGCAGTTGGGAACCACGCCCCGCGCTAAACTCCGCAATCCCCCGATCCCTTCACGACCGACCATGTCCAGCCAAGACGCCTTCCGCCAGGCCGCCCTCGACTACCACCGCCTGAATCCTCCGGGCAAGATCAAGGTCGTCGCGACCAAGGCGATGGTCACCCAGCGCGATCTGGCGCTGGCCTACTCGCCGGGCGTGGCCCACGCCTGCGAGGAAATCGTCGCCGATCCTTCGCAGGCCTCCAGCCTCACCGCGCGCGCCAATCTGGTGGCGGTGGTCACCAACGGCACCGCCGTGCTGGGCCTGGGCAACATCGGCCCGCTGGCCGGCAAGCCGGTGATGGAAGGCAAGGGCGTG
>CAZHXV010000227.1:0-5087 GCA_964536455.1 uncultured Aquimonas sp.
TGCGGTTGCCGATGAAGCCGTCGCACACGCCGGCGACCACGCCGACCTTGCCGATCCGCCGCACGAACTCCATCGCAGCGCCCAGCACCTCTGGCCGCGTGCGCGCGCCGCGCACGATCTCGACCAGGCGCATCACGTGCGCCGGGCTGAAGAAGTGCAGGCCCAGCACGCGGCCAGGATCGCGCACCGCATCGGCGATGGCATCGACGTCGAGGGTGGAGGTGTTGCTGGCGAGGATGGCCGCGGGGTTCGCGGCAGCATCCAGCGCCTGGAAGATCTTGCGCTTGAGCGCCATGTCCTCGTACACCGCTTCGATCGCCAGGTCGGCGTCCGCCACGGCGGTGGCCAGTTCGGAACTGGTCGTCAACGCCGCCAGCCGCGCATTGGCGAGGTCGGCGGTGATGCGCTGCTTCTCGACGTCGCGCTGGAACACTTCGGCGATCCGCGACCTGGCCCGCTCCAGCGCGGCCGGGTCGGGATCGACGAGGGCCACCGGCAATCCGGCGGCAAGCAGGGCCGTGGCGATGCCCGATCCCATCACGCCGGCGCCGATGACGGCGGTTTTCCCGATCGACAAGCCCCCATCGGCGGCGTCCACCTTGTCTGGTCGCCCTTTGATATCAATCATTTGCCAATCCAGGAGCCTGGCTTTGAGCCTATCACTCCTGATCCTATCTGTAAATTAACTATATGTATAATTAGCTTTATGGATTGGAAGTCGATGCCCGACGCGGTCACATGCACCGGGCACTCCGATATCGGGATGAACCGCATGGGCGCGGTCGGGATTCCCGGCTTCTACACATGAGGCCGGTACTCTCTCAGGCCGGCATGGATTGACGCGCAAGCGCCGGGCTTCCTAGACTCCAAACATCACTCACGCCACAGCGAACAAAGGATTCGCGATGCCCGACCAGGCTCCGAAGAAACGGATTCGCCGCAGCAAGGCCGAACAGCGCGCCGAAAGCATCGAGCAGATACTGGACGCGGCCGAGTATCTTTTCAGCAGGCACGGCCTGCACGGCGTCACGCTGCGCGACGTGGCCAAGCGCGTCGGCATCCATACCACGCTGGTGCATTATTACTTCGAGGACAAGCAGCGCCTGTTCGAGCAGGTCTTCGCGCGGCGCGCTGGCGTCACCAGCAGCCGGCGCATGGCGGCGCTGGAAAAATACGAGGCGGAGGCGGGCGATGCCCCCACGGTGGAAGGTGCGCTGCACGTCTTCCTCGATACCGACCTCGATCTGTATTACGAAGGCGGCGAGCACTGGATGAACTACGGCGCCTTCGGTGCGCGCGTCAGCAATACGCCCGAAGGCGCGGTGCTGATGGACAAGCATTTCGATCCGGTGGTGCTGAAACTGATCGGCATTCTGAAGCGTGCCCTGCCGGACTACGCCGAGGAAGACATTTTCTGGGGCTACCACTTCGTGACCGGCGCGCTGATGAACACGCTGGCCCGCACTGGCCGCATCGACCGCCTTTCCGGTGGCCTGTGCCACTCCGACGATTTCCCGGAGGTGAAAAAGCGCATGGCCGATTTCATGGCGGCGGGATTCCGGGCGCTGCGGCGGTAGCACGGGAACCACGCCGCCGTATTGCCGCGAAAGGCGCGCTACTTCGTCAGCGGCGGCGACCACACCCCGGTGTTCCAGTTCCACGGTGTCTTGCCACTGGCGCGGCGGCGCTGCACGGCTTCCTCGTGCAGTTCATACATGCCGGGCATCAGTCTCTGCACCGGCTGCGGCGTGGCGGCGAAATGCATGTAGTTGGCGTCCGCGCCGTAGGCCGGCCAGGCGGGCTGGTTCGCGGCGGCGGGAACGCCATCGCGCGCGAAGCCGGTCCAGTAGCTGGACACGGCGGCGGAGAAGGCGTGCTCTTCCGGCGTGTCGGGGTTCTTCGGCCAGCGCGGCGGGGATCGGTCGAAGCTGCCGAACACGTAGGGGATCTCGCTGGCGTGGAAGCCGTGCAGGCCAGCCTCGTCCGCGGCGGGATAGCCGTGGTCGAAATAGTAGAGGAAGGCGGGCTGGCCGATCGCGGTCTGGTGGCGCGCGATGCGTTCGCTGGTCCAGCCGTAGAGCGCGTCGCGGGCGTTGGCGTAGAGGCTTTCCTTCACGTCGCCGGCCGGATACAGGCGCAGGTATTCGTCGGCTAGATCCAGGTAGTTCTTGCGGATCGTGGCTTCGTAGTCGGCGCTGGCGGGCGGCTCGGGCGGCACCAGGAAGGTCAGCGAGCGGATTTCGCCGCTGTTGAAGCCCACCAGCACCGGCACGGGCGCCTGTTCGCCGCGCTCGAAGGTTTCCACCAGTTGCTTGTCGAAGAGCACGCCGTCGATCGCCGCCCATGGCGCGAAGCCGGCGAGCGCGGCGGCGTCGGTGACGGCCTGGCCACCCATCGCGCGCAGCGCGGCGAGATTCTCGGCCTGGAGCTTTCCCGCGATGAAGGTGCCGACCTGTTCCGCGGCGAATTCGCCGTGCACGCTTTCCTTCAGCGCGGGCGTGGAGATCATGTAGGCGCTTTGCAGGATAGCCTTGTGGAACAGGCCGTGCGCCGGCCTGGCGGCGAGCAGGTACATCACCGACAGCGCGCCGGCCGATTCCCCGGCGATGGTGACGTTGCCGGCGTCGCCACCGAAGGCCGCGATGTTGTCGCGCACCCAGTGCAATGCGGCGATCTGGTCGAGCAGGCCGTAGTTGCCGGACACCCCGTCCGGCGATTCGGCGGAAAGCTCTGGATGCGCCAGATAGCCGAGCACGCCCAGGCGGTAGTTGATCGACACCACGACCGCGCCCTGCGCGGCGAGCCCTGCGCCGTCGTAGAACGGCTCCTTGCTGCTGCCGGTGCGCAGCGCGCCGCCGTGGATCCAGACGAACACCGGTGCGTTCATCGCATCGGATGGCGACCAGACGTTGAGCGAGAGGCAATCCTCGCTGGTTTCGCCGATGTCCTGCGCGTAGATGCTCTGCACCCGGTTCGAGGGCTGGATGCAGGCCGGGCCGAAATCCACCGCGTGGCGCACGCCTTCCCACGCGGGTGCCGGCTGCGGGGCTTTCCAGCGCAGATCGCCGACCGGCGCTGCGGCATAGGGAATGCCACGGAACACGTGGAGGCCGTTCTCGATGCGGCCTTCCAGTTTCCCCGCAGCGGTGGCCGCGACGATCGTGTGCGCCTCTGGTTTCGCGGGTGCGGCGTCCTGCTTCGCGGCAGGCGGGGCGGGCTCGGAACAGGCGCCAAGGCCCATCAGGAGAGTGGCGACCAGGCCGCCGCAGGCGAGGGTTCGGGGCGATGACATGAGAGCTTCCTCGAATCTATGTGGGGGTTCGAACCTATGCGCTGCGGCCGCGGCGGGCCAGCACGCGCGCCAGCCACAGGAACAGCGCGATCGCGACGAAATAGAACGGCGTGAGCGCGTACAGGGCCATTTGCAGGGAGTGATCCGGATGGCTGGCGCGGAACCAGTCGCTGGCCGCGCCGACGAAAGTCGGGCCAAGGCCGAGCCCGATGAAGTTCATCACCAGCAACAGCAGCGCGCCGGACATCACGCGCTGCTCGGGCCGCACTTCCTGCTGCACCAGCGTCACTGCGGAGGTGAGGTAGAAATAGTTGAAGAAGGCCGGCCCGATCAGGAAGAGCAGCGCCAGCGGCCAGGTCGGCGCCCAGACGAAGCCCAGGTACAGAGGCACGGAGATGGCAAGGGCGATGGCGGGCAGCAACGCATACCAAGCCTTGGAGCGCCTCACGGTGCGGTCCACCAGCAGACCGGAGACATAGATCCCGCCGCCCATGCCAAAGCCCACGAGCAGCGAATACCACAGCGCCACGTCGCCCAGCGTCATGCCCTTCTCGCGCATCAGGAACAGCGTGGTGAAATTGGCCAGCCCATAGGTGACGAACTGGGTCGCGCCACTGCCCAACGAGACCAGCAGCAGTTCCGGGCGCGAGAAGAACATCTTCAGGGTTTCGGCGAAGCCCGCCCTGGCCGGCGTGGCGGGCGCGTTCGCGGAAGGCGCATCGAGCCCGCCGCGCGCCGGTTCGCGCACCATCAGCGCGAAGGCGAGCGCGGTGAGGATGCCGACGCCACCGAGCACCAGGAACGCATGCCGCCAGCTCCACGCAGCCGCGATGCTCGCGCCGAAGGCGATGCCCAGCGCCATGCCGATCGGCGGGCCGAGGTTGTAGATGCCCAGCGCGGTGCCGCGCCGCGCCGGCGGGAAAAGATCGGAGATGATCGCGTAGGAAGGCGGCACGCCGCCGGCCTCGCCCACGCCCACGGCCATGCGCGCCACCACCAGTTGCGGATAGGTCTTCGCCAGGCCGCAGGCCACCGTCGCCGCGCTCCACAGCGCACAGGAGAAAGCCAGGAGTTTCACGCGATTGGTGCGATCGGCGAGCCAGCCGACCGGGATCGCGATGAAGCAGTAGAACGCGGCGAAATACAGCCCGCCGATCAGGCCGAGCTGGCTGTCGGACACCTGCAGCGTGTCCTGGATCGGCTTGGCGAGGATCGCCAGCAACTGCCGGTCGAGGAAATTCAGCACATAGATAAACCACAGCATGCCCAGCGCCAGCCAGGCGCGTGTGCCGGATGCATCGGAATGGGCAAGGCCGCCAGCGGCCGGATTCATGCTCGGCACGTTCTCCCTCCTCGTTGTCCGCGATCTTGATGTCGCTGGTATGGAGCGTGCCAGAGTGGCGCGTCCCTGCGCCGGCCAGCACTCCCTTGCCCGCATCATGCGGGGTGGAGGGCGATGACGTCAACATTAACTATTTCATGCGTGAATATTTTGGTCGGGCCGATACGCGAGGGCGATGACACCGGAAGGCAGTGGCGCTCTGGATGGAGGGTGCGGCGAAGCGCTGACGGGCATGCCGATGCCGGCTGGTGCGCACCCGGTTGCCACGGATGGCGGCAACACAACTGTCCGGAACAAGTCTTTCACATCGCGCAGCGATGGCCCGGAGGGTTGCCGCTACGGATGGCGGCAACAAAAAACCCCGCATCGCTGCGGGGTTTTCGTGGTTTGGCAGCCCGTGATGGATTCGAACCACCGAATGCCTGAGTCAGAGTCAGGTGCCTTACCGCTTGG
>CAZHXV010000228.1:0-5040 GCA_964536455.1 uncultured Aquimonas sp.
CCTAGTGCGAGGCGGCGCCGTGGAAATCCGCGAAATCGAAATCGCGTGGAGGTTGCGACGGAGTATTCGCGTTCGGATAACCGGGCGCAAAAACCGGGACGGGAACAATCGCAGGGCACAGGCCCAGAAACGAAAACGCCGGCGGGACTTGCGTCCTGCCGGCGTTGCGTTCGCCTGACGGCGACGGTTGGCTTAAGCCGCCTGTACCTGGTCGGCCTGGTAGCCCTTCGGGCCCTGGGTCACGACGAAGGAGACCTTCTGGCCTTCCTTCAGGGTCTTGAAGCCGGTGCCCTGGATGGCGCGGAAGTGGACGAAGAGGTCTTCGCCGCCTTCACGGCTGATGAAGCCAAAGCCTTTGGCGTCGTTGAACCACTTTACGGTGCCGGTCTGACGATCGGACATGGGTGTAACTCCTGAAACGATTATGGCTGGATGGTTGCGCCGTCACGCGGATATCCACTGGCGACGACTGAGTTGCAGGAGTACGCGACACGCGAAGCGATGTAGCAGATCAATCCGGATCCCACCGCACCAGGCCACGATGTACTGTGACCCATGCAAACACAGCGCGGGCAATATACAGGATTTTTAGATTGTTTACCAATCGCGCCGCCGTGCGAACGGCGGCGCGGGACGGGGCGGGGTCAGGCTTTGGACAGGTTGCGCTTGCGGGCGCGCAGGCCCTCGTGGACGGCGCGGGCCTGGGCCTCGTACTGCATCGCCAGCACGCGCACCACGTAGCTGTGGGCGCGGTCGTGGCGCAGGCGCTGCACGCGGCCGAGCAGGTCGGCTTCGGTCTGTTCGATCTGCGTGACCTGATCCTGCTTCATCGTGGGAAGGCCGCTGCGCAGGCTGGTGTAGGTGGTGTTCAATTGCATCACCCATTCGGAGGCGTTCTTGCGCTTGCCGGCCGCTTTCTTCACCGGGGCCGCCTTGGCCTGGACTTCCTGGCTCAGTTCGTTGGCAAGGGCGGTCTTGGCCAATGCCATTTTCCGGAACAGCTTGGAGAGCTCGGAGTCGCGCACGGAGTCGGCGGCTTCGGCGTAGAAATCCACGCCCTCACGGCTGGCTTCGATCAATTCGGGGAGAATGTTCAGCGATTCGCTCATGAGACACTGCTATATACGGGATGGACAGTGCGACCCTGGCCGGCACGGGCATGGCCCGTGCTGCGGGTGGTCGGGGGGTGCAAGGGCGATATGTGGGGGCGCTGGGCGCTGGACAAAACCCTTGGCGAGTTGCCCACTCTAGCAAAGATCACATAAAAACTTCGTTATCCGAAGTGATGAAATTCAAATAAAATCAATTGGATCATGTAGTTGTGGAGTTTTCAGGAGAATTTTCGCGAACTTTCCCGGGGAAGCTCTTGTCGGTTGGTTCCGACGCCGCCGGCGAGGCAGGAATCGGCGTGATCGGCGGCGGCCCTGCTGGACTGATGGCGGCCTGGATCCTGGCTGGGCATGGGCTTCGCGTCGATGTATTCGAGGCGATGGGGTCTCCGGGGCGCAAGTTCCTGCTGGCGGGGAAGGGCGGGCTGAACTTGACCCATTCCGAACCGATGCCCGCATTCGCGGCTCGCTATCGCGGCGGTGCGGGTGCGGAAGAGGCGATACATGCCTGGTTGCGACGGTTCTCGCCGGACGACCTTCGTCTCTTTTCCGCCGAACTGGGCTTTGACACCTTCGTCGGAAGTTCCGGTCGCGTCTTCCCGCAGGACATGAAGGCCGGGCCGCTGCTGCGCGTCTTCGTGCGCCGCCTGAAGGAGCGCGGCGTACGCTTCCACATGCAGCACCGCTTCTGCGGCTGGAACGCGCAGGGTGAGGCGCGTTTCGCCACGCCGGAAGGCCAGGCCGGCCACAGGCGCGTGGCCTGGCTGCTGGCGCTGGGCGGCGGCAGTTACGCGAAGCTCGGTTCCGATGGCGCATGGCTGCCGGTGCTGCGCGAGGCGGGCGTCGCGGTTGCGCCGCTGGCCCCCTCCAACTGCGGCTTCCTCTGCGATTTTTCCGATGCCTTTGCGCAGCGCTTTGAAGGCGAACCGTTGAAACCGGTCGCCGCGCGCGTGGGCGGTGCGGATGGGGAGCTGCTGCGCGGGGAACTGGTGTTCACCCGATACGGCATCGAAGGCGGCCTGGTCTATGCGCTGTCCGCGCCCTTGCGCGAAGCGCTGGAACGCAATGGCACGGCAACGCTGGAACTGGATCTTGCGCCGGGAAAGACCGTGCAGGCCATCGAGGCGGCGCTGTCGCAGCCGCGCGGCAAGCGCTCGCTCAGCGAATTCTGGCGGCGGCACGGCATCGCCGGTGTGAAGGCCGGGCTGCTGCGTGAGGCCGTGCCGCGCGAGCGCTGGAGCGATGCGGCAGCGATCGCGCGGGCGCTCAAAGGCCTGCCGCTTCCGATTCGCGCCACCACGGCGATGGACGAGGCGATCAGCACCGCTGGCGGTGTGATGTTCGCCGACGTGGACGAGCGCCTGATGCTCAAGCGTCTCCCCGGTTGCTTCGTCGCGGGCGAAATGCTCGATTGGGAGGCGCCGACCGGCGGGTATCTGCTGACGGCGTGCTTTGCCAGTGGCGTGGTCGCCGCCGAAGGCGCGCTCGAATGGCTCGCGCAGCAAGGGCACGCCGATGCACTGTGATGCCTACGCGGCGGGCCGCTGCGCCTCGTGCGGCGAAATCGCCGTGCCGTATCCGCGGCAACTGGCCGCCAAACAGCGGCAGGCGCGCGAACTGCTCGCGGCGTTTCCTTCAATTCAATGGCTGGAACCTGTCGCCAGTGTGGAAGCGGGCTTCCGCAACAAGGCCAAGATGGTGGTCGCCGGCGGCATGGATGCGCCCACGCTCGGCATCCTCGATGCGAACGGCGCGGGCGTGGACCTGAGCGATTGCCCGCTGTACCCGGCCCCGATCCGGGAGGTGTTCCCCGCGCTGATCCGCTTCATCGCCACGGCCCGGATTCCACCCTACGAGGTGCCCGGGCGGCGTGGCGAACTCAAGTACCTGCTGCTGACGCTGGATGAGGCCACGGGCGCGCTGATGCTGCGCTTCGTGCTGCGCTCCACCGAAGCGGTGCCGCGCATCCGCAAGCACCTGCCCGCGCTGCGGGAGGCAGTTCCGGCGCTGCGCGTGGTATCGGCCAATCTGCAACCGGCGCACGCCGCGTTGCTCGAAGGCGATGAGGAAATCCTGCTCACGCCCGACGAAAGCCTGCCGATGCGCGTCAACGGCTTGACCTTGCACCTGCGCCCGCGCAGCTTCTTCCAGACCAACACCGCGCTGGCGCAGGCCATGTACCGGCAGGCGCGCGAATGGGTGGACGAGGCCGCGCCTTCGAGCCTGTGGGATCTGTATTGCGGCGTCGGCGGTTTCGCGCTGCACTGCGCCGATGGAAAGCGCGCCGTGTTGGGCATCGAGGTCGCACCGGAAGCCGTCGCCAGCGCGATCCGCAGCCGCGATGAAATGGGCGTCGCGAACCTGGAATTCCGCGCGGGAGACGCCACCGCATTCGCACGGGATGCGGCGCGGCAGCCGGAATTGGCGATCGTGAACCCGCCGCGCCGGGGCATCGGCGCGGAACTGGCGCGCGTGCTCGACGAAGGCGATGCGCGCTGGGTGGTCTATTCCAGTTGCAACGCGGCCTCGCTGGCGCGCGATCTGGCCGCGATGCCCGGCTTCGCGCCGTTGCGCGCCAGGTTGTTCGACCTGTTTCCGCACACCCGGCATTACGAGGTGATGTGCCTGCTCCGGCGGCGCGGCTGACGACCGTTCCGGCTAAAATCGCCGATCCGTCACACTCGCAGGCAGGCACATGAAAGAAAAACAGGAAATCGTCGCCAACTGGTTGCCGCGCTATACCGGCGTGGCGCTGGAAAATTTCGGCCAGCACATCCTGCTCACCAATTTCAGCGGCTATCTGGATCATTTCGCGCGCCTGATGGACGGTGAAGTCGTCGGTCGCGACCGGCCGATGCCGAGCTGCACGGCGGACGGCATCACGATGATCAACTTCGGCATGGGCAGCGCGAACGCGGCCACGCTGATGGATCTGCTTTCCGCCATCGCGCCCAAGGCCGCGCTGTTCCTGGGCAAGTGCGGCGGCCTGAAGAAGAAGAACCAGCTCGGCGACCTGGTGCTGCCGATCGCGGCGATCCGCGGCGAGGGCACGTCCAACGACTACCTGCTGCCGGAAGTGCCGGCATTGCCGGCGTTCGCGCTGCAGCGCGCGGTCTCGACCATGATCCGCGACCTCGGCCACGACTACTGGACCGGCACCGTCTACACCACCAACCGCCGCGTCTGGGAGCACGACGACGCGTTCAAGGAGCGCCTGCGCGCGATGCGCTGCATGGCGATCGACATGGAGACCGCGACCATCTTCGCCGCCGGCTTCGCCAACCGCATCCCGTCCGGCGCGCTGCTGCTGGTCAGCGACCAGCCGATGGTCCCGGAGGGCGTGAAGACCGAAGCCTCGGATGCGAAGGTCAGCGCGGAATACGTCGAGCGCCACATCCAGATCGGGATCGAGGCGCTGCGGTTGATCCGGCGCCACGGCAAGTCGGTGCGGCATCTGCGGTTCGACGAATAGCGGCGTGCGGTACGCGGCGCGCCAAGTGCTTTCACGCGATCCGCCGTAACCGAAGATGCCGTCATCCCAGCGAACGCTGGGATCCATTTTGACGTTGATGTTTCCCTGTTGCCCGACCATGGGAGCCAAATGGATCCCAGCGTTCGCTGGGATGACGACCCAAATTTCGAACGGGGATCGAGAAGGGCGCCTGTCCCGGCGATCGACTATCCTTGCCGGAAACGTGATGGGCCCGGGACATGCAGCAGGTCATCGATTTCTGGCGCGACGCCGGCTACGAAAAATGGTTCCAGGGCGGCGCGGCGTTCGACGCCGCCTGCCGCGAGCGCTTCCTCGACGCGCATTTCGCCGCCGCCCGCCGCGAGCACGATGACTGGATGGATAGCGCCGACGGCGCGCTGGCGCTGCTGATCCTGCTCGACCAGATCCCGCGCAACATCTTCCGCGGCAGCGCGCACG
>CAZHXV010000229.1:0-5003 GCA_964536455.1 uncultured Aquimonas sp.
TGTGCAGCGAGCCGGTGACGCGCACGCCCTTGAGCGATTGCGCCGGGGCGTATTTCTTGCGGATCGACATCAGGCCGGGCATCTCGTGCTCGGCGATCTGGATTTCCTTGCGGCCCCAGTCGGCCAGGGCGATGTCGGCGACCTTGTAGTCGCGGGGCGAAACGATGGATTGGATGGCAGCGTTCATGGATGGGTTTCCAAATGATGGAAACCGCGATGCCTCCCGATGCGGGAACGAGCGATCGCAGGTTTCGTGCGTGAGCGCCGTTGGAAAGGAATTCCGCCGAGCCTGATCCCGGATTGCCCGGGCTTGCAGCGCCCCTCGGCGGCGGGCGCGATTTTACCCGAAGCCGACGGCGGCGGCTGGACATGCCGATGCGCGTTCGGCCGCGTTACGCGCGCCTCGCCGCCGTGGCGATGGCGGCGTCGGCGTCGCGTGCGATGGCGTGGAAATCCGTGCCGATCCGGGCGTCGTCCGCGATGGTTTGCCAGAACGCGCGCGCCATGACGGCGGCGCGATGCCAGTCGTCGCGATGTTCCGGCGTGGGCAGGGGAGGGATGAAATGGCGTTCCACCACTTCGCCATTGGCCGCTGGCTGGAACGCCATTGGCAGCATGTCCCAGGCTGGCGCGAGCGCGAACGGCGCTTCGTCCGCGAGGATCAACCCGGCGTTGCCCAGGTGCATGTCGCTGTTGGCGATCAGCGCGCCGAACCAGCCGAGCATGCGAAGGCGGCGCGCGTCGTCCGCGCCGAGCCAGCCTTCCGCCTGCAACTGGCCGGCGTAGCGCCACCACTGGATGCGCGCGTGGCCGTGGAAGGCGGCGGCGAGCGGGGCAAGCGAGACGAAGCCGCGCCGGCCCATTTGCAGCGTGCGGTCGAAGCGCGTGGATTCGAGAAACACGCGGCCATCGGCTTCGATGATTTGCGCCTGCGCGGCGGCGATGCCGTGTTTGGCCAGAACCTGCATGGCACGACATTCGGCGCGCAGGAGATCGGCCCAGCGCTGCGCCGCCGCGCTGCCGGCGCGTTCGCTGAACTTGACGATGACGCAGTGGAAGCCGTCGCCTTCGCGCAGGATCGCAGTGAACTTGGGCTGTTCGCCGCCCGCCGGGGAACCGGGCAGTTCGCCGCGCAGCGCGGCCTGCGCCAGTTCCGGATAGCGCGCTGGCCGCTGCTCGACGGCGATGACGTCGCTGGGCGACAGCGCGGCCTCCTGGGCGCGTTGCAGCGCGGCTTCGCCGAGCACGAGATCGCCGGGCATGTCGTGGCCGTGGCGCAAGAGGGCGAGCGCGATGTCGTCCGCGCTCCAGAGCAGGGGGTCGTCCGGCGCGCCGATGTCCGGGCCGATGCGGCGCGCGAAGGCGCGGCCGAGGAAGCCCTGCGGGCGTTGGTCGTCGAGGAACCATGGGAAGCCGGGAAACAGGCCATCGGCGAATTCCCCGCGCAGCAGGGCGGGCAGGGGTCGCGCCGGTTCGAGCAGGAAGCGTTCGCCGTGCAGCGCGATCATTTCGCCCAGACGCTCGGCGCGGCCTGTCGCATCGATGCGGTACAGCGGCCAGCGCGAACCGGCGCGGCCGATCCCGTGCGTCAGTGCGTAGCGCGTGGCGCGGGCGCGGCCGATGCGCGCGATGCGGTTTCCCTGCGATGCCAGAAGCCGCGAAACGCTGGGTTGGCTCAGATGCAGCGCTTCCCCGATCCGGCGCGCGGTCAGGGTGCCGTGCAGGCGGAGCAGGGCGTCGAGATCGGCGGGGCGGGCGGCGTCCATGCCATCATTGAATAGATAATTGGATGGATAGTCAAATACAAATGATTGTATACAAATGGTATTTAACCGTATTAGAGAATAGGTCTGAATGGAAGGAATAGTGATTCCTGGGCGTTGCTTGAGCGCCATTCGGCCCGGTTTCAGGCTTCCGGATCGCGCAGGAAGCGTGCGATGGATGGCGTGGCGCGGGTCGGGGCGAATTCGTGGGCGATATCGACGAAGCCGCGCATCAATGCGATTTCGCTCGGACGACGATTGATCGCATCGCGCTGTTCGGGGTTCGCGCCAAGGTCGAGCAAGGCGCGCACCACGCGGCCCATGCCGTGCAGGGCGGCCAGGTGCAGCGGGCCGAAGCCGCGACGATCCTGCACGGAGAGCTTGATGCCGTGGCTGCCGAGCAGTTGCACCTGCGCCAGGACGGTGTCCTCGCGCGCGTTCGCGCCGGCCTCGTAACCTGCGCCTAGCAGCAGCAGCAGGGGCGTTTCGCCGCTGGTGTTGACCGCGTCGAGGTCGGCGCCGGCGGCGATGAACACGCCCCACAGGTCGAGCATCGACGAGGTATCGGTGGCGCTGAATCCAAACTGCGCGGCAGCGTGCGCCACGCCGCCGCCGTGCGCATCCACCGCGCGGGCATCGGCCCCGGCACCCAGCAGGGCGCGCGCGGCGCGGGTCTGGCCAAGCGCCGCGGCCACCATCAGGGCGGTGACGTTGCCAGGCAGGCGTTGATCCGGATCGACGCCCCGCTCCAACAGCGCGGCGACCGCGGGCAGGTTGCGCGAACTGAGCGCGGCGGAGAGGCAGGTTGCGCCGGAATTGGCCGGCAGCGCCGCATCCGCGCCGCGTTCCAGCAGCAGTTGCGCCACCTGCAGATGGCCGCCGCCGCAGGCGCGCAGCAGCGCGGTGCAGCCCTGCGCATCGGTGGCGTTCAGCGGCAACTGGAGGTCGAGCAGGTTGCGCACCGCGAAGGGGTCGCCCAGACGCGCGGCGGCGATCAGGTCGGCGGGACGCAACGGTCGGCGCGGCAGCGGCCAGTGAGGCCATTCCAGCCAGCGCCGCAGGTCGCCGCGCCCATGTTCGAGCGCGTAGCCCAATGCGGTATGGCCGTCGCTGGTGCGCGCGGACGGTTGTGCGCCGTGGCGGACCAAGAGCCGCACCGCGGCCTCGTTGCCCAACTCGCAGGCCGTCAGCAGTGCCGTGGCCCCGTTGCCGTTGCGCGTATCGGGGCTCGCGCCGCGTCCGAGCAGGGTTTCCAGCAGGCGATCGAACCCCAGGCGCAACGCATGCGGCAGCGGTGCGGCGCGGCTTCGGGCGTCCGCGCCGAAGGTATCGGCGCCGCGTTCGACCAGTTCCAGCGCGAGCGTTTCGATGGATCTGTCCTGCGGCGTGGCGGCGGCGAGGAAGGTGGCCAAAAGGCCCGTGCCGGAGGGGCTGGCCCCGCGCGCCAGCGCTGCGCGGATGGCGTCGTGGGCCGCCGGCCCTTGCGGCAGCAGGTGCCAGAGCAGCGATGCGCCCTGCGCGTCGCAGGCATCGGCGGGCAGCGCATCGGCCAGCAGGCGCAGCGCGGGCGGTGCCAGGCGTGGGTACAAATCCAGGAAGAAGGCCGTTTTCTCGGTGGGAGACTCGAACACGACCACGGGTGAGTCGGCGGCGAGAAGGGCGCGCGCGGAATCCAGGCGTTCGCGCTCCAGCGCCAGCCGCACCCGGAGTTTCGGCGGGGCGTCGGTGAGTTCCTCGTCGTTTTCGACCAGGCTGGCAGGAATGGTGTAATCCGGATCGAGCAGCAACACATGCGACCAGCGCCCGGCGGAGACGGCGTAGTCGATGGGTTTGCGACCGTCGGCGGCGGCGTGGTGGCGATCCACGCCAAGTTCCAGCAGGGCGGCGATCGCATCGCTGCCGGCGTGCGCGGCCTGGCAGGCGATGGCCAGCGCATTGCGCCCGGCGGAATCTTCGGCGGTGAGGTCGGGGCGGTGCGCGGCCAGCGCGCGGATCGCATCGACCTGGCCGGCGCGGGCGGCTTCGAGCAGCGGTGTGACGTTCTGCGCATCGCGTGCGTTCACGTCGGTGCCGGCGTTGAGCAGGGCCTTGACGATGGCGGTGTTGCCGGCGAGCGCGGCCACGTGCAGGGCGCTGCGATCCAGCCGGCCGCGCGCATCCATGCGGGCCTTGTGCTTGAGCAGCAGCTTTACCGCGGCAGGATCGTCGTCGGCGTGGCCGGCGGCGGCCAGCAGTGCGGGCTGGCCGTTCGGCGGCTCGGTCTTGGCGCGGCGTTCGAGCAGGAAGGTGGCCAGCGCCAGGTTGCCGGTGGCGCAGGCTACGCCGAGCGGCGACTGGCCTTGTTTGTCGATGGCGTCGATCAGCGCGCCGGCATCCAGCAGCAGTGCCGCCACGCCCGGATCGAGGCTGCGCGCGGCGTTGTGCAGTGGCGTCGTGCCTTCGGCATCGGCCACGCGCGGGTCGGCACCGTTGGCCAGGAGCGTCATCACCGCATCCGGGCGGCCGTGGTAGCTGTCGCGCACGGCGGCCAGCAGCGGCGTGAGGCCGGCGTGGGCGCGGTTCACGTCGATGCGCGCCTGGATCAGGGCGCGCAGCAGGCGCAGGTCGCTCTGTACCGCCGCCAGCATCGGCAGCGTGCGCTGGTCGCGCGCACCCGGATCGGGCAGGGCGTGCGGATCGACGCCGCTTTGCAGCAGATCCAGCGCAGCGTCGATGCGGCCTGCGGCGGCGGCGGCGTAGAGGCGCGCCGGGCCATCGGCGGGCGGCGTGGCGTTTGCGGCCGGTTCGATGGGCACGTCTTCCTGCGCCGCGCGCTCGGCCTCGCCGCGCGCCAGCCGTTCGCGGAATTGCCGCTCGCGGGCCAGCGCCGCCCAGCGGCAGCCGGAACCGATGGCGTATGTCGCGGCCAGGGGGGCGATCAGCAGCGCATGGAGCGCGGTGAAGATGCGATGCGCTTCCACCGACGGCCACGGCGCGCGCCAGCCGCAGGCCAGCGCCGATAGCGCCAGCGTCAGCAATGCCAGCGCGATCAGCCAGGGTCTGGCGGAAAGGAACAAGGCATCGCCGGCTTCGGCAAGTTCGTCCAGTACGCGGGCGATGGCGCCCTGCGGATCGGGATCGGTTTCCAGTTTCCCGGGCAGCGCCGCGCGCCGCCAGGCCAGCACCAGCGCAAGGCCCGCAAGGGCGGAGAGCGCAAGCGCGGCGAACAGGCCGCTGCGGTGCAGCAGCCAGGCAGCCGGG
>CAZHXV010000230.1:0-501 GCA_964536455.1 uncultured Aquimonas sp.
GCGCCGCTGCTGTGCGCGGGCATCACCACGTACTCGCCGCTGCGCCACTGGAAAGCGGGGCCGGGGAAGAAAGTCGGCGTGGTCGGCATCGGAGGGCTGGGCCACATGGGCATCAAGCTCGCGCACGCGATGGGCGCGCATGTGGTGGCGTTCACCACGTCCGAAGGCAAGCGCGAAGCCGCCACGGCGCTGGGCGCGGACGAGGCGGTCGTTTCGCGCAATGCGAACGAAATGGCCGCGCACCGCAAGAGCTTCGACTTCATCCTCAACACCGTGGCCGCGCCGCACGATCTGGACGCCTTCCTCGCCCTGCTCAAGCGCGACGGCACGATGACGCTGGTGGGCGCGCCGTCCACCCCGCATCCCTCGCCCAACGTGTTCAACCTCATCATGAAGCGCCGCGCCATCGCCGGCTCGCTGATCGGCGGCATTCCCGAAACGCAGGAAATGCTCGATTTCTGCGCCGAGCACGGCATCGTCGCCGATATCGAAACGATCCGC
>CAZHXV010000230.1:511-4950 GCA_964536455.1 uncultured Aquimonas sp.
AGCGCCACGCTGGCGCAGGCCTGACGGCCCGCGAGGCGCATCCCGGCAACGGAAACGGCGATCCCCGCTTCCGTCGCGGAGCCGGATCGAGAACTACTCGAAGCCGCTTCGGAAAATCCGGACTTCCGGCGGGGCGGCCTCGCAGCCGCGCACCACGATGTCGTCGAGGCGCCATCCATCCGGTGCCAGGCCGACGGCGTTGTCGGTGCCAAGACGCCAGCGCAGGTTCACGCTCTGGCCTGCGTAGGCGGAAAGATCCACCACGTTCGCCTTCCACGGCACCGCCGCGCCGCACCACACCGGCATGCCCGACAGCGGATTCGCCGAGGGCGCGTTGCCGATGTAGGGCTGGGTCAGGAGCGCCGCTCCCAGAATCTGGGTGAAGCTCGCGCCGCCATTGGTGCTGATCTCCAGCAGGCCGCCATCCCAGCAACCGCCGTCGGTGTTGGTTTCGACATTGACCGCGTTGAAGAACCGCAAGGTCGGCATCGAAATGTCGGGAGGCAGGGCGATGGAGGGCGAGATCAGGCGCTGGTCGGACGCGGTGGCGAAGTCCTGCGCCAGTGCGGCGCTGCCGCCGGAGCCAGGGCCGGGATTGCCCTCGGAAATGCCCCAGGTGCCGCTGCCGGTGCTGCCGGTGGTGGTGAAGCCGCCAAGGCCGCCGCTGAAATCCTCCGCGAACAGTGGCACGGCAGGCTGCATGCCTACCGGACAATCGCCGGGAGCGGCGGCGGTGCCGAAGGAGAACGGGGCCGAAACCTCTTCCCCGCAGGCGTTTTCCGCGATCACGCGCCAGTAGTACGTGGTGCGGGTGGAAAGCGCCGGGGCGATGGTGAGGCTGGTGGCCTGGGTGTATTCGCTGAATACGATCCCGGAGAAATCCATGAAATCGGCCACTTCCACCCGATAGCCGGACGCGCCCGGCACGGCGGCCCATGCCAGCGTGGCCTGCGGGGAAACATCCACGGCGGCGTCGGCGGGCGATACCAGTTCTGGGGCATCCGGCGCGGCGGCGGCAATGTTCAGATCGAAACCGGCGCTGCGCGGGGTTTCGCCCGGGCTCGTGCCTTCGATCAGGATCGAATAGGCACCTGGCGCGACCGCCCCGGTATTGCCGAGCGTGAGGGTGCTCGTGCCTGGCGCGGGATCGACGGTGGCCGGGACGAACGAGGCGGAAAGGCCGGACGGCAGGTTGGAAGCGGCCAGCGCGACCGCAGCATCGAAGCCGCCATAGGCCGCCACCGATACCGTCGCGCTGGTGCCCGCCGGGGCACAGACCTGCGCATTGGCAGGTTCCACCGCGAGACCGAAACCTTCGCCCTGCACGCAGTTGTAGCAAACCAGCGCGAAATCCTGTGCCGGGGCACCGGGAGCATGCGGATTCAGCGCATCGGCGGCAACGTTGGCGGCGTCCACGGCGATCCTGACGAAGCCACCATGCTGGGCCGGGTTCAGGAACACACCTTCCAGGTTGTTCTTCTCGTCGGCGCTGCCGCTGGTCGCGCTCCAGCCATCGCTGCCGACGATATTTCCCAGATAAGTAATGCCGCTGGCTTCCACCGAAAGGTTCAGGTCGTTCACCCACGCCGGGGTGGTGCCGCCCAGGCCGTGGCCCGGGGCATCCGTGAAGGCCAGCATGATGCGGATGGGCTGGGCCGGATCGGCGGCGGCTGCCGAAAGGCTGAATTGCTGGCCACTGGCGGTGAAGGTTTCCGTCTGGTCGAGATACACGACCGCCGCGGCGGGGTTGATCACGGCCTGAAGATCGAGGCGGCCATAGCCCTGGAAGCGATCCGGGCGATGGCCCATCGTGCCGCCGTTGGCGTTCCTGTAGCCCGCCAGGTCTTTCGCCACGGCGGTGAAGGCGGCCTTGATCAGCGCCGGGCTGGGCGTGGCGCCGCCGCGTTCGGCGCGGTATTTCTCGATGAACAGCGCCACCGCGCCGCTCACCACCGGCGAGGCCATCGAAGTGCCGCACATGGTGCCGTAGCCGCTGGCGCTGTTGGCGCTCTCGGTGGAACATCCGGGCGCGACGATGTGCGGCACGCGGCGTCCATCGCAGGCGTTGCCGTGCGCGGAATTGGCGGAAACATCGAAGATCGCCGATTGCTGTGAACCGCCGCCGTTCTGCAGCTTGGTGGAACCCACGGCAAACAGGTTCTTGGCCTCGTCCGGCGTGCCCAGCGAGGAGGGCGCGCAGGCGCCGCTGCTGTCGCCATAGCCGTTCATGATCGAGCGCACGTCCAGCACCGGCTGTTGCCCCGGTACGTCGGAGAGCGCATCGCGCGCGACGAAATCCACCTGCTGGGTCGGGATGTCATAGCCCTTCGGCGTGCTGCTCGGCCCCCAGGAGTTGTTGGTGAGCAGCGCGCCGGAAAGCGCGGATTCCCGGTAGATGGTCAACATGCCGTTGGGGATCATGCTGCCGGGGCCGCCGCCCATGAACGGATCGTAGATCTGCCGTACCACGTTCGCGCCCGGCGCCACGCCCTGCCCGCGCAGGAAGCCGTTGCCCACCGCCGTCGCCACGCCCACGCCCGCGACGGCCGCAGCCACATGGGTGCCATGCGCATCGGTGCCCGGATTGCAGGAGGTGGTTCCGGCTCCGGCATCGACGCAGGGCTTCACCTTGCCCGCCAGGTTGAGTTCGGGATGGCCGACGTGCACGCCGCCATCGACGATGCCCACGGTCACGCCGGTGCCATCGACGCCGCTGGCGGTGTACCAGGCGGTATAGCCGGGCGCGATGGTATTGCCGGATTCCTCGTCGTACGCACCGACGACGGATTGGTTGCTCATCTCCCCGCGCTGCATCTGCTTGGGGCTGGCCGTTTCGATTTCCTGCACCGCGTACACGCCGGGCAGCGCAGCGAGGTCGGCATAGCGCTCGCCCGCCAGTTCGACTTGGGCGACGGAGAAATGCCGGCCCAGCGGCTCGACCGAACCGATGTCCGCGCCCAGGCCGCGCATCGCGGAAACAAGCTCATCCCGATCGGCATGGCGGCTCAGCAACAGCAACGCGGGCCGGCGCGCGGCATCCAGGCCGCGGGCTTGCGGCGCGAGCTTGTACTCGGGCAGGAAATCGCCTTGCCAGCGGACGCCCGCCAGTGGCGCGGTACGCGCCAACGAGGCCGCATCGGCCCACACCACGTAGCTGTACGGATGGATGTACTGGAGCGGTGTCGCGCCTTCGTGCACGAGGCCCTCCAGCCATTCGGGCCGGATCGGGCCGTCGAACTGCACCAACCGCAGATCCGGGCCGGCCTGGCGCGTCCCGGCAGCGGGCGGATCGGCCAGCGGATCGAAGCGGCGGCCGCCCAGATCGAGGACGAACGCCGGATCGGGCGGCACCGCGTGCGCGGCGGCGGAAAGGTTCAGCGCGGCCAGCAGTGCGGCGGCGGGCAGGAAGCGGCGTCGGTTTTTCATTTGCATCCTGGTTCGTCCTGCACTGCGGTTATTGACCCACGTCCGTGGCGCGGAGCCTGCTCCGCGCCATGCATCAGCCGGGCAAGCCCGGCTCCACATAATCTTTCAATGCCGCCATCGCGCGGGTCTGCTCCAGTTCCACGCGCAGGGTCCTCGCCAGTTCCGCGCGCGGCGTCTCGAACTGTTCCTCGCGCCGCAGATCCTTCACCGACACCACGCCGCGCGCCGCCTCGTCCTCGCCCACGACCACGACGAAACGGATGCCGGCGCGGCTGGCGTACTGGAACTGTTTGCCGAGCTTCTTCGGCTCCAGTTGCACCTCGGTGTTGATGCCGCCGGCCCGCAGTTCGTTGGCGATGGCCAGGTACAGCGGCAGACGCGCTTCGTCCATCTGGCTCACCAGCACCTGTACCGTGCTTTCGGCCGTGTCCATCAGGCCGGCCTCGCGCAGTTGCCAGAACAGGCGCGTCAACCCGATGGAGATGCCCACGCCCGGCAGCGTGCTTTTGGTGTAGTGGCTGGCGAGGTTCTCGTAGCGCCCGCCCGAACAAATCGAGCCGATCTGCGGATAGGCGTCGAGCCGGGTTTCGTACACGGTGCCGGTGTAGTAATCCAGACCGCGCGCGATGGAAAGATTGATCGCGTAGTTCTTCTCCGGCACGCCGAGCGCGCGCACTAGCTCCAGCACTTCGATAAGCTCGGCCACGCCCTGCTCCAGCGCGGCGTTGCCGCCGCCCAGCGCGTGCAGCCTTGCCATGGCGTCGGCGTGGCTCTCCGAACGTAGCTGCACGAAGGCCAGCACCTTGTCGGCGGCCTCCGGAGACAGGCCGAAGGCCTCGGAAACCAGGGTTTCGCGCACATACTCCGCGCCGCGCTTGTCGAGCTTGTCCACCTCGCGCAGCACCAGCGTCTGCCGTTCCGCATCGGCCACGCCAAGCGATTCGAAGAAGCCGCGCATCAGCTTGCGGTTGTTCAACTGGATGGTGAAATCGCCGATGGCAAGCTCGCTGAAG
>CAZHXV010000231.1:0-4943 GCA_964536455.1 uncultured Aquimonas sp.
AGGCGCCGGCCTCGTGCCCGAACAGTTCCGATTCCAGCAGTTCCGCCGGAATCGCCGCCGTGTTGAGCGCCACGAAGGGCCGCGCCGCGCGCGGGGAATGGCGGTGCAGCGCGTGCGCCACCAGCTCCTTGCCGGTGCCGGTTTCGCCGGTGATGAGCACGGACAAGGGCACCTGCGACAGCCGCCCGATGGCGCGGAAAAGATCGCGCATCGCCTGCGAATCGCCGAGCAGTTCCGCCTCGCCGGTGGCCTGTTCCGCAGGATCGGGCGCGGGCGCTTCCTGGTTCAGCGCCCGCCGCGCCATCGCCACGGCTTCGTCCAGATCGAAGGGTTTGGAGAGGAAATCGTGCGCCCCGCCCCGGAATGCGCTGGCCGTGGAGGGTACGTCCGTCCACGCACTCATCACGATGACGGGCAACTCGGCCTGGTGCAGCTTCAGCGCATCCAGCAACGCCAGACCGTCCAGCCCCGGCATGCGCACGTCGGTGAATACCAGATCGGGCGAAGCTGCGCCCAACGCCTCCAGCGCCTGCGCCGCGCCGCCGAATTCGCGCACGGTGAAGCCCGCCTCGCGCAGCGCCTGCGCGAGCACGAAGCGCACCGAATGATCGTCGTCGATGACCCAGATGTCTGGCGGCATGGGATTGGGGATTCGGCATTCGGGATTCGTAGGAGCAAGAGCATAAGCCGTCGGGAACCTGCTTTTACCAATCCCGAATCCCGGCATCCCCACTCCCGGCCCCCCTCACTGCACCCCCAACTCCAGCACCACGGCATCGCTTTCCACGCGCAGGTCGCGCAGCGCCAGCTTCACCGCGCGCTGGCGCAGGTCGCTTCGATCCAGCGTATAGGCCGGATAACGCGCGAACGCTTCGGCCAGCACCAGCCGCGCGCCATCCTGCACGCGGGAGAGGTGCTTTTCCGGCACGCCATCCAGCGCCAGATCGGTGATGACGGGATCGATCAGGTACAGCGCGCCGGCGGCATCGTCGTAGCGCAGCCCGGTTTCGACATCGATGCTGCCTTGCAGCCGGGTGCGCTCGCCATCCAGCCGGGCATTGAGGCCGATGGAAAGGCCCAGCGCCACGCGCCCGGTCTGCGGCAGCAGCGTCAGGCGCGGCTCGAAAAGGCGGTAGTTCAGCAGCAGGAACACCGGGCGTTCGATGGGAAAACGCTTGTCCAGTTCCGCGCGCAACTGCGCCTGCCCGATGCGCACGGTGGTGCGTTCCCCGTGCAACCACAGCGCCAGCCCGCCCAGCAGCAGCGCGGCGGACGCCAGCCCCAGCGCAAGGGCGACGGCGGGGCGGCGAATCATTCGGTTCGCTCGAACGGGCCAAACCGCAGGGTGCGGCCTTCGTGCCGATGCAGACGGCCCTGCGCGATGACCGTGGCGGCGCGGTTGGCGTCGTCAAGCACAAGCAGATCCGCATCCGCACCCGCCGCGATGCGGCCCTTGCGCGACAGCCGCAATAGATCCGCGACGTTGGAAGTGAATGGCGGCAGCGCCCGTTCCAACGGCAGGCCGGCAGCGAGCACTTCGTTCAAGGTTTCCAGCAACGCGCCCGAATCGCCCACGTCCATGTGTTCGATGTGGCCGTGCGCATCGAAGCACGGCAGGCAACCGCCCGCATCGGAACTGATCGTGATGCGCTGCGCCGGCAGGCCCGCCTCCAGATAGCGCAGCAGCGCGGAGGACGCGCTCCACGCATCCTCGCCTTCGGCCACCGGGAACGCCGTGGCGTCGATCGTCGCGCCACGCCCGGCCAGTTGCAGCGCTTCATCGAACAATGCGCGGCGGCGGTTCACGTGCGTGGGCTGGAATACGCGCGGCGGCAGTTCGCTTTGCGCCAGCGCGCGGCTCACCAGTTCCAGCCCGCGTTCGCCATCGCCCAGGTGCAAGTGCACGATGCCCGCCTTGCCCGTCATCAACCCCGCCACATGCGCCTCGCTCGCCACGCGCAGCAGTTCCTCCAGCGTGGGCTGGCTGGAACGGTGATCGCTGACGGCCAATTCGCCCACGCCGATCAACGGCTCGACGAACACGATGTCGCCGCGCACCGAACCGGTGAGCGTGGCCGGCGGCAGGTGATACCCGCCGCAATGCCCGTAAGCCGAAAGCCCCAGCTCGCGCAGCCCGTACAGCGTGGCGACGAGCTCGCGCGGGCCGCGCGCCACATCGTCCGTGCCGAGCAGCCCGACCACGGTGGTGATGCCGTGCGCGGTGTACTGCGAAAGCGACAAGGCCGGAACGCGCGTGGCAAACCCCGCCTCGCCGCCGCCGCCGGTGACGTGCACGTGCCCATCGATGAAACCCGGCACCAGCCGCGCGCCGTGCAGATCCAGCACTCGCGCGCCGGGAACGTGGCGCACTTCGTCCGCATCCTCGCCCATCCAGAGAATCGCCCCGCCGCCCAGCAGCAGATGACGGATGCCCAGCGGCTCGGGCGCGAATACCCGCGCGTTCAACAGCACCAGGGGTGTGGCGGGAGGAAGGCTCGGGAGAGGCACGGGGCGGCTTCGCTTCGGGAACGTGGCGAAAAGCGTAGCCGGGCCGGACGGTTCGCGCGACAGGCAATCAACGCTTCCAACTCGATCGATCCCGAGGCAGGTTGCTGTCGGGATCATGCACTAGCACCTGATCCTCGCCCCCCAAAGCGTCCATGTAGATCACAAGGTTCACGCCATCGCTACGCCGAGAAGGAAACAGGATGCCCACCTGGTTCGCAGCGAGCACTTCGTCGGCCAACACCCAACTGGGTGGTTCTGTTCCTTCAAGAAATGCGAGGCGCCGCCAGTTGCAGTAAAGCTCCTGCCAGAGTGGCGACCAGTGCTCGGGCGAATAGCCCCCTCGAAAATCAACGACGCGCCCCAGAGCGACCCGGTAGGCAACCAGTGTGCAGGGCGGCATCAGAGGGTCGCGTTGCTGGTACTCGGCAATGGCGGTCGTGATCGAATCAGCCAGGTACAAGGCGTGAACCCCGGGGCGGTTCAAACGCCCACCTTTCCTGGCGGCACCCGCACCACTCGAGGGCTGGCTCGCCCACTCCGGCGTATGCGCACGGTAGAACAGCGCCGTTCCGTCGAGGCGGGTAACGATCACCCGGTCGCACCCGCACCGATCGATTCAATGTAGTCGATCACAGCTTGAACCTGTCCACGCTCGACAAGTTGCATTGGCGTGAAATGGTCGAAGTCGGCGATGGGCTGGTTGCGGAACCAGAACAGCGCACGATCTATGTCGCCGGTAAGCGCATGTGCGGCAGACAGCACACGAACCACATCGACCATGGCGTCCTGCAGCTTGGGGGAATTCGGCGCCAGACTCACCGTGTTGCGGTGAACACGCGCCAACGTGGCCAATTTCTGTAGCGGCAGTTCCAGTGCACCTGCCAAGCGTTCGGGCGAAAGCGCAGTCCGCGAATCCTCAGCCTTCAAGGTCGAGAGGAAGCTGGCGAACTCAGCAGTGGCGGCAGACATGACGAGATCCTTCTGTTGCTTGCTTTCGGCTATACTTTTGCACAAAATATGCATAATGGCAACAATTGAAACCGACCGGAGACTCGAAATGGCTCGACTACCTTATGGGAACGCTCTGGATGACGTGCTTGATCCGGCGGGATACGCGACCCAGAAAATACGCGAGATGTGGGATCTTGCGAGTGCCGGTTCGGCGCGTCGGCTCAGGGACGAAGCCGGATATCAGTGGCGATCAATCGCTAGCGTCCAGCACTATCTGGAACCGGCCGCCAATCTGGCCAGCACAGGGCGCCTGAGCGATTGGGAACGCCAGCAAGAGGCAGACTTACGCGCCGTACTTGGCGGCGATTTAATTTCCGACCTGATCGAACAGCGGAGTTCTCAAGTCAACGCAGATAGTGCCAACGCGGCCATGAACGCCGCTGTCTTCCCAAGCTTGAGTGAACTTGCCGCAGAACAGCTGCGTGCTGATGCTTCGCTTCTCTCGGTGGCCATGCCCAGCCGATCAATTGCCGAGGAAGTGGCTCAACTCCACGCACATGAATTGTCCAGCTACAACGCCATTTTTGCATGTGAGCCACAAGTGGCCGAAGCCGGGTTTCGGGCGACACGCGGCTTGGATTTGCAAGATGCACTCCACGACGAATTTCATCGGCTTGCTGCGGCAGCCAGCCTGCTTTCGCCACTGCAAGCCCTTCATGATGCGGTGGGAAGCACATTGGGATATGAAGCAACCGTCGATCTCCTTCGCAATTTTTCCAACTCGAACGCGCTGAATGGGCTGTCAGCGGAGATATGGGGCAAGTACCGTGCCATCGAGGAGCATGTAGCCACTTGCATGAGTCCAGCTCTTGGAATCATGAATACCTACGCTGTCGATGCGTGGGACAGCGATACCGATCAAGAAGACGACGAACTCGATCCCGAAGTTAACGAAGAAGATCAAGCGCGCATCATGCCGGTGGCAATCGCATATGCCGTTTACAGCTTTGAGATACGCGGAAAACTTCGAGTCATTGCATCGCGATTTGAGGCATCTGCAACAGGTGGCGCCATGCCCATCGATCGGATGTTCATCACTGTTGCTGGCGCTTGCCCCGCATATGCAGGTCGTTTGATGAAGTTGGCACGTCTATGGCTGCAACAATTGGATCTCAGCAGGGCTCCCGTGGTGAGTTGTGTCAACGGAAAATCCGAAGAGATCAATCCTTGCGACATGAAGACCTTCGAGCAAATCTCGGGTGAGATCGTTGCGCTCTTGAAAGAGATATCGGAATTCTTGGATCAGAGCTGAGTCGCGTGGCGGTCATTCCACCGTCACGGATTTGGCGAGATTCCTTGGCTTGTCCACGTCCGTGCCGCGCGCCAGGGCGGTGTGGTAGGCCAGGAGCTGCACCGGGATGGTGTGAACCACGGGGCTCAGCACGCCGGTGTGGCGCGGGGTGCGGATGACATGCACGCCGGCG
>CAZHXV010000232.1:0-4940 GCA_964536455.1 uncultured Aquimonas sp.
AAGGCTTGAAGTCACTGGATGCCCGCCTTCGCGGGCATGACGATGAAGCGTGACGTTGGAACTGGGTTGGCTTCGCGCACGAAAGCGAAAAACCGTCCAATGCCGTCACCGGCGGTGACGCCATGCGGTATCTTCAGCAGACGCTCCGCCAAGCCCGCTCGATGCCCGCACACTTCGTTTCCATGCTCGTGCCCGCTCTTGTTCGCTCGCGGGCATGGTTTGCCTTGGCACTGTGCCTGTGCCTTGAGAGCACCGCGCAGGCCACGCCGCGCAATCCGCGTTTCGAGAGCCTCGGTAGCGAGGATGGATTGCCCACGCCCTCGGTGGAAACGCTGTTGCAGGATCGCGACGGCTACCTCTGGATCGGTACCGGGGCCGGGCTGGCGCGTTACGACGGGTTCCGCTTCCAGGTCTATCGCCGGACGCCCGGCGCGGCGGACGATCTGGGCAGCAACCTGGTGCTCTCCTTGCTGGAAGACCGCAATGGTGCGATCTGGGTAGGGGCGGCCGGCGGCCTGTACCGGCTCGATCCGGATCGCCGCCGTTTCGACGCTTTTGATCCAGGCGAACCGGAAGCGCGCGGCCACGGCAACCGTACCGTGCGTGCTCTGTTGGCCGAACCTCCGCAGCAAGGCAAGGACGAGGCAATCTGGGCCGCGACCGCCGACGGCCTGCAGCGGATCGAGGTGGCCACCGGCAAGTTCTCGTTCTGGCATCGGCACGATGGCCTGGCCAGCGACGATGTGGCCGCGCTGGCCTGGGATGGTTCCGGGCGGCTATGGATCGGCACGGACGAGGGCCTGGATCGGCTCGATCCGGCCACCGGCCGCATCGAGCATTTCGACGTGATGCCGAAAGGGGCCGGGCCGGCCTTGGGCAACTCGGTCTCCGCGCTGCACTGGGCGGACGGCGACGACACGCTCTGGATCGGTACTCGGTTGGGGCTGGCGCGCTGGTCGTTCGCATCGGGCGAGGCCGCGCCTGCGCCGCAGCCGGGGCTGGCTGGGCTTCCTGCTGGGGACAGCATTCGCGCCCTGTTCCGCGACCGCAACGGCGCATACTGGATCGGTACCCAGAACAGCGGGCTGTATCACGCCGATCCGGGATCCGGCGGCACCATCGCCTACCGCCATCGCGCGCAGGATCCGCACAGCCTCGCCGACGATTCCGTGGTGGCGCTGTTGCAGGATCGCAGCGGCACGCTCTGGATCGGCACTTGGTACAACGGCCTCAGCCGGCTCGATCTGGACAGCGGCGGCTTCGAGCGCTACATCGCCATCGACGACGACGTGCAGGGGCTGCACGACAATCTGGTATACCACGTCGCCGCTGGTGCCGACGGCAGCGTCTGGATGGCGACCTTGCGCGGTGGCATCCACCGGCTCGATCCGGCCAGCGGAACCCTGCGCCATTACCGCCACGACCCCAAGGATGCGAACGGCTTGCCGAGCGACTGGATCCGCAGCGCCGTGCCGGATCGGCAAGGGCGCGTCTGGGTCGGCACGCAGCAACACGGCTTCGGGCGGCTCGACCAGGACAGCGGCCGCTATTACGCCATCGACCCTGGCGCAGTCCCGCCGGCGCGCCTGTCGATCCGCGCCATCGAAGCGGCGCGCGACGGCACGGTGTGGTTCGGCAGCGAAGACGGCCTGATCCGTCACGACCCCGAAAGTGGCGCGCTGGAAACCTTCGTGCACGATCCCGAGCGGGCCGATTCGCTCTCGCCGGGCCGCATCCTGGCGCTGCACGAGGATCGCGGCGGCGCGCTCTGGATCGGTACGGAAACCGGCCTTGATCGGATGCTGGACGACACCGAGGGCCGTTTCGAGCACTTCCGCGCCGATCCGGCACGGCCCGGCAGCCTGAGCCAGAGCGTGATCACGGACATCTTCGACGATGCCCAGGGCCGGCATTGGGTCGGCACCGTATCCGGCCTCAACCTGTTGCAGCGTCAGGCCGACGGCAGCGTCCGTTTCCGGGTGTATTCGCACGCCGATGGCTTGGCCAACGACGGCATCAATGCCATCCAGGCCGATGCGCAGGGGCGCTTGTGGCTGAGCACCGATGCGGGCGTGAGCCGGCTCGACCCGGCCACCGGCCAGGTGCGCAACTACAGCGCGCGCGATGGTGTCGCCACCGGCAGCTTCTTCGTCCATTCGGGCACGCGCCTGCCCGACGGCACGATCTTCTTTGGCGGCACCCACGGCGCGGTTTCGTTCCGGCCGGATCGGATCCACGACAACGAAATCCCGCCGCCGGTGCGGATCGTGGCGATGCAGGTGTCCGGGCGGGAGGTAGATTTCGCGCACCCGCCGCAAGGCGTGGCGCTGGAAGGGCGCATCGACGCCGCTTCGCACCTGCGCCTGTCCCGCGAGGTGAGCGATTTCACGCTGGAGTTCGCCGCGTTGCACTTCGCCGACCCAGCCCGCAACCGCTTCGCCTACCGGCTGGAAGGTTTCGATCGCGATTTCATCCAGACCGACGCGAGCAAGCCGCGCGCCACCTACACCAACCTCGACCCCGGCCGCTACGTGTTTAAGGTCAAGGCCGCGAACAAGGACGGCATCTGGAACGAGCAGGGCGCCAGCCTGTCCATCGAGGTACTGCCGGCGTGGTGGGAAACATGGTGGTTCCGCATTCTGGCGGCGGCATTGGCGGTCGCGGCGCTGGGCTGGCTCTATCGCCGCCGCATCGCTTATCTGGATGAACAGCGCTCACGCGAAACCCTGCTGGAACTCTCCATCCGCGATCCGCTCACCGGCCTCTACAACCGCCGCCGGATGCAGGATGCCCTGCGCGACGAAATCGAACGCTGTGGCCGGGATGGATCGCCCTTGGCGCTGCTGATGATCGACGTGGATCGTTTCAAGTACTACAACGACGCCTATGGCCACGCAGCAGGCGACGAGGTGTTGCGGACGATCGCCAGAACCTTGCAGGCTCAGGCGCGCGGTGGCGATTCGGTTTGCCGCTATGGCGGCGAGGAGTTCGCGGTACTGCTGCCTGAAGCCGGTCTGGCGCCGGCACGGGAAATCGCCCAGGCCATGCTCGGCGGTGTCCGGGCATCGAGCACCGGATTCGATGGCGCGGAACTGCCGCCGGCCACCATCTCCATCGGGATGGCGCTGTTCCCGGCGGACGCCACCACGCCGGAAGCACTGCTGGCCGCATCCGACGCCGCGCTCTACCGCGCCAAACGCGAAGGACGCGACCGGATCGTGTGTTCCGGGGCGTGAGGGGCATCGCGCACGAACAAAAACGACGAAGGCCGGGATCCTCGCTCCCGGCCTTCGTTGCGATACGGCTTGCTGGCCTACCGCTTACACCATGTTGAACGCATCCAGCGGGTTGTAGTTGCCGCCGTGGGTGCCCTTCAGCGTACCGAGCATTCCAAGCACTTCGCGGTGCAGGCCGTCAAAGCCGGGGAATTTCGACGTGCGGGTTTCGTGATAGACGATGGCCAGCCACAGGGCGACGCCGCGCAGGCGCAGTTGCTGCACGCGCGATTGAGCGCGGGAGAAGGCCTGGGAAGCACCGTTGCCCCAGGCGCGGTGCGGAGGGGTCGTGGTGCTGCCGTAGAGGTGTGGTTCCTCGGTCTGGGCGGCGGCTTCGATTTCGGTCATCACGAGTTGGCCGACGGAGCGCTGCGAGGTGACTGGCAGGCTCTGGATGATGCGCTTGATCTCCCGTGCCTGACGATTCAGCGTCATGTATCGGCCAAGAACCAGGATGCGGAACAGGAATTTCATGTTTGCCTCGGAAACGTTCTTGTTTTGGGTATCGTCGGTATTCGTGCGTCGGTATGGGACGCGATGCGTCACAAGCTGACGTTGAGGCGCCATGCTGGCAGATATGAGTGGACGAATCCAGCCGACGAGCGGAGGATTGTTCATAAATTCGAATCAGTTCACACTTTTTAACCAGGAGATTGTGACTGGTTGTGACGACGTTCACGCAACCCGTTGGCGTTCAAGCCGAAAGCACGGAATCCACTCGTTGGAACCCACGCGGCAGGACATTGCCGCGCTGGGCGCGCGAGCCGCCGTAGGCTTGCAGGTCGCGCCAGGAGAGGGTGAGCTTGCGCTGGCCGCAGAACAGCGTCAGTTCGCCGCCATCGCGCACGCTGGCCACTGCGGCCAGCCGTTCCTCGCCGGATTTGAGCTTCGCCGGCGGAATCTGGATCAGCTTGTTGCCCTTGCCCTTGTCCAGTTCCGGCAGTTCGCTGATGGGGAAGGCCAGCAGGTTGCCGGCGGTGGTGATGGCCACCACCACGTCGCTGGCCGGGTCGTTCACCACAACCGGCGCCAGCGGCACGGCGGCGGCATCGAGCGAGAGCAATTGCTTGCCGGCCTTGTTGCGGCCCAGGAAATTGCCGAAGGCGGTGACGAAACCGTAGCCGAAGCTGGAGACGACCAGGAACTTCTGCGCCTCCTCGCCGATGACCAGGCCGATGAAGGCCGCGCCCGGCGGCGGCGAGAATCGCCCGGTGAGCGGTTCGCCGTTGCCGCGCGCCGATGGCAGCGTATGTGCTGGTGTGGAATAGGCGCGGCCGGTGGAATCAAAGAACGCCGCCTGCTGGTTGCTGCGGCCCCGTGCAAAGCCGAGCAGGGCATCGCCTTCGCGGTACGACAGCGCCGCCGCATCCACCTCATGGCCCTTGGCCGAACGTACCCAACCCTTTTCGGACAGCACCACGGTGACCGGTTCGCTCGCCACCAGTTCGGTCTCGTCCAGCGCCTGCGCGGCCTGGCGCTCCACCAGCGGCGAACGCCGCGCGTCGCCGAACTTTTTGGCGTCGGCCAGCAGTTCGTCCTTGACCTGCTTGCGCAGCTTCGCGTTGGAGCCGAGCGTGGCCAGCAACTTCTCGCGTTCCTTCGCCAGCTCGTCCTGTTCGCCGCGAATCTTCATTTCCTCCAGCCGCGCGAGCTGTTTCAGCCTGG
>CAZHXV010000233.1:0-4897 GCA_964536455.1 uncultured Aquimonas sp.
CGTCGAACACGCCCCAGCGCCAGCGGTCGATCATCAGGCCGAACGGCAGGAACGCGACCTTGGCCAGGGCCATGCGCATCTGCGAATTGATGACCGCCTCCTCGCTGACGGAGGGCTTGTCCACTAGGCCGATCGAAGCCAGGTATTCGGGCGTCATGGAAAGAACGATGGTGTCGCCGATGGCCTCGTGGAAGCCGTCGTGCGCGCCGTTCTGGAACATCGGCGGCAGGTTCTTGTAGGCCAGGTAGTAATAGATGTGGCCCAGCTCGTGGTAGATCGTGGTGAGCTCTTCCTCGTTCGGCTTGATGCACATCTTGATGCGCACCTCGCCCTCGGTATTCATCGGCCAGGCGCTGGCATGGCAGACCACGTCGCGGTCGCGCGGCTGCACCAGCTGCGAATCGGTGTAGAAGGATTCCGGCAGCGCGGGCATCCCCAGGCCGGTGTAGAAGCCTTCGGCCAGCTTCGTCATCTGCGTGGCGCTGTCGAAATCCGCCTTGCGGGAAAGCTCCACCTGCTGCTCGGCGGTGAGCTTGGCCAGGCCGCCGGCCTTGGCCGCGAGCTCCCCGGCGGCGACATCGCGGCGCTTTTTCAGCGCGGCGGAAACATCGAGGCTGCCCACGCCCTTGTACGGCTCCAGGATCGGCCACAAGCCGCTCCAATCCTGCTGCCACAGGTTGCCGGTGAGGTGCGCGGGGATCATGCCGTTCACCTGCCCGCGCTCGCCGTACTTGCCCACCAGCTTGTTGCGGGTATAGCACTGCAATTGCTGGTAGAGCGGCTGAACCTGGCTCCAGAGCCGGTCGGTTTCGGCGGAAAGCTCGGCCGGCGTCATGTCGTAGCCGGAGCGCCACACCTCGCCGGTGTCGGCAAAACCCATTTCGCGCGCGCCTTCGTTCGCCAGTTCGGCGAAGCGCTGGTAATCCTTGCGCATCGGAATGGAAATCCGGTGCCAGCCGTTCCAGGCATCCAGTTGCTGCTCGTAGGTGGAGTGGTCGGTATCGGCGAGGATTTCCGACACGCCGCCGATGTCCAGGCAGGAATCCTTGCCGTCCGGGCACCACTTGCCCGCGCCGTAGGTGGCCTCCATGCGGGTGGCGATCTCGGTGATTTCCTTGAGCCTGGCCGGATTGCGCGGCGCGGGCATCGGCGTATCGCTGAGCAGGAGCTTCAGCGCGCGCGCCGTGGCCGGGGATTCCTTCGCCAGATCGTAGGTCTTGGCCTGTTCGATGAAGGCGTTCTTCTGCGCCAGGTAACGCTCGTTCGAGGCCGCGGAAACGCGCTGGGTGTCGTCGTTGATGTAGGTGGACGCCAGCCATTGCGAGGACGTGAGCTCGGGCATCTCGGCCTTGAGATAGGCATCGATGCGCGCGACGAAGGCATCCGCGGATTCCTTGGGCGCGGTCGTGGTGGCGCTGGCGTCCGGCGCGGAGGATTCCGGCGCGCTGCCGCACGCCGCAAGGCCGGAGAGGGCCGCGACGAGCGCGGCGGGAAGCAGAGCGATACGCAGTTTCATGGGTTCATCCCTTCGGAGAAAGACGAGGTGACGGTGAAACATCAAGGAGCGGGCGCGTAGCCCGGATCGGTGATCCTGATGCGCGTGACCGGGCCGTACTTGGCCACGGCATCGCCGATCTTCGCGGCGTCGCCGATCACGACGATGAGGTTGGCGGAAGCTTCCGGAAACACGCTGCGCGCGGCATTGGCCTGCTCCAGCGTGACCGCGTCGATGCGGTTCGCGTAGCCCTCGATGCGCTCCGCATCCTGGTCATGGAGCGCCAGTTCGGCGAACGCGCCGGCGATCTGCGCGGCGGTTTCGTACTCGGGGGCGAACTGGCCGCGCACGTAGCGCTTGGCCGATTCCAGCGTGGCCGCGTCCAGGCCCTGCCCGTGCAGGCGCTGCTGCACGGCCAAGGCCAGATCCATCGCCTGTTCGGTGGCGGCGGTGCGGGTGAAGGAGGAGAAACCCGCGGCACCGGGAGTGGCGTAGCGCGAGAGCGCCGCGCGCGCGCCGTAGGTGAGGCCGGATTTGACCCGCAGCTCGGTGTTGAGCATCGAGGTGAAGCGCCCGCCAAACGCGGTGCTGACCAGATCCTGCGCGGCTTCCTGTGGATCGCCCACGGCGACGCCGACGTTGCCGATGGAGAAATAGCTCTGCGCCGAACCGGGCTTGTCCACCAACAGCACGCGCGTGGCGTTTTCGCGCAATGCGACGGGAACCTGCGGCAACTCGCCTTGCGCGCGCGGCCAGTTCGAGAAGCTGCGCTCGATGCGGCGGCGCATGGCGGCCACGTCGATATCGCCGACGATGCTGACGATGGCCCGATCCGCGCCGACGTGATCGCGGAACCAGGCGGCGATGTCCTCGGCGCCGATGGCCGCCAGGCTGCGTTCGTCGCCTTCGACCGGACGGCCATAGGGATGTCCACGGAACGTCCACGCCTGCGCATACGCGCCGATCAGGCCGCGCCCGCCGCTGTCCTTGGCGGCGGCGATGCTGTTGATGGCATGCTCGCGCAGCCTGACGAATTCTTCCTGCGGCAGCTTCGGGCGCAGCAGCGCGTCGGCGATGAGATCGAGCATCAGATCCGAATCGGCGGCGAGGAAATCCGCCGAAACCCACAGCGCCTCGCGCGAGGCGGAGAACGACAGCTCGCCGCCCACGTCCGCCGCTGCATCGACGAACGCCTTGGCATCGCGTTCGCCCGCGCCCTTGCCGAGCAGTTGGGCCAGCAGCGCGGCGCTGCCTTCCTTGCCCGGCGCATCGGCCAGCGCGCCGCCACGGATGACGATGCGCGCGGCCACCAGCGGTACGTCCGCCTTCCTGGCGAGGATCACCTGCGCGCCGTTGTCCAGCGTGAAGCGCGTGGTCTGGGGAAGTTTCACGCCCTCGGCGCGAACTGCGCCCGCCAGCGCGAACAGCGCCACGGCCAGGGCGAATCTTGCAATCGTGGTCATGGCTTCACTCCTGCGCGGCATCGGCCTGGGCCGCTGGAACCAGCCGTCCAACGGTGCGGTTGGAATCCCGGAAGGTGGCTTCGGCCACTGCCTTCACCTGTTCCGCGGTCACGGCCGCAGCCTTGGCCGGCGCGTCGAACAGCGCCGCGTAATCGCCGTGGAAGATCTCGTAGCGACCCAGCGCCTGGGCCTTGCCGGAAATGGTTTGCAGCGCGCGCCAGAAGCCCGCTTCCATCGTCTTGCGCGCCTTGACCAGCTCCGCCGGTGCGATGCCCTCGGCCCGGACGCGGGCCAGTTCCTCGGCGATGATCTTTTCCACCGCATCGACATCGCCGCCAGGCGGCAACTGCGCGTAGAGCCACACCAGCCCCGGATCGAACCCGGCATCGCGCGAGGAGCCGACGGACAGCGCCAGCGCGTCGCGCTCCACCAGGCGCTGGTGCAGGCGCGACGCCTCGCCGTCGGCCAGGGCGGAAAGCAGCAGCGCCATCGGCAGCGCGTCCGCATCGCTGGCGCTGCCGATGTGCCAGGCCATCGCCAGAACCGGGGCCTGCACGCCGGCCTTCTCCACCACGATGCGGCGCTCGCCGCGCTGTTCGGGTTCGAGCGTGGTGATCCGGCGCGGCGCGGGCTGGCCGGGGATCGCGCCGAACAGGCGCTCCACGCGCTTGAACACATCCGCGGGCTCGACCGCCCCGACCACGAACATGGCCGCGTTGTTCGGCGCGTAATAAGTCTTGTAGAACGCCTTGAGGTCTTCCAGCTTCCAGTTCTCGATGTCCGAAGGCCAGCCGATCACCGGGAACTGGTACGGATGCGCGACGAAGGCCGTGGCCTGCATCTGCTCGGTCAAAAGGCCGGATGGCTCGTCCTCCACCGAGACGCGGCGCTCGCTGTAAACCACGCCGCGTTCGCTCTCGACCACCTCCGGATCGAAATCCAGGTTCGCCATGCGGTCGGCTTCCAGCGCGAGCACGGTTTCCAGCGCATCGGCCGGGAACCAGTCCTGATAGACCGTCACGTCCGAACTGGTATAGGCGTTGTTGGAGCCGCCCGCCCCTTCCATGATGCGGTCGAACTCGCCCGGCTCGAGCTTGGACGTGCCGTTGAACATCATGTGCTCGAAGTAGTGCGCGATGCCGGTGATGCCCGGATATTCGTTGCGCCCGCCGACCCGGAACCAGGTGTAGAGCGCGACGTTCGGGATATCGTGGTCGGGCCAGACCACGACCTTCAGGCCATTGGCCAACGTGCGGCTCCGGATCGTTTCCTGCCCGGGAACCTGGGTCTTTTCCGCCGCATTCGCCGCGGCGGCGGCGCCCATTGCCGCAAGCAGCGCGGCGCAACGCAGAAAGGTTTTCATCGCATCAGTTCCAGTTGCACACGACCTTGCCGCAGTGGCCGGCTTCCATCAGCTCGAAGCCGCGCTGGAAATCGTCGATCGCGATCTGGTGCGTGAGCACTTTCTGCAAGGGGAAGCCGGTGAGCAGCATCTGTGTCATCTTGTACCAGGTCTCGTACATGCGACGGCCATAGATGCCGTGCAGCACCAGGCCCTTGAAGATCACCTTGTCCCAGTCGATGCCGGCCCCGCGCGGCATGATGCCGAGCATGGCGATGCGGCCGCCGTGGTACATGCAGTCGAGCATGTCCGCGAACGCGCGGGGGTTGCCGCTCATCTCAAGGCCGACGTCGAAGCCTTCGATGTGCAGATCCTTCACCACGTCGTTGAGCGATTGCTTGGCGACATTCACCACGCGCGTCGCGCCCATGTCGGCGGCGAGCTTCAGGCGGTAATCGTTCACGTCCGTGACCACGACGTTGCGCGCCCCGACGTGCTTGCAGATGCCCGCGGCGATGATGCCGATGGGGCCGGCGCCGGTGATCAGCACGTCCTCGCCGATCAGGTCGAACTCCAGCGCGCAGTGCGCGGCGTTGC
>CAZHXV010000234.1:0-4873 GCA_964536455.1 uncultured Aquimonas sp.
CCGGGCAGCCGTTGGCGCCCAGGCGGTGCTGCAACAGGCAGGCGGTAGAGGGGAAGATCGCGTCGGGCGTGGTGGTGCCGACGATCAGCAAGTCGATGTCTTTCGCTTCGACGCCGGCGGCCTCGAGCGCGCGCTTGGCGGCTTCGAAGGCCAGGTCGCCGGTGGTCTGGCCGGGCAGCGCGATGTGGCGCTGGCGGATGCCGGTGCGCTCGCGGATCCACTCGTCGCTGGTCTGAACCCGCGCGGCGAGATCGTCGTTGGTGACGATGTTTTCCGGCAGATAGCTGCCGGTTCCGACTATCCGCGCACGAATCTGCGACGCCATCGCCCGCTCCCTCATTGGCTGGATGGCCGGGGAGTCGTGGCAACAGGCGATGCGTGCGCCGCAACCCGTCCGGCTGGCGCGGGAACACTGGCCCGCGCCGGATGCTTCGTGAATCCGCGGCGCAACCGCGCCGCGCCGGATCAGTCTTCGCTGGCGGCGAAGTCGCTCTTCACGTCGAGCACCTTGCGGCCACGGTAGTAGCCGTCCTTGGTGACGTGGTGGCGCAGGTGGGTTTCGCCGGTGGTCGGATCGGTGGAGAGCAGCTTGGCGGTGAGCGCATCGTGCGAACGGCGCATACCGCGGCGGGAAGGGGACTTGCGGCTTTTCTGGACGGCCATGACGTGGTTCCTCGGTTCAGCGTTGGGTGTTGCGAATCTGGTCTTTCGAATGGGGACGCCGGTGCGTCCACTTCCGTTTCGGGGTTCTGCTTCAGTTGTCCTGCTTCAACCGGGCCAATGCCGCAAAAGGATTCGGCATCTGCCCTTGATCTTCCTCGAGCGGCTGCGGCTCCTGCGAGCGCCAGACCGCGCCTTCCTCCGGCAAGGCCGGGTCGATGGGCACCACCGGCACCGCGAGGATCAGTTCGTCCTCGATCAGCGCCGACGGATCCAGCATGCCGTCCTCGGGCACCAGCACCGCCTCGCATTCCGGCGGCAGCGCCGCTTCGTCGCGCTCGTCGGAAACCAGGCCCAGGCGCTGATCCACCTCGACCGGAAGCTCGAACCGCGCCAGCGTGCGCTGGCAGACCAGCGGCAGGCGCGCTTTCGCTTTCAGATCGATGCTTGCCACGCCGAACCTGTCGCGCTCGAAAGCCAGCTCGAACCCGCATTCGCCCTGCGCATCCGCCAGCAATCCGACGAGGCGCGGCATGGACGAAAGCGGCAGGGTTCCGGCATAGACCCTCCGCGACGCAACCGTCCGCCAGGCATCGATACGTTCAGGCAAGGCGTTCGACATAAGCGCTCCAGAATACCCTTCGCCCACGTTCGCGTCAATTCAAGGCGCTGCGGGAGTTCAGCCCGCACTGCAGGCGTTTGCCGCCCACGCTCCGGGTTTGGCAGACTCCGCTTCCTTCTCCCTACCCGTGGAACGCGGTTGCCCGTGCGCTTATTGACGATTGCCATCTCCGTCGGCGGCATGCTCTGCCTGCTGGCGGTTTACCTGCGCCAGCGCGGCGTGCGGCGCGAGCGCAGCCTCACGCACCTGCTCGACCGCGCCGATGCACTGGAGGGCCTGCTGAAAAGCACGCGCGAGAAGATGGCCGGTATGCGCCAGGTGCTGGATCGCGTGCCGGCGGACATCGCCGCGCAAGCGCGTGCTTCGCTCGATGCGCAGGAACAAGTCCAGCAGGGGCTGCGCGACGTGCTTGAACACCGGCTGTGGATTTCCCGCCACGGCCTGACCGCGCCGCAGCGCGAACTGGACGCCGCCTGTCGCGCGATGGACAAGGCCTACGCCAACATCTCCGACCAGCTCGAAAAGCTGGAAAGCGCCGGCGCGGAACTTTCCAGCGTGACGCAGGCCGCGCTTGAACAGGCGGCGCGCGAGCCGGCGGCGCTGACGCGACGCAGCGATCCCGAAGACTGAACCATCCCGCCGCAGCGCACGGGCCGTAGCGGTTCAGGCCAAGCCTTGTGCCAGGTACAGATTGGAGAGCGCGCGGTGCCAGGAATAGGCCTGGGTGCCGCCGTCGGGCGTGACGCAGTATTCGTACAGGCTCATCAGGCCCGCGCCATCGCGCGGCAGGATGTTGGAGAAGACGCTGCGTTCGCCGCTTTCCACATCCACGCGCCATATCGCGCCTGGCGTCGCCGCCGCATCGTTGGGCCGCATCGCCAGCAGGCCGGTTTCGATCCAGCCGATCAGCGATTCCCCGGCGCTCTCGCCCGGCAGCTCGCGGCTCTCGCCGGTTTCCACCGGATACAGCCGCGTCACCGGATCCGGCCCGCGCGCGGCCAGCGTCGATCCATCCGGGGAAACGGCCCAGTTCCACACCCCTTCGGGCGTGATCGCGCGGCGATTGCCGGTGCCCAGGTCGAACAGATAGACGCGCTGGCGCTGCCCGGCTTCGATGGCTTCCAGCACCACGCGCTTGCCATCGGGCAGGAAGCGCGCGGAGGAAATCGCCAGCCCATCGACCGGAATGCGCCGCGCCTGGCCCGCGCCGGTGGGCACCAGTTCCAGGTACGTGGAGGCGGCGAACGCCGGCGCGCACAAGGCCCAGCGGGTATCGGGCGAGAGCGCCAGCGCGCGGCCCGCGGCCAGCCGCACCGCCGCCGAACCATCCGCGCCGCGCAGATACACCGAGCCCTCCGCGCCGCCGCCCTGGCCGGTTTCGTTGAACAGCAACAGGCGTCCATCGCGGGAAATGTCGGTCGGCCAGGAAGCATCCAGCCACGAGAGATCGCGCGCCGCCTCGCCGCCGCGCTGCACGAACATCGCGGAACGGTCGTCGGTATGCGCCAATACCAGCTTGTCGCCATCGGGCGAAACGTCCCACAGCGTCACGTTGCCCGGCACGTGCCGCAGCACGCGCGGCGCGCTGCCCGGCCTCACCGCACAAAAGGCGCGGAACAGCGGAGCCTGGTCGGCTGCGGTGAACCAGATTTCATCGCCCTTCCACGCCAGGCCATGGAGATTGAGGTAATCCCCGGTGAGCGCGGTGCTGTTGCCGTCGGCATCGACCAGGCACACCTTGCCGGTGAGCAGATTGGCGCTGCGGTACTGTACGTAGGCCACGCGCCGGCCATCGGGCGACACCCGGGCAAAACCCAGCGTGCCGCCTTCGCCGGCGGGCGCGTGCACCAACGCCTTGCCGGCCGGGTATTCGAGCAGATCGCGGCCATCGACGCGGCGGATCACGGCCAGGTTCGCGCCATCGGGCGACCAGTCGGCGAACTTGACCCGCTCGGTCAGTTCGCGCGGCACTCCGCCGCTCATCGGCGCGCGCGCCAGCGTGCCGGCGGTGATGACGCCGGAAAGGTGCGACCCCAGCGACAGCGCCAGTTCGCCGGAATGCGACACCGCCAGCAGGTTCGCATCGGGCAGATCCAGCGTATTGGATTCGGGGCCATCCAGCCGCACGCCGTGGACACGGCAGCGGCCACCATCCCAGAGCGCGCCGTAGAGGATCGTCTGCCCATCCGGCGCGAACCGCGCGGAACGGATCAGGCCGCGCCGGAAGGTGAGGCGGCGGAACGAGGCCGGAAGCGCCTCTGGCCGCAGCACGCGATCCAGCAGCACGCCGCCGCCCAGCCCCGCGGCCAGGCCCGCGCCAGCCGCGATCGCGCCGATGCGCAGCACCTGGCGGCGCGTCGTCTTCGCGCCGGAAAGCGCGCGCTGCCGCGCCGTGGAAGAACCGCTGATCGCCGTGGCGGCCAGCAGATCGAGCGCCACGATCACATCGTTGGCGGACTGGAACCGATCCTCGCGCGCCTTCTCCAGACAGCGGAACACCACCGTCGCCAGCCCCGGCATCACGCTCGCGGGCAAATCGGGCGCATCCTCGCTGGCGATCGCATTCATCGAGGCCACCGGCGTGGCGCGGCGGAACGGCGCGCTGCCGAGCAGCATCTCGTGCATCACCACGCCCAGGGAAAACAGATCGGCACGGTGATCCACCACATCGCCGTTCACCTGTTCCGGCGCCATGTAGCCGACCGTGCCCACCACCATGCCCGCCACCGTCATGGGCTGGCCGGTAACCGCATCGTTGCGGTGTTCGGGCATCGGGATCAGCTTGGCGACGCCAAAATCCAGAATCTTCACGCCGCGGTCGCGGGCGAGGAACAGGTTTTCCGGTTTCAGGTCGCGATGCACGATGCCGCGCGCGTGCGCTGCCGCCAATCCGCGCGCGGCCTGCAGGGCGATGTCGATGGCCTGCCTGTCCGTCAGCGTGCCCTGCCGCCCGAGCCGGTCGCGCAGGGTTTCCCCCTCCAGCAGCTCGGACACGATGTAGGAAATGCTCCCCTCGTTCCCCACGTCATAGACGATCAACAGGTTCGGATGATCCAGCGAACCTGCGGCGCGCGCCTCCGTCTCGAAACGGCGTACGCCTTCGGACCCCGTCGCCGCCGCGGATTCCGCCAGCGTCTTGATCGCCACGCGCCGGCCAAGGCGCGGATCCCGGGCGCGATAGACGTGGCCCATCCCGCCCGAGCCGATCAGCCCTTCGATCTCGTAAGGTCCCAGTTTGGTGCCCGGCGGCAACACTTCGTCCGAACGCGGCGGAGCCAGGGTTGGTTCTGTCATGGCGCGGTTCGCTCTTGCGGTATTCGATGATCCCCGCGCCAGCGTGCCGCAGCGGCGGCGTTTGCGCCAGTGGTGAGCGCACATCGCCTGTGGATTCCCGCCGCGCCTACCGCACGACGGTTGGAATCGAGGAGGCTTTGGGCAAGCCGGCTACGAACCCATCACCCCGCCGCAGCCTTCAACTTCGCCAGCCGCAGCCAGGTATCCACCACGGTATCGGGATTCAGCGACACCGATTCGATGCCCTGCTGCATCAGCCATTCGGCCAGGTCGGGATGGTCGCTCGGGCCCTGGCCG
>CAZHXV010000235.1:0-4862 GCA_964536455.1 uncultured Aquimonas sp.
GGCACGTGGAACACCGCATCCTGCCGAAGGGGCATCGGACGGTGGTGTTCCGGTAGGCGTCGGGATTCGGGATTCGTAACAGCGGAGGCCTTGAGGGCTTTGCGCTCTTGCCAATCCCGAATCCCACCCTCATGGATACAGCATCCCCTCCGTCCACACGCTGCCTTCCCGCCGATACACATAGCGCTCGTGAAGGCGGAATTGCGCGCCGTACCAGAACTCGAAACTGTCCGGCACGAGACGAAAGCCCGACCAGTGCAGCGGACGCGGCACGGGGCCGCTGGCAAACTTCTGCTCGAACTGCGCATAGCGCCGCTCGAACTCCTCGCGCGAGGGCAAAGGCTCGGACTGCAGCGAGGCCCAGGCGCCCAACTGGCTGCCGCGCGGGCGCGAGGCGAAATACACCTCCGCTTCGGCATCGGAAACGGTTTCGACGGTTCCTTCGATCCGCACCTGCACCCCATCGCGCACGGTTTTCCAGTGGAACAGCAGCGCCGCCTGCGGATGCGCCAGCAGTTCGCGGCCCTTGCGGCTGTGGTGGTTGGTGTAGAACACGAAACCGCGTTCGTCGAAGGCCTTGAGCAGTACGGTACGGGCCGCCACGCGGCCTTCCTCCCCGAGCGTGGCCAAGGTCATCGCGGTGGGCTCCGGATCCCCCGCAACGCGGGCCTGTTCGAGCAACTCGCCGAAGGCGACCAGCGCCCTGGCGTGCGGATCTTCGTTCATCACGCTGGCGCCTGGGTTTCGTTGGCCGCAAATCGCAGCAGCTCCGCCAATCCCGGGCCGCGCGCGTGAACCACGGAGAATACCGGCGCAAGCGTCGCCAGGGCCTCGACATCGGCACCCACGCCCAGATCCGCCCGGGTCAGCGCAATGCCCACGCGCGCCTGCGGACACAAGGCGCGCACGGCCGTCACCATGCGCGCGGCCTCCACGCCGCTGGAACGCATGTCCGCCGCCACCGCCACCAGCACCGATTCCGCCCCCTCGAGGAACACCTGGCCAAGCGAATCCAGCGAGCAGCCGCCCTGGGAATCCCACAGGCTGATCTCCGGATGCTGCTTGAGCGGGGCTTGCGAAAACCCGCAGGGCCTGGCCTCCTGGCCCGTGAGTGCGCGCCACAGCGCGCTTTTCCCGGCGCGCAGCGGCCCGACCAGGCACACCTTGCGCGGCCTGCCGCTCATGCGCGCTCCAGCCGATACCCGTGCTGGTACACCGCCGACAGCCGCCAGCCGTGTTCGCCGCCCAGTTCCAGTTTCTTGCGCAGGCGCGAGACGTGGGTATCGACCGTGCGCGTGGCCACGTCGCCTGGCAGGTTCCAGACGCTTTCCAGCAGCGAATCGCGGGAAACGATGCGGCCACGGCGACGGAACAGGAACAGCGCGAGGTCGAATTCGCGCTCGGTCAGGACGATTTCCTGGCCCTCCAGCGTGACCCGGCGACGGCCGGGGTCGATCGCATAGGGCGCGAGCTCCTCGTCGTCCATGCGGGCTTCGGTATGCATGCCGGTGCGGCGCAGCAGCGCCTCCACGCGCGCCAGCAACTCACCCTGGCGGGCCGGCTTGCTGACATAGTCGTCCGCGCCCTGGCTGAGGCCGGTCACGATGTCCTGTTCCTCGCCGCGCGCGGAAAGAAACAGCACCGGCAATTGGTTGTTGCCGGATTCGCGCAGCGCGCGCAGTACCGTCAAGCCGCTTTCGTCGGGCAGGTTCCAGTCCAGGATGAGGAGATCCACCGATACCGCGCCCAGCTTGCGGCGGAATTCGGCCGCGTGCTGGAATGCCCTGACCGTATAGCCGGCTTCTTCGAGCCAATGCGTGATCAACAAGGCTTGGTCGGGATCATCTTCGACCAGGCCGATTGCGTTGCGAGCGACACTCACCTAGGCACCCTCCCAATCGTTGTTCCGATCGCGGCGGCAACCAGGATCCGGGCCTGCCGCGACTGCCGGCTTGCCGTTCAGAATGATGCCCTACCCGCCTGAATTGCAAGCATTTGCAAATCCCTCTCATGGCCACCCCAAACGGAACCGAACGATCAGGCCGGGGCCGCCGACGGGGGGACGGGCGGGGAAGGGGGCAACTTGCGCGGCGGCTTGGGCAGATAGCGCAGCCATACCAGCCATACCGCCAGCGCGTCGAGCACGATCAATGCCTGCCACAGGTACAGGTGGAACCAATCGAACAGCAGTTCGCTCCACTGGCCCAGGTAGAAAAGACTGATGATGCGCACCAGGTTCAACGCCTGGATCGCAAAAAAGCCCGCGACGATGCCCACGATCTTGTGCTTCCACGGCGAGGGAAACGCAACCACCGCCGACACCAGGATGATCACCGCCTCGATGCCGTCGCAGCCGGGCGCGATGCCCACGGCGAATCCGTTGGCCTTGTTCTGGATCACCACGCCGTAGGAAATCACGTCGCTGTCCCACAGCTTGACCAGATGGGCGCTGATCCACGCCAGCACGCCGGTGAAAGGCTCGGTGACGTAATCGTGGCCCCAGGTAGTGATGCGCAGGCCGAACAAGGTCAGCAGCAGCAGGACGAAAATCGAGAAGAAACGGAACATCGGCAATGGCGGGGCTTGGGAACGACCGCCGATGTTAGCATCCCCCCATGCGCACCGCCCCGAACCTCATCCTGGTCGGCCCGATGGGATCGGGCAAATCCTCCATCGGCCGCCGCCTCGCGCAACGCCTGGGCCTGGCGTTCATCGACGCGGATCAGGAAATCGAGCGCAGCACCGGGGCCAGCATCCCGCTGATCTTCGAGCTGGAAGGCGAAGCCGGCTTCCGCGAACGCGAACGCACCACCCTCGCCCGCCTGTGCGAAGGCCAGGGCGCGGTGATCGCCACCGGCGGCGGTGCGGTGCTGCATCCGCACACCCGGGAACTGCTGCGCGAACGCGGCTTCGTGGTGCACCTGGCGATCGACCTGGACGCGCAATGGCAACGCCTGCACCGCGACCGTCATCGCCCCCTGCTGCAGCACCCGGATCGCTACGAACGCCTGAAACGCATCGGCGAGGAGCGCGCGCCGCTGTACGCGCAGGTGGCCGATGCGCGCATCGAAACCGGCCGCATCGGCCTGCGCGCCGCAGTCGATGCCGTGTGCCATGCGCTGGAAGAAGCGCAATGGCGGCCCTTCGCCACCGAGGATGCGGCCGCCGCCATCCGTTACCTGGGCGTGGAACTGGGCGCGCGCCGCTATCCCATCCGGATCGGCGCGAACCTGCTGGCGCAGGGCGACTGGCCCGAAGCGATCCGTGGCCGCCATGTCCTGGTCGTCAGCGATGCCAACGTCGCCCCGCATTACCTTGAAACCGTGCTGGCGCGCCTGCCGGGCAAGCAGGTCGCCACGCTGATCCTGCCGCCGGGCGAATCGGAGAAGACCCTGGCGCGCTTTGCCGAGGCGATGGCCGCACTGGCAAAGCTCAAGGCCAGCCGCGATGCCGCCATCGTCGCGCTCGGCGGCGGCGTGGTCGGCGATCTTTCCGGTTTCGTGGCCGCCTGCTGGATGCGCGGCATCGCCTTCGTGCAGTTGCCCACCACGCTGCTGGCGATGGTGGATTCCTCCGTCGGCGGCAAGACCGCCGTGGACTTGCCCGAGGGCAAGAACCTGGTCGGCGCGTTCCACCAGCCGGTTGCGGTGGCCGCCGATACATCGACGCTGGCCACGCTGCCGCAGCGCGAATTGTGCGCGGGGCTGGCGGAAGTGGTGAAGTACGGGGCCATCGGCGATGCCGCCTTCTTCGATTGGCTGGAACGCCACGCCCAAGCGCTGCTGGAACGCGAACCTGCCGCCATCGCCGAAGCGGTGGAACGCAGTTGTCGCCACAAGGCCGCCATCGTGGCGCGCGACGAAACCGAACAGGGCGATCGCGCGCTGCTGAACTTCGGCCACACCTTCGGCCACGCACTGGAGACGGCCGGCAGCTACGGCGATCTGCTGCACGGCGAGGCGGTCGCCATCGGCATGGTGCTGGCGGCGGAACTTTCCACTGCGCTGGGGCTGGCGCCTGCGCAGGATGCGCAACGCCTGGCCGCCCTGCTGCAGCGCCTGCACCTGCCCACGCGGCTTCCGCCCGGCGCAACGCCGCAACGGCTGCTGGAACTGATGCGGCTGGACAAGAAGAACCTGTCCGGCCGGCTGTGCCTGATCCTCTGGCACGGCCTGGGCCGCGCGAAGATCGTGCCGGACGTTCCCGACGAGGCGATCCTGGAGCTTCTCGCATCCAAAGCGTGAGTGCATCGCCGCAAGCGCATTAGAATGCGAGGCCTATGCACATCCTCCTGCAACAACCCATTCCCGGCAGCCCATCGCCGCGCTTCGTCCGCCTCCTGCTCGAACAGGATCTGCTCGGCGCGTGGGAACTGACGCGGGAAACCGGCCACCTGGGCGGCAAGAGCCAGGTCAAGCGCGAAACCTTCCTCGACCGCGCCCAGGCGATGGCGGCGTTCGAAACCACGCGCAACCAGCATGAAAAGCGCGGCTTCCTGCCGCAGCTCCAGATGTGAAGGAACTTTCCTTGAGAAACGATCGCTTCCTGCGCGCGCTGCGGCGCGAACCCGTGGATGCAACGCCCGTGTGGATCATGCGCCAGGCCGGGCGCTACCTGCCCGAATACCGCGCCACCCGCGCCCGCGCCGGCAGTTTCCTGAAACTGGCCAAGACGCCGGAACTGGCCTGCGAGGTCACGCTGCAACCGCTGGAGCGCTTCGACCTGGACGCCGCCATCCTGTTCTCGGACATCCTCACCGTGCCCGATGCGATGGGCCTTCGCCCTCGGCGAAATACAGGCCCAGGCCCATCGCGTCGGGCACGGTGAGGATGTCCGAGAACAGGATGGCGGCGTCCAGGTCG
>CAZHXV010000236.1:0-582 GCA_964536455.1 uncultured Aquimonas sp.
ACCGCTGGTTCCTGGATCGCATCGCCACCCATATCCTCGCCTTCGAAGGCGATTCGCACGTGGAGTTCTTCCAGGGCAACTACCGCGAATACGAGCAGGACAAGAAGCGCCGCTTCGGCAACGATGCCGGCCCGAAGCGGTTGCGGTTCAAGGCTCTCAAGTGATGCAGTGAGCCGCGCCCTGCGGGCGCTGCGGGAAGCGAGTCGGCGCGCATTGCGCGCCTGTCAGTAAAAGCGAAGCAACGCCTGCTTTTACTCACTCCTCACAGCGCCGAAGGCGCGACTCACAGCCCGCGCAGCGGGCAACTTACTCTCTTGCAGCCCGCGCAGCGGCCGACTTACCCTACGCCGCATCCATGTCGAACTTCATCGAATCGCTCAAGCGCCGCTGGCATGAGGCCGATACGCTGCTCTGCGTCGGCCTCGATCCCGAACCGGCGCGTTTTCCCGCCAGCTTCGCGAACGATGCCGATGCGGTGTTCGGGTTCTGCCGCGCCATCGTCGATGCCACCGCGCCCTACGTGTGCGCCTTCAAGCCGCAGATCGCGCATCTTCGGCGCCGAGCGCGGCGAAATGCGCGATC
>CAZHXV010000236.1:592-4856 GCA_964536455.1 uncultured Aquimonas sp.
GCGCTCAGCGCCGAAGATGCGCTGAAGCGACTGATCGAACACATCCACGCCCATCATCCGGGCATTCCCGTCATTCTGGATGCCAAGCGCGGCGACATCGGCAGCACCGCGCAGCATTACGCCCGCGAAGCCTTCGACCGCTACCGCGCCGATGCGGCGACGGTGAACCCCTATCTTGGGCAGGATTCGGCCCAGCCGTTCCTGGATCGTGACGACAAAGGCGTGATCGTGCTGTGCCGCACCTCCAATCCCGGATCGGGCGAATTCCAGGATCTGCCGCTCGATGGCCGCCCGCTGTACCAGCACGTTGCGAAAACCGTGGCCGAGCGCTGGAACGCGAACGGCAACTGCCTGCTGGTGGTCGGCGCGACCTGGCCTGTGGAGCTGGCGCAGGTGCGTTCGCTCGTGGGCGAGATGCCCTTCCTCGTGCCCGGCGTCGGCGCGCAGGGCGGCGACGCGGAAGCCGTGGTGAAACACGGCGCCACGCGCGACGGCGCGGGTCTTATCGTCAGTTCCTCGCGTGCGATCCTCTACGCCTCGCAGGGCGAAGACTTCGCACAGGCCGCACGCATGGCGGCATTGAAACAGCGCGACGACATCAACCGCTTCCGCCGCGCATAGTCCGCAGCGGGCGATCGCCGCAACGAAAAACCCCGCATCGCTGCGGGGTTTTTCGTATGCACGAGTTGCGAATCCGCGCTCAGGCTTTCTTCTTCGCTGCGGTTTTCTTCGCTGCGGCGACCGGCGCCTTCGGCGTCGGGGCCGCCTTCACGACGGCGGCGGTGGTGCCGTGCGGACGCACGTTGCCGTAGCTGCACGAGTAGCGCTTGCCCTTGGCGGTGCGGATGTCTCCCTTGCCCATGTTCTGCTCCTTGGCCTGTTGGGTTGTCGAAAAGGCCGCGTAGCCTACCATCGGAACGGCGCATCGGCATCGTGGGCCGTCAATCCATCGCACAGTGGGCGGCGTTGCGGCGCAGCAGCCGCGTATTGAGGAAGTGCGCAGCGGCGATCAAGAGGCCACCGCTCACCATCATCGCCAGATGCGCACCGCCGTGGCTGTGCAGCGCGGTGAAGGTATTGGCCCAGACCAGCGCCAGCCCCGGCAGCAGCAGCCACCAGGCGCGCTTCATGCGATGCCGGCGGTAGCCGAACGCCAGGGTCGAAACACCCAGCACCGTGGCGAAAATGGTGAAGGCCTGGTCGGCGTCGACCAGCGCCGCGCGGTTCAACCCGAGTGCGGGCAGCACCGCGATCACCAGCGGCAGTGCCGCGCAATGCAGCGCACAGGCCAGCGACGCCCACATCCCCAGCTTGTCCGCGCGCAGCAGCGCCTGTGCCTGCTGCTGCGCGGGCATGCGGGGAAGACGGGTTTCCTGCAAGGGCATGGACATGACCAACGGCATACTTGATCTGCTTCTGAAACACTATAACATGGCTCCCATATTGTTACTCTATATCGTTACATGGAGCCATCGATGAATCGTTCAGCCGCTACGCTACTTCCCTCCCCGCTCGCCCACGCCATCGCGCTGGCGCTGCTGCTCGCCGCCCAACCCGCAGCCGCCACGGAAGCCGATCCATCCAGCGACGAGGCCAAGGAACTTTCCGCCGTCACCGTCACCGCCTCGCCGCTGCGCGCCACTGCCGAGGACATGGCCCGGCCCGTGGAAGTGCTGGCGGACGATAGCCTCGACCGCGCAAAAACCAATTCGCTCGGCGAAACCCTTTCCTCACTGCCCGGCGTGCAGAGCGCAGGCTTCGGGCCGGGCGTCGGGCGGCCCATCATCCGGGGGCTGGAAGGGGCGCGCGTACAGGTGCTGTCCGGCGGCATCGGCACGCTGGACGCTTCCACCGTCAGCGCCGACCACGCGCCCGCGGTCGAACCCTTCCTGGCCGACCAGATCGAAGTGCTGAAAGGCCCGGCGACGCTGCTGTTCGGCACCGGCGCGATCGGTGGCGCGGTGAACGTGGCCGATGGCCGCATCGCGCGCGAACTGCCCGACGCCCCCCTCTCCGGCCGCGCCGAACTGCGCGGCAACACCGTGAACGACGAGTTCGCCGGGCTGGTGCGGTTCGATGGCGTGGCGGGGAATCTGGTGTTGCACGCCGACGGACTGGTGCGCAACGGCAGCGACTACGACATCCCCGGCTTCGCGCATCTGGATGCCGACGAAGAACACGAGCACGAAGACGAGCACGAGGAAGAAGAAGAAGCCTTCGGCACCCTGCCCAACAGTTCGGTGAAAACCCGCTCCGGCGCGCTCGGCGCGACCTGGTTCGGCGACGGCGGCTGGTTCGGTTTCTCCGCCAGCACCTATCGCACCAACTACGGCATTCCCGAAGGCGCGCACGTGCACGAGGGCGACCACGATCATGGCGACGATGAGGAAGATCACGACCACGAGGAAGAAGGCCACGAGGAAGGCCCCGTCCGCATCGACCTGATCCAGAACCGCTACGACTTCAAGGGCGGCCTCTACCAGCCGCTGGCCTTCCTCGACCGCATCGACCTGCACCTGGCGCACACCGACTACCAGCACACCGAGTTCGAGGGCGCGGAAACCGGCACGGTGTTCCGCAACCGTGGCGTCGAAGGCCGCATCGAGGCGGTGCAATCCGAACGCGGCGGCTGGAACGGCGCCTTCGGCGTGCAGTTCGGCGACACCCACTTTTCCGCCGAGGGCGAGGAAGCCTTCGTGCCACCCACCGATACCCGATCGCTCGGCCTGTTCGCGCTCCAGGAAAAGCGCTACGGCGCGGTGAAGCTGGAACTGGGCGGCCGCGCGGATCGCGTGGCGCTTGCACCGGACACCGCCGCCAAGCGCAGCTTCTCGCTGTTCAACCTTTCCGCCGGCGCGATCTGGGAGGCCAGCGATGCACTGGAACTGCGCATCGGGCTGGATCGCTCCGAACGCGCCCCGGCGCAGGAGGAACTGTTCGCCAACGGCCTGCACGTGGCCACGCAATCCATCGAACTTGGCGATGCAGGAATGGATACGGAACGCGGCCTGCGCGCCGAAGTGGGCTTCCATCTGCACAGCGGCCCGTTCCAGTTGAAGGCGGCGGCCTACCGCACCAATTTCGACGACTTCATCTACCTGGCCGATACCGGCCTTGCCAGCGACGGCTCGGCGGTGCGCCTGTGGACGCAGCAGGATGCCCGCTTCACCGGCGCGGAAGCCGAGGCCCTGGCCACACTGTTCGACAGCGCCGCCGGAAGGCTGGATGCGCGCCTGTTCGGCGACGTGGTGCGCGGCAAGCTGGACGGCAACGGTTCTCGCGAACTCGCCATCGACGTGCCGCACGGCGATCACCACCACCACGAAACCGTGGACCTGGCCAGCGAAGGCAACCTGCCGCGCATCGTCCCGGCCCGCATCGGCGCGGGCCTTGCCTTCGAGCGCAGCGGCTGGCGGCTTTCGGCCAATGCCGTGCGCAACCTGAAACAGGACGACGTGGCGCAGAACGAGGCGCCAAGCCCGGCCTACACCCTGGTGGACGCACACCTGGCCTACCGCTGGGAAACACCCGCTGCGAGCTGGGAAGCCTTCCTGGACGGCACCAACCTCACGGATGAGGAGGCCCGCCCGCATACCTCGCTGCTGCGCGACTACGCGCCGCTGCCCGGGCGCGGCGTGTCGTTCGGACTACGGATCTGGTTCTGAAATCACGCTTTCGCAGAGCCGGGCCTGCCCGGCTCGTGGCGCACAACGCACAGCGTTTCAGGCAAACGGATCCCGCAACACGATGTTGGCATCCCGATCCGGCCCGGTGGACACCATCGCCAGCGGGCAGCCGACCAGTTCTTCCAGCGCCCGCAGGTAGGCCCGCGCAGCGGGCGGCAGCCTGTCCCACTCGGTGATGTTGTGGGTGGAGTCGCTCCAACCGGGGAACTCCAGATACACCGGCTCGCATTCCTCCCAGCCGGCGGCATCCAGCGGCGCGTATTCGGTTTCCTTGCCGCGGTAGCGATACGCAATGCACATCTTCAGGCTCGGCAGGCCATCGAGCACGTCGAGCTTGGTGATGCACAGGCCGGTGATGCCGTTGATCGCCACGGCGCGCTTCAGGGCCACCAGGTCGATCCAGCCGCAGCGGCGCGGACGTCCCGTCGATGCGCCGAATTCCGCGCCGCGGCGGCGGATGTCCTCGCCCAGTTCGTCGTCCAGTTCGGTCGGGAACGGCCCGCCGCCCACGCGCGTGGCATAGGCCTTGGCGATGCCGAGCACGTAGTCGAAATTGCGTGGCCCCAGGCCCGTGCCGG
>CAZHXV010000237.1:0-3712 GCA_964536455.1 uncultured Aquimonas sp.
CCGGGCGCAGCGGCGAGGCGATCCTGTTCGCCACGCCGCGCGAACGCGGCATGTTGCGCGCGATCGAACGCGCCACGCGCCAGCCGATCGAACCGATGACGATGCCCAGTTCGGAGGAGGTGAACGATTCGCGCATCGCGCGCTTCAAGCAGCGCATCGGGCAATCGCTGGAACAGGACGGCATCGATCTGTTCCGCACCCTGGTGACGGAGATCGAACGCGACCTCGACGTACCCGCATTGGACATCGCCGCCGCATTGGCGCGTGCGCTGCAGGGCGACGAACCGCTGCTGCTGCAGCCTGACCCCAAGCCTGCCCCGTTCCAGAAGAAGCAGCGCGAGTTTTCCCGGCACGAAGATGATCCGCGCGAACCACGCCGCGAGCGGGGCGCGAAGTACCGTCCGGACATGCCGCAGGCGCAGGATTTCGACGATGCCGGCTCCTCCGGCGAGCGCCCGCCGCGCCGCATCGCGCGCCAGAGCGAGGAAGGCTTTGAAACCTACCGCATCGCCGTGGGCCACATGCACCAGGTCAAGCCGGGCAACATCGTCGGGGCGATCGCGAACGAGGCCGGGATCGAATCGCGCCACATCGGCCGCATCGACATCCGTACCGACCACAGCTACGTCGATCTGCCGCGCGGGATGCCCGATGACCTGCTCTCGCACCTTTCCAATGTCTGGGTCGCCGGCCAGCGCCTGCGCATCGCCCGCCACGAGGGCGAGATTCCGCTGGCGCCCAAGCTCAAGCGCGAACATCACGGCACAGGCGGATTCGGCGCACGCGAGGATGCCCCGCGCCGCGGCAACCCGCATCGCGAGGAACGCGGCTTCGCTCCGCGCGAAGAGCGCGCGCCGTTCCGCAAGGGGAAAGCCGCACCGGGCGAAGGCGGTTACCGCAAACGCGAATTCACCCTGCCCGCCAACGAAGGCAGCGGCGCGCCCAAGCGCGGCGGCAAACCATTCGCCGCGCCGGGAAAATCCAAGAAGCCATACAAGCCGCGCTGATTCGACAGGCATGGAACTGCACGCCGCTCCATTGCTTTCCGCGCGAAACCTCGCCTTCAGCCGCAACGACGAACCGATCTTCGGCCCGCTGGAGTTTTCCGTCGCCCGTGGCGAAGCGGTGCTGGTGCATGGCGGCAACGGCAGCGGCAAAACCACCCTGCTGCGGGTGCTGGCCGGCCTTTTGCGCCCCACTGAAGGCGACATCGAAGTGAAGGGCGAAGCCGCCACGCCCGGCGCCATCGCGCGCACCTGCGCCCTGCTCGGCCACCTGCTCGGCCACAAGGGCGAGCTTTCGGCGCGCGAGAACCTGCAATTTTCCATTGGCCTGTTCGGCGCACGGCCCGGCGCGGATGTGGAAAAGGCGCTGGCGCGCGTGGGCCTGGCCGGTTTCGAGGAGGCACTGGCGCGGCAGTTTTCCGCCGGGCAGAAAAAACGCCTGGCGCTGGCGCGGCTGCTGCTGGTGCCAGCGCCCTTGTGGCTGCTGGACGAGCCCTACGCCAACCTCGATCTGCCCGGCATCGAACTGGTCAATGCGCTGATCGCCGAACACCTGGCCCAGGATGGCGCGGCGCTGGTCACCAGCCACGGCGCCTATGCCACCGGCGCGGTGCGCACCCGGACGCTGGAGATGGATCCAACCGCAGCGACGACCTTCCCGGAAGGCACCGAAGAACCATCGTCGTTCCCGCGCAGGCGGGAATCCCGTGACTTCAACCCTCCTCAGGAAAGCAAAGACACTGGATTCCCGCCTTCGCGGGAATGACGGGCAGGGCTCCCTCATGTCACTTGAAGACTCCTACGTACCCAGCCTCGCCGCCGCCTGCCGTGCGCTTTTGCTGCGCGATTTCCGGCTGCTGTGGCGGCGGCGCGGGGATGCTGCAAATCCGCTGCTGTTCGCGCTGCTGGTGATCAGCCTGTTCCCGTTCGCGCTTGGGCCGGAGCCTTCGATCCTGGCGAAGATCGCGCCGGGCGTGATCTGGGTCGCAGCGCTGCTGGCCGGGCTGATGTCGCTGGATATGCTGTTCCGTTCCGACCTGGACGACGGCAGCCTGGAACAACTGATGCTGGCCCCGCATCCGCTTTCCGCATTGGTGGGGTGCAAGATTGCAGTGCACTGGCTCTCGACCGCATTGCCGCTGATCGTGGCTACGCCGTTGTTCGCGCAACTGCTGTACCTGCCTTCGGATCAGTTGCCGGTGCTGCTGGCTTCACTGCTGCTGGGTACCCCGCTTCTCAGCCTGATCGGCGCGGTGGTGGTGGCGCTTACGGCGGGCTTGCGGCGCTCTGGTATGCTTCTGTCTCTTTTGGCCTTGCCGCTTTACGTGCCGGTACTGATCTTCGGAGCCGGCAGCGTGATGGCGGCGGCGCAGGGCCTTCCCCATGCCGGCGCGCTGCTGCTGCTCGGCGCGGGATTGACGATGGGTTTGGTACTGGCACCGCTGGCCGCCGCAGCGGCCCTGCGGATCGCATTGCAATGAATCCCGTCATGCGCTGGCTCCACTGGTTCGGGGCACCCGAGAACTTCCACCGCTTCGCCGGCCGCTGGGCGCCGTGGCTGTACCTGGCCGCGCTGCCGCTGCTGGCGTTCGGGCTGTATTACGCGCTGTTCGGCGTGCCTGCGGACTACCAACAGGGTGACAGCTACCGCATTCTTTTCATCCACGTTCCCAGCGCCTGGATGAGCCTGTTCATCTACGGCGTGATGGCGGTCAACGCCTTCATCGCACTGGTGTGGCGGATCAAGCTCTCCGAAACGCTGGCGATGAGCTGTGCGCCCATTGGCGCGGCCTTCACCTTCCTCACCCTGGCTACCGGCTCCCTGTGGGGCAAGCCGATGTGGGGAACATGGTGGACCTGGGATGCGCGGCTCACATCGGAACTGGTGCTGCTGTTCCTCTACTTCGGCGTGATGGGCCTCTACGCCGCCATTGAGGATCGCCGCGCCGCCGCGCGCGCGGCCTGTTTCCTGGCGCTGATCGGCGCGGTCAACGTGCCCATCGTGCATTTCTCGGTGGAATGGTGGAACACACTGCACCAGGGCGCGACGATCAAGCTGTTCAAGCAGTCCACGATGGATGCCAGCATGATCCTGCCGCTGATCGCGCTGGCCTTCGCCACCAAGCTGTGGTTCGTCGCCTCGCTGCTGGCTCGCACGCGCGCGGCGATGTTCGAGCAGGAAAGCGGCAAGGACTGGGCGCGCCGCGTGGCGGAGCAAGGCCGATGAACCTGGGCATGGGCGGTTACGGGGTTTACGTCTGGACGAGCTTCGCCTTGTTCGTCGCGGTACTGGCGTGGGATTACCTCTCCCCGCGCATCCGCTTCGCACGCGCCCGCCGCGCCGTGCTGGCACGCGCGAAACGCGAAGCCGCGCGCCGCGCGGGCACGGAGGAAACCTCGCCGTGAATCCCACGCGCAAGCGCCGCCTGTGGTTCGTCATCGCGCTGATCGCCGCCGCCGCGCTCGCCGGCACGCTGCTGGTGCTGGCGCTGCAATCGAACATTTCCTTTCTCTATACGCCTTCCGAAGTGCTTGCCGGGCAGGCGGCGGATCAGGCGAAATTCCGGCTCGGCGGCATGGTGAAGCAGGGCTCGCTGCAGCGCATCGAAGGCACGCTGGAAAGCCGCTTCCTGGTCACCGACGGCGACGCGGATTTCCCGGTGGAATACACCGGCATCCTGCCCGACCTGTTCCGCGAGAACCAGGCC
>CAZHXV010000237.1:3722-4853 GCA_964536455.1 uncultured Aquimonas sp.
TGTTGGAGGGGCGCTTCCTCGCCAGCGAAGTGCTGGCCAAGCACGACGAAACCTACATGCCGCGCGAAGTGGCGGAAAAAATGAATGCGGCGCACGAAAAGCACAAAGTAGCCGAGATTCGGGATGACCAGCCTTCGGCTGTTGAGGAGCGTTCGGGATTGGGGAATGGCGAAAAGCCTGCGGGCACGGAAAGTTCCAGTGCCACGGGAACAGCCGGGCAAGGCGGAATACCCGGCGCGAATCCCCAATCTCCAATCCCCAATCCCGGTTCCTGACCATGCTCCCCGAACTCGGCAACTTCGCGCTGATCCTCGCGCTGCTCATCGCCGCCACACTCGCCACCCTGCCCTTGATCGGCGCGGCGAGAAACGATGCCGCGATGATGGCACTGGCCCGGCCTGCCGCCGCCGGGCAGTTCGTGTTCGTGGCATTGGCGTTCGCGATCCTGACCCACGTCTTCGTGACGCAGGATTTCTCGGTCGCCTACGTGGCGCAGAACAGCAATTCGCTGTTGCCGGTGCCGTATCGCTTCTCGGCGGTGTGGGGCGCGCACGAAGGTTCGCTGCTGTTGTGGGTGCTGATTCTTGCGATCTGGACGCTGGCGGTGGCGGTGTTCAGCCGCAGCCTGCCGCAGATCGTGGTGGCGCGCGTGCTCGGCGTGCTGGGCATCGTGTCGGTGGGCTTTTTGCTGTTCACGCTGCTCACGTCCAATCCGTTCGCGCGCGCCTTTCCGGTGCCGCCGGAAGGCCGCGACCTCAATCCCCTGTTGCAGGATTTCGGCCTGATCGTGCATCCGCCGATGCTTTACGCCGGCTACGTCGGCTTCGCGGTCGCGTTCGCGTTCGCCATTGCCGCGCTGCTCGGGCGCGAGATGGATCCGCGCTGGGTGCGCTGGTCGCGGCCATGGACGAACGTGGCCTGGGCCTTCCTCACGCTCGGCATCGCGCTCGGTTCGTGGTGGGCGTACTACGAACTGGGCTGGGGCGGCTGGTGGTTCTGGGATCCGGTCGAGAACGCCAGCTTCATGCCGTGGCTGGTCGGCACCGCGCTGATCCATTCCCAGGCCGTCACCGAAAAGCGCGGTTCGTTCCGTGGCTGGACGCTGCTGCTGGCCATCTCCGCGTTCTCGCT
>CAZHXV010000238.1:0-3102 GCA_964536455.1 uncultured Aquimonas sp.
CCGCGACGATGGACTGGATGGAGCAGGAGCAGGAACGCGGCATCACGATCACCTCGGCCGCGACCACCTGCTTCTGGGAAGGCATGGATCATGCCTTCCCGCGGTACCGCCTCAACATCATCGATACGCCGGGCCACGTTGACTTCACCATGGAAGTGGAGCGAAGCCTGCGCGTCCTCGATGGCGCGGTGTTCGTGCTGTGCGCGGTCGGCGGCGTGCAGCCGCAGTCGGAAACCGTCTGGCGCCAGGCCAGCAAATACGCCGTGCCGCGCCTTGCGTTCGTCAACAAAATGGATCGCACGGGCGCGAATTTCGCCAAGGTGGTCGGGCAACTCAAATCGCGGCTCAGCGCGAATCCGGTTCCAATGCAGCTTCCCATCGGTGCCGGGGACGGTTTCGAGGGCGTGGTCGATCTGTTGAAGATGAAGGCGATCCATTGGGATTCCGCCTCGCTCGGTACGCAATTCGAGTACCGGGACATTCCCGCCAGCCTTGCCGACGAGGCCGAAAAGGCGCGCAGCTTCATGGTCGAAACCGCTGCCGAGGCGTCCGAGGTGTTGATGGAGCGCTATCTGGAATCCGGCCGGCTCTCCGATGCCGACGTGATCGCCGGGTTGCGCGAGCGCACGCTCAAGACCGAAATCGTGCCGGTGTATTGCGGCTCCGCGTTCAGGAACAAGGGTGTGCAGGCGGTGCTGGATGCCGTCGTCCAGCTGCTGCCTTCGCCGCTGGATCGCCCGGCGGTGCAGGGGGTGGGCAGCGACGGAAAAGCGGAATCGCGCCACGCCGTCGACGACGTGCCGTTCGCCGCGCTGGCCTTCAAGATCATGAACGATCCCGTCGCCGGTGCGCTCACGTTTCTTCGGGTCTATTCGGGCGTGCTCGCCTCCGGCGATTCGGTGTTCAATCCGGGCAGGGGGCGCAAGGAGCGCATCGGTCGCTTGTTGCAGATGCACGCCAACGAGCGCGACGAGATCAGGGAGGTTCGCGCGGGTGATATCGCCTGCGCCGTTGGGCTCAAGGATGTGATGACCGGCGATACGCTCTGTGCCTCCGATAGCCACATCACGCTGGAACGCATGGTCTTCCCGGAGCCCGTGGTCTCGATGGCGGTCGAACCGAGAACTCGATCCGACCAGGAAAAAATCGGATTGGCCCTGAGCCGGCTTGCGCAGGAAGACCCGAGCTTCCGCGCCGATACCGATGAGGACACCGGCCAGACCATCATCCGCGGCATGGGCGAGCTGCACCTGGAAATCGTCATGGATCGCATGCGGCGCGAGTTCGGCGTCGAAGCCAATGTCGGCAAGCCGCAAGTCGCGTATCGCGAAACGATCAGGCAACCTGCGAAAGCCGAAGGCCGCTTCGTGCGCCAGTCCGGCGGCAAGGGTCAGTTCGGCCACGTGTGGCTGGAGCTTTCGCCCAACGAACCGGGCGCAGGTTGCGTGTTCGAGAATGCCATCGTCGGCGGCGCGATTCCGAAGGAATACATCCTGGCGATCGACAGCGGCGTCCGGGAAGCCGCTGCCGGCGGCGCGCTGGGGGGCTTCCCCGTCGTTGACGTGAAAGTGCGCCTGGTCGATGGTTCCCACCACGAGGTCGATTCGTCCGAGGCGGCGTTCAGGGTCGCGGGCGCGATGGCCTTCAGGGAGGGTTTCCGACAAGCCCATCCAGCACTGCTGGAACCGGTGATGAAGGTCGAGATCGTTACGCCGGAAGACTATCTTGGCGAGGTGATGGGCGACGTCGGTCGCCGCCGCGGGATTCTTCGGGGCCAGGATGACGGCCCGTTCGGGAAGGTCGTCGACGCGCTGGTGCCGCTGGGCGAGATGTTCGGCTATGCGACCAGCCTGCGTTCGATGTCGCAAGGCCGTGCGACGTTTTCGATGGAGCTCCACCACTATGCCGAAGCGCCCGCGAACATCGTCGAGCAGGTACTCCGCAGGCGCTGAACCTGCTTCCGCACGACGGATGCGACGGGCGCGGTGCAATTGCCGGAGGGTGTGGAGAGGGTGGTGAGGCTGATCGCGCCGATCGCGATGGGTGAAAGCGGTTGCAGCGCCGGCCAGGAGTCGTGGCGAAGATCATCTAGGCGGCAAGAGATCGCCGGTTTTGGATTCGTTCATGGTATGGGGCGGGTAGAACGGTTGCCACATGCCAAATCCTGGCGCAGATCGCACATCTCGTTCAGTACGCATTGTTGACCGAATGCGCGCCGTGTGCTTAAATTACGGGTTCCCGTCTCCCGAACCGGTCGAGACGGGGTCGCAGCATCGACAAACGGGATTCGGAACACAGGTTTCCGCATCCGTCGTTCTTTTAAAGGCATCAAGGAAAGGCCATGGCGGACCAGAAGATTCGGATTCGGCTCAAGGCGTTCGATCATCGATTGATCGACCGTTCCGCGAGCGAGATCGTGGAAACGGCCAAGCGGACAGGCGCGCAGGTGCGCGGCCCGATCCCGCTGCCGACCAAGACCGAGCGTTACACCATCCTGGTGTCGCCGCACGTCGATAAGGACGCGCGCGACCAGTACGAAACCCGCACGCACAAGCGCGTGCTCGATATCGTCGATCCGAACGACAAGACCGTGGACGCCTTGATGAAGCTCGAGCTCGCGGCCGGCGTCGACGTCCAGATCAAGCTGTACTGAGGCCAGGACCATGAGCATCGGAATCGTAGGCCGCAAGTGCGGCATGAGTCGAATCTTCACCGAGAACGGCGAGTCCGTACCGGTGACCCTGATCGAAGCGACGCCCAACCGCATCGTCCAGATCAAGAATTCTGAAACCGACGGCTACCAGGCCGTGCAGGTCACCGCCGGCGACAAGCGCGCCGCGCTGGTCAACAAGCCGGAAAGCGGTCATTACGCCAAGGCCAAGGTCGAAGCCGGTCGCGGCCTGTGGGAGTTCCGCGTCGATGCGGTTGACGGCTATGAAGTGGGCGGCGAGATCAAGGCCGACATCTTCAGCGTCGGCCAGGTCGTCGATGTCACCGGCACGACCAAGGGCAAAGGCTTCCAGGGCACGATCAAGCGCTGGAACTTCACCATGGGCGACGCCACGCACGGCAACTCCCTGAGTCATCGCGCGCCGGGTTCGA
>CAZHXV010000238.1:3112-4849 GCA_964536455.1 uncultured Aquimonas sp.
GCGCGGTGCGGTTCCCGGCGCTCCGGGCGGCGACGTGATCGTGCGTCCGGCGGCGAAGGCATAAGGAGAAGAACATGGAACTCGCAGTTGTCGGCGGCGCTACCTCGCTGCCGGTGTCCGACGAAGTCTTTGGTCGCGAATTCCGCGAGGATCTCGTGCACCAGGTCGTCGTGGCCTATCGCAATGCCGGTCGTGCCGGCACCAAGGCGCAGCTCTCGCGCTCGGAACTGTCCGGCACCACCAAGAAGTTCAAGAAACAGAAGGGCGGCGGTGCCCGCCACGGCGACTACCGCGCGCCGATCTTCGTGGGCGGTGGTCGCGCCTTCGCGGCGAAGCCGCGCAGCTTCGCGCAGAAGGTCAACCGCAAGATGTACCGCGCCGCGATCGTCTCGATCCTGTCCGAACTGGTGCGCCAGGATCGCGTCAAGGTCGTGGACAGCTTCGACGTCGATTCGCCCAAGACCAAGGCGTTGGTCGCCAGGCTCGCGGAGCTGGGCGTCAACCGTCCGCTGATCGTCACCGAGGATGCCAGCGAGGCGCTGTTCCTGGCTGCCCGCAACATTCCGTATGTGGAGGTTCGCGACGTGCAGGGCCTGGATCCGGTCAGCCTGGTGGGCGCGCACAGCGTCGTCGTGACGGTGGATGCGGTCAAGAAGATCGAGGAGTGGCTGGCATGAGCAGCGAAAACATCCTGAGCGTCCTGCGTGCGCCGCACGTCTCCGAAAAGGCGGCTCGCGTGCAGGAGCTGGCGAACCAGTACGTGTTCGAAGTTTCCAAGGTCGCCACGAAGGCCGACGTGAAGGCAGCGGTGGAATCGCTGTTTTCCGTCAAGGTCGCGGCGGTGAATCTGGTCAACGTGAAGGGCAAGACCAAGACCTTCCGTTTCCGCGCAGGTCGCCGCAGCGACTGGCGCAAGGCCTACGTCAGCCTGGCCGAGGGCCAGAGCATCGACGTGATGGCCAAGCCGTAAGAAGGGAAGTCACGTCATGGCACTCATCAACCACAAACCGACTTCGCCGGGCCGTCGCGCCAAGGTCAGCGTCGTTCACGCGAACCTGCACAAGGGTGCGCCGCACGCCGCCTTGGTGGAGTCGCAGAAGAAGACCGGCGGTCGCAACAACTACGGCCGCATCACCACCCGCCACATCGGCGGCGGCCACAAGCAGCATCCCGGTCGGCACCACGGTGCACTGCATCGAGATGAAGCCGGGCAAGAAGGCCCAGATCGCGCGTTCCGCCGGCGCTTCGGCGCAATTGGTCGCTCGCGAACAGGGTTACGCCACGCTGCGTCTGCGCTCCGGCGAGATGCGCAAGGTACCGGCGGACTGCCGCGCCACCATCGGCGAGGTCGGCAACTCCGAGCACAGCCTGCGCAAGATCGGCAAGGCCGGTGCCAAGCGCTGGCTGGGCATTCGCCCGACCGTTCGCGGCGTGGTGATGAACCCGGTCGACCATCCGCACGGCGGTGGCGAGGGACGTACCTCCGGCGGCCGTCATCCGGTGTCGCCGTGGGGCACGCCGACCAAGGGTTACAAGACTCGTAACAACAAGCGCACCGAGCACCTCATCGTGCGTCGTCGCAAGTAACAGGATCAGGCCATGGCACGTTCACTCAAGAAAGGCCCGTTCGTCGATCTCCACCTTATCAAGAAGGTCGAGGCGGCGTCGGCCACCAACAGCAAGAGGCCGATCAAGACCTGGTCGCGTCGTTCGATGGTGTTGCCGGAGATGGTGGGT
>CAZHXV010000239.1:0-4844 GCA_964536455.1 uncultured Aquimonas sp.
TGGTCCACCGCGACCTCAAGCCTGGCAACATCCTGGTCGATGCCGGCGGCAATGCGCGCCTGCTGGATTTCGGCATCGCGCGCCTGCTCGAAGGCGACGACGAGGGCGCGGCGACGCTGACCCTGGCAGGCTCCCGCTACGCGCTGACGCCCGAGTACGCCGCGCCCGAACAGTTCCAGGGCGCGGCGGCTGGCGTGGCCGCCGACGTGTATGCGCTGGGCGTGGTCTGCTACGAACTGATCGCCGGTGTCGGCCCCTACGCGCTCGACCGTCACGATCTGGCCGCCGCCGAACGCATCGTGCGCGAAACCCCGCCCGAGCCGCTGACCCAGGCGATTGCGCGCGAGGAGCCTGGCAAGCCTGGCGAGGTTGAGCGCCTTTCCGAGCGCAACATCGGCGCGAGCGCCTATCGCGCCACGGTGCGCGGCGATCTCTCGCGCATCCTGGGCAAGGCACTGGCGAAGGAACCTGCGCGCCGTTACGCCTCGGCGGAAGCCTTCGCCGGCGATCTGGCGCGCTGGCTGGCCGGTGCGCCGGTGCACGTTTCCGGCAACGGCCTGCGCTATCGCCTGGGCAAGTTCGTCGGGCGCAACCGCATCGCGGTCGGCATCGCCTCGGCGCTGGCGCTCGGCCTCGTCGCCACCAGCGTATTCGCGCTGCGCAGTGCGTGGAGCGAACGCATCCAGCGCGATGCCGCCATTGCCGAAGCGGCGCGCGTGACCGCGGTGCGGGACTACACCATGCTGATGTTCCGCGAGGCCGCCGAGCAGGGCCGCGACACCAGAATCACGGCGCGCGATGTACTCAAGCGCAGCGCCGAAAGCCTGTTCACGCGCTTTGCCGACAAGCCCGCGGAAGGGCAGGAGATCGCCTCCAACCTCGCCGACCTGTACATCCAGATCGGCGATCTGGAAGGCGCGGTGCCGCTGCTCGAACGCATCATCGCCTGGCCGGGCATCGCGGCCAATCCCAATGTGCTGGCGAATGCGCGCTACAACCTTTCGCAAGTGGAGTTCACGCGCGGCAACCGGGAGCGTGCGCGCGAACTGTTCGACGCGGCCCAGGCGTACTGGGCCGGCGAGCCTGCGCGCCATGGCGTGATCCTGTCCGAAAGCCGCGTCGTGCAGGCCCGTTTCCTGCGCGCCGAACGCCGCTTCGACGAGGCCATCGCCGTGCTGGAAGAGGGCATCGCGCAGCGCCGCCGCCTGGTCGGCGACGACCGCGAAGTGGGCGGGGCGGTCAATGCCCAGGCGCTCGCGCTGATGGAGGCCGGCCGTTACGAGGAAGCCATCGCCAAGGCCAACGAGGGGCTGCGCCTGGCGGAGCGACTGGGCGAGGACAATCTCTCGCTGGCCCTGATGAACGTCCGTGGCAATGCGGCCCTGCAACTTGCGCGCTTCGACGAGGCTATCGCCGATTTCGCCCATGTGCTCGAACTGCGGCGCGAACTGTTCGGCCGCTCGGCGGACACGGCGGTCTCGATCACCAATCTGGTGCTGACCCGATCGCGCGCCGCCAAGGCCCGTGGCGCACCGCAGACCCGGCAGGAAGTCGAGGCCGATATCCCGCTGCTGGAGGAAGGCTACGGAATGGCGCGCGAGTTCAGCGGCGAAACCGCCACGCTCACCATGATGGCCCGGAACGCGCTCGTCGATACCTATGTGCTTGCCGGGCGCTTCGATGCGGCTGAACCGCTGGCCGAGGAAAATCTGCGCCTGGCCCTGGCGCATCACGGCGACACCAGCCTGCCCACCGGCATGGCCTGGCGCGCGCGCGGCAACCTGCGCGTCGCACAACAGCGCGACGCGCAAGCCCGCGAAGACCTCGTCCAGGCCCGCGCCGTGTTCGAGCGCATGGGCAAGGGCGGGCAGGTGCACCTGGCATCCTTCGACGATCTGTTCAAGCTGCTCGACGAGCGCGCACGGCATTGAGCCAGCGCGCGCAACCGCACGCTCACGATATTCTTTGCGAATCCAGAACGAGAACCGCCCGATGGCCTTTTCCAGCCTGTTCGCCCTGATCGACGACATCGCCTCGGTGCTGGACGACGTTGCCGTGCTTACCAAGGTTGCCGCGAAGAAGACCGCCGGCGTGCTGGGCGACGATCTGGCGCTGAACGCGCAGCAGGTGAGCGGCGTCCACGCCGAGCGCGAATTGCCGGTGGTGTGGGCGGTGGCGAAAGGTTCGCTGATGAACAAGGCCATCCTGGTGCCGGCGGCGCTGCTCATCAGCGCCTTTCTTCCGGCCTGGGTGATCGGCGCGTTGATGATGATCGGCGGCGCGTTCCTGTGTTTCGAGGGCGTGGAAAAGGTGCTGCACGCGCTGCTGCCTTCGCACAAGGCGGAAGGCGCGAAGCAGCACGAGCACCTGGTGGCGGCGCTGAATGATGAAGGCGTGGATCTGCTCGCCTTCGAGAAGGACAAGATCAAGGGTGCGATCCGCACCGATTTCATCCTCTCCGCCGAGATCATCGTGATTTCGCTGGGCACCGTGGCGCAGCAGCCTTTCACCGTGCAGGTCGGCGCGCTCATCGCCATCGCGCTCTTGATGACGGTGGGCGTCTATGGCCTGGTCGCGGGCATCGTGAAACTGGACGACCTCGGGCTGAAGCTGGTGCGCGATGGCGGATCGGCGGCGCGCGCCATCGGCCGCGGCATCCTGGCCGCCGCGCCGTGGTTGATGAAGACGCTTTCCGTGGCCGGCGTCGTCGCGATGTTCCTCGTCGGCGGCGGCCTGTTCGTCCACAACATTCCGCCGCTGCACCACTTCGTCGAGCATCTGGCGCATGGCCGCGCGCTGGGCTGGCTGGTCGAACTCCTCGGCAACGCCCTCGTCGGCGCGGTGGCGGGGCTGGTCGTGGTGACGGGCGTGGCGCTGGCGAAGAAGCTGAAAGGCGGTTCCACACCGGAGGCGATGCCGCATTGACGACACACCCTAGGCTGGGCGCAGTTCGATGCAATCCACTGGGCACGCTGGCACGCACAGTTCGCAGCCGGTGCAGCGGTCGGCGATGACATCGTGCATCAGCTTCGATGCCCCGACGATGGCGTCCACCGGGCAGGCCTGGATGCATTTGGTGCAGCCGATGCAGTCCTCTTCCACGATGAAGGCGAGCCCGCGCGGCTTTTCGACGCCACAGGCCGGGTCGAGCGGCAGAGGCGGGCGATGCAGCAACGCCGCGAGTTTTTCGATGCCCGCAACGCCGCCGGGCGGGCACCGGTTGATGTCCGATTCGCCGCGCGCCAGCGACTCCGCGTAAGGCCGGCAGCCGCCGAAGCCGCATTGGCCGCATTGGGTTTGCGGCAGCAGTTCGTCGATGCGTTCGGTGCGCGCTTGAAGGGTGTCCTGTGGCGTAGAGCGGGGCTTGCCCCGCTTGGGCTTTCTCAGCCAAGCCCCAAGCGGGGCAAGCCCCGCTCTACGGAAAAGAAGGGATTGCGCGAGCAGGGCGACGGTGAGCAGGGCGAGGGCGACGAGGCTTGCGGTTGCCTCTGGCGTCAATGCGCGGATCAGGCCCGCGCCCGCCAGCCAGAGTACGAATGCCCGCGCGCCGCGATGGACGAATCCGGCGACGCGCATGGCCAAGCCTTATTTCACCTGCGCGCCGGCGGCGGCGCCGGCGTCGGCATCGAGCAGGAACAGGTCGGAACCGCCGGTGCCGGCGGAAAGGATCATGCCTTCGCTCAGCCCGAAGCGCATCTTGCGCGGCGCGAGGTTGGCGATGAACACCACGCGGCGGCCCACGAGTTTTTCCGGCTCGCCATAGGCGGCCCGGATGCCGGAAAAAATCTGCCGCGTGCCCAGTTCGCCGGCATCCAACTGGAAGCGCAGCAGCTTGTCCGAGCCTTCGACGAAGTCGCAGGCGGTGACCAGGCCGATGCGCAGGTCGAGTCTGGCGAAGTCCTCGATGGTGATGATGGGATTGGGGATGGGAGATGACCAGCCTTCGGCTGTTGTAGAGCGCTCGGGATTCGCGAGAGCGGCGGCTTCACTGGTCGCGGCGACGGGTTTTTCTTTTGCGGGTTGGGCGGGGGCTGGCGCGGTTTTCAGGGAGTCCTTGCTGGCTTCGACCATCGCTTCCACCTGTTTGGCGTCGATGCGCGTGAGCAGTGGCTGGTAGGGCTGAATGGCGTGGCCGAGCAGCGGTTGCGCCAGTTGGTCGAAATGGGCCAGCGGCGCATCGAGGAACTCCTCGGCGCGCTGCGCGGTGGCGGGCAGGATGGGCTTCAGGAAGCCTGCGATCAGGCGGAACAGGTTGATCGCCAGCGTGCAGACTTCGTGCAGCTCCGCGTTGCGGCTTTCGTCCTTGGCCATCGCCCACGGGGCCTTGGCCGCGATCCATTCGTTGGCGGCGTCGGCTTCGGCCATGGTTTTCGTCAGTACCGCGATCAGGTTGTCGCGGCCGTAGGCGCCAGCCTCGCCCAGCAGCGCCTGTGCCAGCCGTGCGTGGGCCTGCGCGTAGCGTTCGGCGGATGCTTCGGAAAGTTGCGCGGCGAGCGTCCCGCCGAAGCGCTTCTCGATGAAGCCGGCGCAGCGGCTGGCGATGTTGACGAACTTGCCGACCAGATCCGAGTTCACCCGCTGCACGAAATCGGCGAGGTTCAAATCCACGTCGTCCACGCCGCCGGAAGTCTTGGCGGCGAAGTAGTAGCGCAGGGTTTCCGGGTTCAGGCCGGCGTCGAGGAAGGTGCGCGCCATGATGAAGGTGCCGCGCGATTTGCTCATTTTCGCGCCATTCACGGTGAGGTAGCCGTTGACGTGCAGCCGCGTCGGCGTACGCAAGCCCGCGCCTTTGAGCATCGCCGGCCAGAACAGGCCGTGGAAGTTGATGATGTCCTTGCCGATGA
>CAZHXV010000240.1:0-4779 GCA_964536455.1 uncultured Aquimonas sp.
CATCGCTCCATCCTCTCAAAGATTGGAGCCTCCGAGAATGCCGGGGCGGTTCAGTCTCGCCTGCAGCCAGAGCGCCGGTACTGATTGTCGAGGCCAAGGGCTTCGACGTTTCGAAGCCCAGACGTGCGAGAGGTCGTGAGCTCGACGCCAAGGATATGGGGCGACTCATTTGCGACGCGGTGTTTGCACTGAAGGACAAGTCGCAAAGGAAGTCCGGGATCGTCGCGGAGTGGGCAGAGTATTTGGAGGACTTGCAGAGCTATGTCTCTGCATTAGACGAGTTTGGAAAGTCAACTCTCCGCAGGGTCGTAATCAGTGCCGGGAATTGGATTGTTGTTTTTGAGGAGCCCATTGCCTGCTTCATTACAGCAGGTCTGCCGAATGCGGAGCGAGTGCACTGTTTTCCGAACGGTAATGAGATTCTCTTGCGACACGTCGAGCTCCTCGACATGCTTCATCGGCGTCGTCTGGTCGATAGCCTGCCGCTCGCATTGGAGGTCGGGGAGGCACTTGAATTCTTGCCTCCCGACAAAATTGGAGACTGCTACCGAGCAGTCATGATCGCGACATCGGCTGCCTCCGGCGCTGAGCGCAGGAAGTACCCAACACGTTCCGTCTATCCCGCCGTGCTGGTCAACAGCGGAAGTCGATGGTTTGCGATTTTGAACTTCGATCGATGGGTGGAAGAGCCAAAGGGAAGTGAGCGCATAGCCGACTTCCTCAGGGATTTGGAGCGGGTGGGAGGCGAGCTTGAGGCGCGGCTTAGGGCGAGGCTGGGCATTCCCCTTGTTCCGTTGGCATTGGAGCAGTTCCCGGGCTTTTCGGATGTAGTGTCTCGTCAACGCTCGACGATTCAAGAAATTCTGCCGCTGCCTGGCTCAACGGCAGACCGCGCGACTGCAGCAGCGGGAAGGGCGTTTGTGGTGCCGTCCGGGGAGGCCGGCGCTCCCGCCGAATTCGTAGTCGTTACCGGAACGTCTTGGTTTTACAAGAGCGACCAGGCCAACACGCCCAGCGTTTGCGTGTTCCATTTCTGGAAGGGGGCGCGAAATGCAGGCGTTGCCTTAGGTGGCGCGATGTCTGGTTGTTCGGTCTCATCCTTCACCGAGGACGGGCAGGATAGACACTGCGCTCACGGAGACTTGCGGGGTATTCGAGCTCAACGGTGCCATGTGCGTCCAGTCGAGACCCATATGTGCTGCCACGCATGCTCTTTCGTCTCTATCTGCTGGGCTGCTGACGGCGGACGCCTTCCGTGCCCAACGGGGTAGTAGAAAAAACTTGTGGTTATCGCCGTGGCGGCTGGTCCTTGAACGACCGCTTTGCTCGCAAGTGGTCAAGATAACCTTGCTCCGAGACGTAAAGACCGATCTTCCGCAAGGCGATACCTGCGTCCTTGCGTGATGGCGCGGACGTACGCCACGCGCAGTCCGAGCGATGAGTACCTTGAGGCTGTTAGGGATAGCGGCCCCGCCACTTGTGCTCATCGCATGGAGATGGCATCGGTCGGCGCCAGCGACTGCTTCGCGACTCGTTGACGTCAGCACTGGGTCGATAGCTGCTGGACTTCAGGGCCGCTGCGAACGGTAGCAGCCAGTCTTGAGCTGGCGGCCACCACCGCGAGCTCGGAGGCAGTCTCCCCTTGGGCGGCGGCTCTTCTCCGTCGCAGTGCCGGACGAGCGTCGAGGGTCGTGCCTGGGCGGTTTGAACAAGTTGATCTTGTCGTAGTCTGGCTACGACAAGATCAACGATCCCAAATCACCGATGACTTGCGCAGGCGGTTGCGAGAGGACAAAGATTCACTGAACAGTGAAGATGGCTGTCCGACCGAGCATTCTGTGCGATAGCCGCGGAGAGAACGCCAAGATGCAGCTGAAGATCAGGGCTGAAGTGCGGTCACCTGTTCGGTATGATTGAAGCTGATTGATGATGAGCCGATGCCGCGCAAACCCGCGCCAGCAAAGGGCATGTTTTTCTGACGGTAGAAGCGACGGTAAAGGCCCATGTCGATCAAAGCCAATCCCTTTAATCACGCGGACTTGCGTGGCCCGTTGATGATCGAGTGGGAGTAGCCCCTCCATCAGGCTTCGTCTTGATTTGCGGGGGCAGATCCGACAGCGATTCGCTCGTGTCGCAGCCTGATAACGGGATGGATGGCGCGACCGGGATTCCCGTGGGGCTTGGCGATGCCGGTGGCATGTCGTAACGTCGCGCAACTTCGGCGATTGCAGGGGGTAGGGGAGATGATCCGGGTCTATCTCATCGACGACCACCAGATGGTGCGAACCGGTTTCAGGATGGTGTTGGAAGGGGTCACCGATATTGTGATCGCGGGCGAATCGGGCAGCGCCGAGGAGGCGTTGCCGCAGGTGCAGATGCTGAAGCCCGACGTGGTGCTGTGCGATCTGCATCTGCCCGGGCTTTCCGGGCTGGACGTGACCGAGCGCATCGTGCGCGGTGGTTGGGGGCCGAAGGTGATCGTGGTGTCCGCGCAGGAGGACGGCCCGTTGCCGCGCTGCCTGCTGGAAGCAGGTGCGAGCGGTTATCTGGGCAAGGCCGGCGATGCGCAGGAGCTGCTCAAGGCGATCCGCGAGGTGGCGCGCGGGCGGCGCTATCTTTCGGCGAACGTGGCGCAGGCGCTGGCGTTCGCCAACCTCGAACCTGCGGCTTCGCCCTTCACCAACCTGACCCAGCGCGAGATGCAGATCGCCAGGCTGTTGGTGCAAGGGTTGCGCATGAGCGCCATTGCCGACCGGCTCAACCTCAGCCCGAAGACGGTTTCCACGCACAAATACAATTTGATGGAAAAACTCGGCGTCTCCGACATGCCCGCGCTGACGCGGCTGGCGTTGAAGCATGGGCTGGTGGTGGAGGGCGTTTGAGGGCGCTGTTGCGCCATTGAAATCCAGCAAGGCCTCTGGCTGAAAAACGAAGGGCGCGGATTCCCGCGCCCTTGTCGTGTCCTGCGTGTGCTGGATCAGGCGCTCGGCTCGTCCGGAGCCTTGCGGGATTCGGCGGGCGCTTCGGGGGCGGATTCCGGTTGCAGCAGGCGCGGTGCATGCAGGGCATAGGCCACGGCAGTGGCGACCGAGATGCGGGTGGGTGCGGCAGGTTCGGCCAGCTCCGGCGGCATCAGGCCGAGCGAGGCGCCACTCTTGGCGGAAGGCTTCTGGGCTTCCGGTTGGGCTTCGGCGATGGTTGCGGAAGGCTGGACGGCGGGTTCGGCCGGAAGGCTTGCAGGCGCGGTTTGGGGCGGATCGATTTCCGCCGCAGCGGCTTCGATTGAACCGACCGTCTCCCCGGCGTCGGCGATGGCTTCCACCTGAGGCGTCGCAGGCGATGCCGGGATGCTGGCACCGGCGCTGGGCGATGGCGTCGCGGCAGTTTCCGCCGATTCGGCAACCGTCGTTTCAGCAACCATCGTTTCAGCAACGGGCGCGGCTGCGGCAACTTCGGTTGCGGCAACGGCTTCCGTCACGGATGCGTTTTCCACGGCCGGCAGTTCGGCAGTGATCGCCTGGGCCGGGTCGGCGCTGGTCGCAGCAGGCGCGGGCGCAGGCATCGGCACGAAACTGGCCTTTTCGCGGGTACGTTCGGTAGGTGGCAGTTCGAGGGCGAGGTCTTCCGCCTCGTCGCCTTCCTCATCGTCGAAGTCGATCTCCGTCTGGCCGGCAGCGATGCCGGTCGCGGCATCGTTCTGCGATTCCGCGCCGGTTTCTTGGCGACGGCGGCGGCGACCGCCACGGCGGCCACGGCGGCGGCGCGAGGGTTGGCTTTCGCCGGATTCATCACCGGCGGCTGCGGGATTGGCGGCCGCAGCTTCGATGGCCTCGGTGGTTTCCGGAACGGCCACAGGCACCGCGCCGTCGGTCGCCATCTGCGGCGCGGAAACGGGTACGGCGGCAAGGTTCTCGGGTGTGGCTTCGGCGGCTTTCGCCTGCGGTTCGCGGCTGGCTTCGGGCGCACGCTGCGGGCGGTTGCCGTTTGGCGTTGCGGCGGCGGCTTCGCGCGATTCCTGCGCGGGCTTGTTGCCGCGCTCCTGCCGTTCCTGGCGCGGCTGCGGGTTGCGCGGCTGCGGTTGCGCGGCATCCTTCGGCGGGTTCTGCTTTTGCGGCTGTTGCTGCTTCTGCGCTTTGCCGCCCGGCGGATTCTGCTGGCCCTTGCCCTGTTGCCCGCCGACGGCGACCTGCTGGCCGGATTGACGATTGCGCGGTTCGTTGCGGTTGCGGTCGTTGCGCCCGCCACGTTGTTCGTTGCGCGGGTCGCGGCGATTGGGTTGCGCGGAGCTGGCCGGCTCCCGCTTGTCCCGCGCTGCCGTGGGCGCATCGCTGCCGAACAGCGACGCCAGCCACGCGAAGAATCCGCCCTTTCTCTTTTCCGCCGGTTTGGCGGACGCCCGGATCGGCGCGGCCACGGCATCCTGCTCGCCGGAAGTGGAGCGGGCCGGCGGCGGCGTGGGCATCTGCACCTGGGTGACGGCGGGCAGGGCAGGGATGTTGAGGTTGGCTTTGGTCAGCGCATGAACTTCGGCCTTGCGCGGGCTGATGCGCTGGTAGCTCGGCTTGCCGCTTTCCTCGCCCAACTCGTTCTCGCGGATGCGGCTGACGTTGAAGTGCGGGGTTTCGAGCTGGTCGTCGGCCACCACGATCAGCGGCACGTCGTGGCGCTTCTCGATCTCGGCCAGTGCTCGGCGCTTTTCGTTGAGCAGGAAGTTGGCGATCTCGTGCGGCGCCTGCACCAGCACCTGGCCGGTGTTGTCCTTCATCGCCTGTTCTTCCA
>CAZHXV010000241.1:0-4773 GCA_964536455.1 uncultured Aquimonas sp.
ACGCCATAGCGCTCGTTCACCGCCGGGTGGTCGTAGAACTGCACCAGGTTGGTGTCGGCATAGCCTGTATCCGAATTCACCAGACCTTCGATGTTGCCTTCGGACTTGGACCAGATGTAGCTGAAGTTGAAGGCCCAAGTGTCGTCCCAGGCGCGGTCGAGCTGGAATTCGACCGCCTTGTAGGTGCGCCGTGGTTTCTTGTAGCCCATGACCGCGCCGCTGCCCAGCGCCCGATAGCCATCCTCGGAAGAGTCGAAGCTGACCCAGTCGTTCGTATCCGGGCACCACAGGGTCGCCCTTTCGCCGGGGTTGATGATCGGCCAGTCGCCCGAATACCAGGGGCAACCCTCCACGTGGTTGATGCGCACGTCCTCCACCGCGCGGGTCATCTTGCGGTAGGTGGCGTTGACGCCATACGACCATTCCTGGCTGATCGCCTGCTGGAAGCCCAGGATGAATTCGTCCTGGAACACCTGCTTCAGATCGCTGGCGACCGCGGTACGGACATCGTCCGGCGCGGGGGCGTTGCCGTCAGTATTGACCGCGCCGATCTGCGCACCGAGGTTCGGCACCAGATAGGTGCCCCCGGTCGTTGGGTGCGTCATTTCCGTCCAGCCGTTGAGCACGTAGTAGGTATGCTCATCCGTGGTGCCGCCGCCGAAGTAGTCCGTGAGCTTGTTGGTCAGCGGCAGGTAATAGCGGCCCGCGTTGCCGAACAGCTTGGTGGTGCCGTCGCCCTTCATGTCCCAGCTGAAGCCCACGCGCGGGGAAATCATGTCGGAGAAATCGGCCTTGGCGAAGGTCGCGCCCGAGGCCACCTTGTTGTGGAACTTATCGGCGCGCACGCCGATGCTGAGCAGCAGGTTGGGCGTCACGCTCCAGTTGTCTTCCAGGTAGAACGCCTGGGTATCGGTATCCACCGGCGAACCGGTGACGTAATGGCGCGCATCGACGATGGCAGTGACGCCCTCGGGCACGAGCGCGCCATTGGGAAGCACACCTCCGGGGGTGGCGGCTTGCGCCTGATAACTCACGCCATCACCCGGGTATACCACCGAGCTGCTGGAATCCATCACTTCCTGATCCACACCGAAGCGCAACAGGTGGCTGCCGAGCGTCCACTCGAAATCCAACCGTGCCGCTTCACGCTTGTCGTCGCGGCTCCTGACGCTGCTGTTGGTCGGATGGCAGCCTTCCGGTTGCGTCGCCGGGCCGAACGCACCGGTGTAGGAACCAGAACGGGTGACGATGCTGCAATCCCCATCCAGGGGGCTGTTGCGCACGTCGCTGCGCTTGTTCACGCCGTACATTGCCTTGGCCACGAAATTTTCACCGAGATGACCGGTGTAGGTGGCCGACCAGTTCTTGCCTCCGGAACTGACGGAACTGTCGCCTGCCGACTCGCCCAGCGTATCGGACTCCCAGTCGTAGTTGTCGTAATAAGTGGTGACCGAATCGGCCTCGTCGGAAAAGGCCAGCAACTCCAGCAAGTGATCCTCATTGATGTGCCAATCGATCTTGGTGCCCCAGAAGCCGTTGTCGCTTCCGGTTTTCCATGCCTCGGTGCTGTCGATGTCCTGTGAATCGGTATCACGCCATTCGTACATCGCGAAGAAGAACAGCTTGTCCTTCACCAGCGCGCCGGAGGCCCACAGGTTGGTCTTGAAGAACGGGCTTTGGTCGCGGCTGGTGCGATCGCGCTCGTCGAGAGTGCCATCGGAGTGGTAGTGGTCGTCCTTCGACGATGCCCAACTGGCGGGCTCCAGGGTGAACTCCACGCCGGCCTTGAACTCGTTGCCGCCCGAGCGCGTCACGGCATTGATGACACCGCCGGTGCTGCGGCCGAACTCGGCGGAGTAGCCGCCGGTCTTGACCTGCACTTCCTGGAAGAACGCGAACGGCACCGTGGAGAAGCCCTGCCGCAGGTACGGATCGGCGACATTGAGGCCATTGATGTAGGTGGCATTCTCCGCCACCGACGAACCGCCGAAGGTGAGGCCACCGAAGGTGGCGCCGGAGGACACCACGCCCGGCGCCAGCAGCGCCACCGAGGTCAGGTTCTGATCCACCGGCATCCGCGCCAGCTCCTCGCGGGTGACATTGGTGGCCGATTCGGTGGAAAACACATCGACGCGGTTGATGACGCGGTTGCCGATCACTTCCACCGTTTCCAGATTGGTGGTGCGACCGTCGCTGCCCAGGTAGATCGTGGCCGTACCGCCCAGCGGCACGCTGACGGTCAGCGGCTCGCCAACGGCGGAACCGTCGCGCGCCAGGGTGAGCATGTAATCGCCCACCGGCAACTGGCTGAGGCGGTAGCTGCCGTCGGCGGCGACGGTGACGCTGCGGCTGGCACCGGTGGCCACGTTCACCAGGGTGATGGTGTCGCCCGCGGTGGCGCGGCCGGCCACCGCGCCCATCGCGCTTTGCGCGTAGGCCGGGGAAACGGCGAGCGCCGAGAGGCAGGTGCCCAAGGCAAGGCTGAGGAGGGATTTGCGTAGCGTTGGCGTGCGGCGGTTCATGGAGGTTCTCCGGGGTTGGGCTGGCTGCGTCAAAGAAGGGTGGCGATGAATCCGTCGTCCCATGGGTCGTCGTAGCGATTGCCGCCGCGCCACTGCGCTTGGCCGCGCTGCGGATCGACGGTATCGGAACGACAATGCGTCCTGGGCGGGGCGAAGGGCGTGGAAATGGCGTCGTTGCAAGCGCTGTGGTAGCCGGCCAGCCCGCCGAAGCGGCACCGGGCCAGCGCCGGATCGTTGGCGTCGAGCTGGACAAACGCCCTCGTCGTCACCCGTTCCGGCAGCCACCGCAAGCACGCGCTCATTCCCTCTCCCCATGACCCCAGCGTGAACGGTTATGTAACACGCGGGTTCGAGGCGGTCAATAATTTATTCTGACTTTACATTTCATATGAAATATCTATTCTTCCCCGACATACCCGCCTGGAAGCGCGCACCGATGAAAACGCCCGTGCCTGCCGTTCCTTCCCATGCGACCGTGGCCCGATGGCAGTTGGCCCCGTGGCTGGGGGCGGCGCTGCTTGTTGCTTGCGCCAGCGTGCCGCCGCATGAAGTCCGCACCACATCGACACCTGTCGAATCCGCCGCCGCAACCATCGTTCCCGGCGTCAACGCCGCGCGGCTGACACCGGATTACTGGATCGCCCGCGCGCCGCAGCCGGATGCGGTATTGCTCGACGCAGCCGGCATCGCCGCGCAGAACGCACGCCTGACGCAGGTCGGCCCGGCGGTACTGGATCTTTCGACCCTGCCCGATACCCTCACCGCCGCCGAGGTGCAGGAACGCATCATGGCGGTTTCCGCACCGCCCGAATCGCCGCTCTACGACGAACACGGCCAGCCACTGCCGCCGCACGCCATCCCGGCACTGCTCGATGCGCTCGCGCTCGATGCGATTCCCGCCGAGGCCGCACCGCGCTGGGGCCTGGTGGTACAGCGCGCCGATCTGCGCGCCTTCCCGACCACGCAGCGAGTGTTCTCCTCGCCAAGCGATACGGACATCGACCGCTTCCAGGAGTCGGCGCTGTTCCCCGGCACGCCGGTGGCGATCCTGCACACCAGTGCCGATGGCGCGTGGCATTTCGTCGCCAGCAAGCTGTATTCGGCATGGATCGCAGCGCGCTTCGTGGCCGAAGGCGACTCGGCGGACGTGTTCGGCTACGCCGCGCGCGAACCGCACCTCATCATCACCGGCGCGAACGTGCGCACCGCGTTCACGCCCGAGCGGCCGGAGCTCTCGCTGCTGCAGCTGGACATGGGCCTGCGCCTGCCGCTGCGGGCGGATTGGCAACCGCAAACACCGGTCAACGGCCAACTCGGCTACGCCAGCCACGTGATCGAACTGCCGCTGCGCGATACGCAAGGGCGCCTGGCTTTTGCCCCGGCGCTTTTGCCGCGCACGGCCGACGTGGCGGTATCCCCCTTGCCGCTGACCCGCGCCAACCTGATCCGCCAGGGTTTCAAGTTCCTCGGCGAACGCTACGGCTGGGGCCATTCCTACGGCACGCGCGATTGCAGCGGCTTCGTCTCGGAGGTCTATCGCAGCTTCGGCATCGAACTGCCGCGCAACACCCGCGACCAGGCCCGCAGCACCGCGTTCGACCGCATCGCCTTCGCTCCGGACGACGGCCACGCCGCGCGGCTGGCCGCACTGGAAAAACTCGATGTGGGCGATCTCATCTACATCCCCGGCCACGTGATGATGGTGATCGGCCGCGAGGATGGAAAAACCTGGCTGATCCACGACACTACCGGCGCCACCGTGCTGGACGAGCGCGGCGAACCTTCGCGGTTGGTGTTGAACCAGGTCTCGGTGACGCCGCTCGAACCGCTGCGCCTGAACCGCAACGCCAGCTACGTGGACGGCATCACCGCGATCCAGCGGCTGCGCCCGAACCCGAACCGTTCCAACCCCTGATCTTCCCACCATTGATCCCGGACACGGCCCGATGAAAATCACCGACATCACCCTGGCGATGCTGCGCGTGCCGCTGAAGACGCCGTTCAAGACCGCACTGCGCACCGTCGAAGCGGTCGAGGACATCGTCGTGGCGATCCACACCGACAGCGGCCATACCGGCTACGGCGAGGCCGCCGCCACCGCCGTCATCACCGGCGATACCCACGGCTCCATCGTCGAGGCCATCCGCCACTTCATCCGCCCGCGCCTGATCGGGCAGGACGTGGCCAACCTCAACCGCATCGTGCACCTGATCCAGACCGCGCTGGAACGCAACACCAGCGCCAAGGCCGC
>CAZHXV010000242.1:0-4744 GCA_964536455.1 uncultured Aquimonas sp.
ACCGACGACCACTTGTCCCCCAGACAAGTGCGCTACCAGGCTGCGCTATACCCCGATGCTGGAACTTCGGCGGCGAACGTGCGTTGCCGCAAGGTTCGTCGCACCCGGCTTTGCGCCGGTGAGCTGCGCATCATACCAGAAACCCGATGGCAGATCGCCATCGCGGCGAACGGGGATTCAGCGCCGCAGCAGTTGCAGCACTTCTTCCAGCTCCATCCGCACCTGGCGGACGATCTGGGCGGAAATCGCGGCTTCCGCTTTGCCCTGTTCGCCCCCCAGCCGCTGCCGCGCGCCCGTGATGGTGAAGCCCTGGTCGTACAGCAGGGAGCGGATCTGGCGGATCGTGAGCACGTCGTGGCGCTGGTAGTAGCGCCGGTTGCCGCGGCGCTTGACCGGTTTCAGATCCGGGAACTCCGTCTCCCAATAGCGCAGCACGTGCGGCTTCACGTCGCACAGTTCACTGACCTCACCGATGGTGAAGTAGCGCTTGGCCGGGATCGGCGGAAGCTCGCGATTACTGCCCTGGTCCAGCATACGCCTCGACCCGTTCCTTGAGCTTCTGGCCCGGACGGAAAGTAACCACGGTACGAGCGGAGATCGGGATCTCCTCGCCGGTCTTGGGATTGCGGCCTGGACGCTGGTTCTTCCGGCGCAGGTCGAAGTTGCCAAAGCCGGACAGTTTCACCTGATGCCCGCCCTCCAGCGCCTGCCGCAAGGCGTCGAAAAACGTATCGACGAAATCCTTGGCCTCGCGCTTGTTGAGGCCCACGTCCTCGAACAAGCGTTCCGCCATGTCTGCCTTGGTCAATGCCATCGTCTATCCCCTTAGTACTGCCCCGCAGTCCTGTTGCAGCGCAGTAATGGCCAAGGCCACGCATCGCTCCACGTCGGATTCGGCAAGAGTGCGCGAATCATCCTGCAAAATCAAGCCTATAGCGATACTTCGCGAACCCTCGGCGACGCCCTTGCCGCGGTACACGTCGAACGCGATCACATCGCGCAGGGTTTCGCCCAAAGCCTTGCGCAGACTGGCTTCGATGCGCGCCCAGGAAACCTCGTCGGCCACCAGGATGGCCAGGTCGCGACGCACCGAGGGCTGCCGGGAGAGGCTTCCGGCTGTCGGAAGATTCCTACCGCTCAGCACATCGATGGCCAATTCGAAAACGATCACTTCATGGTCGATGTCCAGCGCGCGCAGCAGGGCCGGGTGCAGGTGACCGATGTGGCCGGCGAGGTTTTCCCCACGCCACAGCTGCGCCGCGCGGCCCGGATGCAGCCAGGCCACATCGGTCGCCGGGGCATAGCTGAAGGCATCCGGCTGGCCGGTGAGGGCCAGCAATGAATCCAGGTCGCCGCGCAGATCGTGGAAATCCACCCCGCGCTCCGCCTCGCCCCATTGCTCGGCGCGCGCCGGGCCGCACGCCACCGCCGCGATGCGGATGGTTTCCAGCGGCCCTTCACTGCCGGCGTGGAACACGCGGCCCGTCTCGAACAGCCGCACCCGCCCGACCTGGCGCGCGGTGTTGCGCTTCAGCGCCTCGACCAGGCCCGGCAGCAGCGCGGTGCGCATCACCGCCAGTTCGGCCGACAACGGATTCGCGAGCGCGATGGCATCGGCATCGGGCTTCCACGCCGACAGAATTTTCGCGTCGAGAAAGGCATAATTGATCGCCTCGTAAAAACCACGCGCGGCGAGCTGATTCGCGAACGCGGACAGCGGTACGCGGTCTTCCGGCAGGGAACCAAGGCGAATCTCGCCAGTTGGCGCGCGCAGCGGCACGGCGTCGTAGCCGTGGATGCGGGCGATTTCCTCGATCAGGTCTTCCTCGATGGCGATGTCGAAGCGGCGCGAGGGTGGCGTCACGCGCCAGCCATCGGCTTCCGCAGTCACGTCCATGCCGAGCGCGGCGAGGATGCGTTCCACTTCCGCGTCCGCCACGCCCATGCCGAGCACCCGCGCCAGCCGGGTGCGGCGCAGTTTCACGGCGGAAGGTTTCGGCAGATGTTCGGAAAGCTGCTCCTGGACCACTGGCCCGGCGCCGCCGCCCGCGATGTCCACGATCAGTTGCGTCGCGCGTTCGACGGCAAGATACGGCAATTCCGGATCGACGCCGCGCTCGAAGCGATGCGAAGCATCGGTGTGCATCCCGAGCTTGCGGGCGCGGCCGATGATCGCGGCGGGCGCGAAATGCGCGGCTTCGAGGAATACATTTTGGGTGGCATCGGTGACGCGCGTGTCGAAGCCGCCCATCACGCCGGCCAGCGCGACGGCACGGCCGGCATCGGCGATGACGAGGAAGTCGTCGGCCAGTGCCACGTCGCGGCCATCGAGCAGCGTGAGCGCTTCACCGGCGCGCGACCTGCGCACGCTCACCGGGCCATGCAGCGTGTCGCGGTCGAAGGCATGCATCGGCTGGCCCAATTCCAGCATCACGTATTGCGTGACATCGACCAGGAACGACACCGGGCGAATGCCCGCGCGCTTGAGTTTTTCGCTCATCCACACAGGGGTTGCGGCGCTCGCGTCCACGCCTTCGATCACGCGGCCGCAGTAGCGCGGCGCATCGGCTCCGGCGTTGAGTTCGACGGCCAGTCGAGCATCGCTCGTGGCCGCGACAGGGGCGATCTCGAACGGCGCCACGCTGCTGCCAAGCGCCGCCGCCACGTCGTAAGCGACGCCGCGTACGGAGAAGCAATCGGCGCGGTTCGGCGTCAGCTTCAACTCGAAGCTGGCATCGGGCAGCGACAGGTACCCGGAAAGCTTCGCGCCCACGGGCGCATCGGCGGGAAGTTCGAGCAGGCCGCTGGCGTCGGCATCGATGCCCAGCTCCCTGGCGGAGCACAACATGCCGAAGGATTCCACGCCACGCAGTTTCGCGGGCTTGATCTGGAGGCCGCCGGGCAATGTCGCGCCCACCATGGCCAACGGCGCTTTCAGCCCTTCGCGCGCATTCGGCGCACCGCAGACGATCTGCACCGTCTCCGTGCCGATGGACACCTTGCACAGCTTCAGGCGGTCGGCTTCGGGGTGCTTCTCGCAGGACACGATCTGCGCGACGACGACGCCCGGCAGTGCGGAGCCGATCTCATCGACGGCCTCCACTTCCAGACCGATGGCGGTGAGCGTGGCCGCGAGCGTGTCGCGGTTCGCATCGACGGCGACGTGTTCGCGCAGCCAGGATTCGGGGAATTTCATAGGGGCCGGGATTGGGGATTGGAGATTCGGGATTCGTAGAGCGGGGTTCCGGAATCCCCGGATTCAGGACGCAAGTGCCAATCCCGAATCCCGAATCCCGAATCCCCCGCTTTCTCAGGCAAACTGCCTGAGAAAGCGAAGATCGTTGTCGAAGAAACTGCGCAAATCGCCGACGCCGTAGCGCAGCATCGCGAAGCGCTCCACGCCCAGGCCGAAGGCGAAGCCGGTGTAGCGTTCCGGATCGATGCCGCAGTTCTTCAGCACGTTCGGATGCACCATGCCGCATCCAAGCACCTCCAGCCAGCCGGTGCTGCCGTCGGCGCGATCCCAGGCGATATCCACTTCCGCCGAAGGCTCGGTGAAAGGAAAGTAGCTGGGCCGGAAGCGCATCGCGAAATCGCGCTCGAAGAAGGCATCGACGAACTGCTTCAGGGTGCCCTTCAGGTCGGCGAAGCTGGAGGTTTCATCGACCAGCAAACCTTCGACCTGATGGAACATCGGCGTGTGGGTCTGATCCGAGTCGCTGCGATAGACCTTGCCCGGCGCGATGATGCGGATCGGCGGCTGGCGGCCTTGCATGGTGCGAATCTGCACCGGCGAGGTATGGGTGCGCAGCAGGCGGCCATCGGCGAACCAGAAGGTGTCGTGCATGGTGCGCGCCGGGTGGTGCGGCGGGAAGTTGAGCGCCTCGAAGTTGTGCCAGTCGTCCTCGATTTCCGGACCATCGGCGACCTGATAGCCCAGGCGCTCGAAGATCGAGACGATGCGGTTCAGCGCGCGCGTCACCGGATGGATCGCGCCGCGTTCGCCGTTGCGGCCAGGCAGGGTCACGTCGATGCGTTCGCTGGCCAGGCGCGCATCGAGCGCGGCCTGCTCCAGCGCTTCCTTGCGCGAAGCGAGCGCCGTGGAAAGTTCGTCGCGGGCGCGGTTGATGCGCTCGCCCTGGGCCTTGCGCTCGTCCGGCGGCAGCTTGCCGAGCGTCTTCAGCTGCTCGGTCACCACGCCGGCCTTGCCGAGCAGGCGCACGCGCACCGCATCGAGTGTTTCGAGCGTGGCGCTTTGGGCGATGTCGGCCAGCGCCGCACTGGTCAATTCTTCGATCCCGCTCATCCACGAAATCCTTGGTTGCGAGCCTTTCCATGCGAGCCGAGCAAGCTCGGCTCTACGGGTTTGTGGCCCTCAAACGAACATGGGGAAGGACTCGCGCCCTTCCCCATGCGTTTGCGGCACCTTCCAGTGCCGCGCGAAAGCCGGACGAACCGGCTCAAGCAATTACGCCGCGAGTGCGCTCTTGGCCTTTTCGGCAAGGGCACCAAACGCTGCGATGTCGTGCACCGCGATGTCGGCCAGCACCTTGCGATCCAGCGTGATGCCGGCCTTCTTGAGGCCGTTCATCAGACGACTGTAGGACAGCCCGAACTGGCGCGCGCCGGCGTTGATGCGGACGATCCACAGCGCGCGGAACTGGCGCTTGCGCTGCTTGCGGCCGATGTAGGCGTACTGGCCGGCCTTGATGACGGCCTGGTTGGCGACGCGATAGACCTTGCG
>CAZHXV010000243.1:0-4730 GCA_964536455.1 uncultured Aquimonas sp.
GCCGTTGGTACGGGCCTGGTCGGCGATCTGCTTGTCCACCAGCGGCGTCTTCACGTAGGTGGGGCAGACGGTGTTGATGGTGATGTCGGTATCGGCGGTTTCCAGCGCCAGCACCTTGGAGAACCCGAGCAGGCCGTGCTTGGCGGCCACATAGGCGCTCTTGTAGCGGCTGGCGACCAGCGAATGGATCGAACCGATGTTGACGATGCGCCCGAAGCCGCGTTCGCGCATTGAAGGCAGCACGGCCTGGGTGATCCGCGCCACGCCGGTGAGCATCACCTGGATCAGGAAATTCCACTTGTCGATGGGGAACTCCTCCAGCGGCGAGACATGCTGAATGCCGGCATTGTTGACCAGCACCTCCACGGGCCGGGAGATGGCCGCCAGCAGCGCCGCGACGGAGGCATCGGAGGTCACGTCCAGCCCGTGCGCTTCCGCCGAGCCGCCGCCGGCCTGGATCTCCGCCGCCACCTTTGCCGCCGCCTCGGCGGAAAGATCGGTAACGATGAGGTGATGGCCGTCGGCGGCCAGCCCCTGCGCGATGCCCGCGCCGATGCCGCTGCCCGCGCCCGTGACGAGGATGTTGCGCTTGCTCATGGATGCCGTTCCGAAAATCCGGTGGTGAAGGGTAAGGGTAAAAGCCAGTTCGGCAAGGCTAGCACCGCCGGCTGCGCGTCGCGTTCGGACGAAGGTACGATGGTCTGGCCGATTCGCCCTTCCTAACGTGGCGGCATGAACGCAATTCCTATTCTCATTCTTGCGGCTTTCGCCACGGTTCTGGCGGGCTGTGCGAGTACGCCCTCAACCCAGCCGCCCATCGCCGGGAGCGCGCCCATGCCCGAGATCGCATTCACCGAACATCGCGGCGCGGACGATCTGCTCACCGCCGGGCTGGGCCTGGACGGTTTGCGTTCGGCCATGCCGCCGCCGTTCGGGCAGGCCGATGCGCCTACCGCCGCCGAACTGCGCCGCCGCGCGTTGTGGAGCAATTTCCGCGGCATCGCCGATCTGCGTCCGGATGGCTACGGCGTGCGCTACGCCGATCTTTCGCCGGTGCCGGGAAGGGAAGCGTCGGCGCTGCCGACATTGCCCGGCGCGAACCAGCCGCATCGCGTGCTGGCGCAGATTCCCGACGCCTTCGATGCGAAGGCGCGCTGCCTCGTGGTGGCCGTGGCTTCCGGTTCGCGTGGCGTGTATGGCGCCGTAGCGCTGGCCTCGGCCTGGGGCTTGCCGCGTGGCTGCGCCGTGGTGCATACCGACAAGGGCGCAGGCACCGATTACCTGGATGCCGATGCGCCGGAAGAACGGGTCGCGCTCGATGGCCGGCGCGGCGGAATTCGTGCGGAGCAATCCGCATTCGCCGCGAAGGATGGCTTCGGCGAGAACCGCATCCTCGTGAAACATGCGAATTCGGGCGACAACCCGGAAGCCGACTGGGGCCGCCATCTGAAACAGGCTGCGCAATTCGGCCTGCGCGCGCTCGATGCGGCGTTTCCCGCGCAAGCGCCTTTCACTTTCGCCAACACCCGCATCATCGCCGTGGGCCTTTCCAATGGCGGTGGCGCGGTGCTGCGGGCCATCGAAGAAGGGAATGCGGACGAAGGCGAATGGCTGGATGCGGCACTGACCATCGCACCGAACGTGCATCCCGGCGAAGGCGGCAGGCCACTGTTCGACTACGGCACGGAGGCGGCGCTGTGGATGCCATGCGCCCTGCTTGATGCGCGCTTCGATTCGCTCCCGTTGGCGCGCCCCGGCGGCGTCGTGCCGCCCGCATTCGCGGCGCGCTGCGCCAGCCTGAAAGCCGCCGGCATGATCGAATCCGAAGACGCCCCGGCGCAGGCGCGCGAGGCGCTTGCCACCCTGCATGCGCGCGGCTGGAGCGATGCGGCCATCGAGGCTGGTGCGTTGAACGTCGCGTTCGACCTGTGGCGATCCATCCTCGTCACCTATGCCGCCGCCTACAGCCGCAGCGGCGCCGCTGCGATGCCCTGCGGCTATGGCTTTGCGGCGTTCGATCCGCAAGGCGCGCCGCGCCCGACGACGCCCGCCGAACGCGCAGCCTGGTGGAGCGATGCCTCCGGCATTCCGCCCGGCGCGGGCGTGGCCATCATCGATGCGCAGGCGGCGCAGAATTCCTCCGATCCATCCTGGCCTGGCTTGGTGTGCCTGCGTGCGCTGTGGGAAGGCGACAGCGACACCGCCCGCACCCTGCGCGCGGGCGTGGAAGCCACGCGCGCCAGGCTGCCGCGCCGGGGCGTGCCGCTGACGCTGATCCACGGCCACGACGACGGCCTCATCCCTGCCGCGTTTTCCGGCCGCGCCTATGCGGATTGGGCCATGGCGCAAGGCCGCGAAGTGAACTACGTCGAACTCCCCGACGCGCAGCACTTCGACGCCTTCATCGCGCTGCCGGCTTGGCAGAACCGCTACCAGCCGATGCTGCCCCCCGCCTTCGCCGCGCTGGACGACATCCATGCCCGGCTCACCGATGCGGGTTCAAGTTCCGGCAAGCGGTAGTGTCTCAGTTTGAAATCCGGGATGCTTGAGCGTTCAGGCAAGCCGCGCGACAATCGGGGCATGACTACGAAGCCCAAGCGTCCCCGTGACCAGAACCAGCTTGCCAAGCTGATCGTTGACATTGCAACTGGCGAAGTTGAAGAACCCAAGAATGACGACGGCAAAGACCCGGCGGCGGTTGCGCTTGGGCGGAAAGGCGGCCTCAAAGGTGGCAAAGCTCGCGCCGAATCGCTGACTGCCAACGAGCGATCCGAAATAGCAAAAAAAGCCGCGAGAAAAAGGTGGGGTAGTGGTGAGGAATCTAAATATCGCAAGAGGTAGCCTCCCCAGTGCTATGATTTTGTTGTTATTTTCGACAATATCGCAAATAGCTCATCAAATCCTCTTGACTTCCGCATTTTTGCTCGTTACAGTGTGCGCACTCCCAAAATAAAAGCCCCGCTATAGGGCGGGGCTTGGGGGTACGTTATGGAGTTGTACCGGCTGGAACGTTGGCTGAGAGGCTGATAGCACCGCACTTAGAATGCGGCGCACGGTGTTAACGCACCGTGCCGAGGGTTCGAATCCCTCACGTTCCGCCACTTTCCTATGGTGGATAAGCGGATGAAGACGTTAGAAGAATGCATCGAGTTTGTCAAGGGGCAAGTCGTCTTCCACGAGAAGAAAGGCGTCCACTTTAAGCACGCCTCGGAGAAGTACCCTGCCGGGATGAAGCGCGCCGAGTCGCACTTTCTGATGGCTGCCAAGTTCAGTGAGATGCTGTCTTGCTTGGAGTCGTTGGCAAGCACTGGCCTGCACGTCCCTTCCGTCACGCTCTCGAAGATCGGGCTGACTTTGGAGGAACTCAATGGGTTGCCGCCAGAGTTGCTGGAAGAGTTAAGTATCTCAGAAGCTGACAAGGCCGACTTTGAAGTTATTTCTGTGGTCAACGAGGCTGGCGGGGTGCTTTCGTTGGACAAGATACTGATTGCGCTCTACCGCAAGACTGGCGAGATCAACAAGCGAACTCAGATCAACTCGCGCATCTATAGGATGACGCAGAAAGGCACGATGTTCCCTGTGCCAGGGAAGAAGGGGGTCTATTCCACACGCGAACTGACAGAGGAAGAGTCCGTGCAAATTTCATAATGATCTAATGCTTGACTAAGGTTGCATTGTCAAGCATGATGTTCACTATGAACATTCTTCCTCTACCCAAGCGCGCCCAAATCCTTGGCCTTCTCGTGGAGGGCATGAGCCTCCGCGCTGCGTCTCGCATCGCTGACGTGAGCATCAACACCGTCACGAAGCTGCTGATTGACGTGGGCGCGGCCTGCGCGGAGTTCCAAGATCGAGCATTGCGCAACCTCCGCTGCCGGCGCATCCAGTGCGACGAAATCTGGTCGTTTGTCGGTGCGAAGCAGAAGAACGTCCCGATGGATCGCTTCGGGTCTTGGGGCGATGTATGGACTTGGACGGCCATTGATGCGGATTCCAAGCTGGTCGCGTCATGGATGGTGGGTAGCCGTGACGGCGAAGCCGCCAAAGAGTTCGTGGCTGATCTTGCCGGTCGTCTTGCCAACCGCGTGCAACTGACCACGGATGGCCATCGCGTCTATCTGGAAGCCGTAGAAGGCGCGTTCGGTGGCGATGTGGATTTCGGAATGTTGGTGAAGCACTACGGCGACGGCCCGCAGTCACCGGAGCGCAAGTACAGCCCTTCGGAGTTCGTCACGGCAGAGAAGCGCCGCATCGCCGGTCAGCCCGACATGGAGAAGGTTTCGACAAGCTACGTCGAACGCCAGAACCTTACGATGCGCATGTCATGCCGTCGCTTCACGCGCCTGACCAATGCGTTCTCCAAGAAGGTCGAGAACCACGCGCACGCGGTTGCGCTTCACTTCATGCACTGCAACTTCGGGCGCATTCACAAGACCCTGCGTGTTACCCCAGCGATGCAGGCCGGCGTGGCGGATCATGTCTGGAGCTTGGAGGAAATCGCGGCGCTTGTGCCTGAGCCGGTCGCCAAGCCGCGCGGCCCATACAAGAAGCGGCAACCTGAACCCTAGATTTCAAAGTGAGGCACTACCCGGCAAGCCGGCGGATTGACAAGCTCGCGGGCGATCCGTAAATTACGCGGCTCGCTCGGCTCAAGCCGTGCGAGCACCAGCCCAGGTGGCGGAATTGGTAGACGCACTAGTTTCAGGTACTAGCGCCGCGAGGCGTGGAGG
>CAZHXV010000244.1:0-4685 GCA_964536455.1 uncultured Aquimonas sp.
TCCTCATCGAACGCATCGAGCGCGAGAAGATCAAGGGCGCGGTTTCCGTCACCCGCTTCAAGGGCCTGGGCGAAATGAACCCCTCGCAGTTGCGCGAATCCACCATCCACCCGGACACGCGGCGGCTGGTGCAGCTCACCATCGAGGAACCGGCGCAGACCAGCGCGCTGATGGACATGCTGCTGGCCAAGAAGCGCGCCTCCGACCGCAAGACCTGGCTGGAAACCAAGGGCGATCTGGCGACGTTGGAAGCCTGAGCCGGAGTGATTCTGGCGAGCGAAGCAAGTTCCACTCTACCGATGCAACACACTCTCGTAGAGCGTGCTCCGCTGCCGCACTCAAATCCCCACGCGCCCCTGCAGGATGTTCGCGTAGGACGTTGCGGCCACGGCGTGCGGGGTGGCGCGGACAGGCGCAGTACGGAACCTTCCTGCCAATGGCCACGGCTTGATTCCCCCGCCCCGCCCCGCCATCCTGCGCGGCCACCGTTTCTCAAATCCCACCGCATCGCAATGAGCAACCACAACGACCCGCTGGCCATGTTGGAGACGCACATCGACCGATGGATCGCCGAGCGCAAGGTAGCCCGGTGAAGCTCAGCATCGGCGCCGGCGAGCGGCGCATCCCCGGCTTCCTCACCGTCGACATCGATGCCGCTTTCGCGCCGGACATCGTCGCCGACATCGGCAGGCCGCTGGATCTGCCGGATGCCAGTGTCGAGTGCCTGTTCTGCGAGGAAGTGATCTCGCAAATCGCCCCGGCCGCCTGCCTGGGCTTCTTCATGGAATGCCGCCGCGTGCTGGCGCCGGGCGGCGTCGTGCGCATCCTGACGCCAGACCTTGAACGCTTCACCCGCGCCTACCTCGAACGCCCGGACTGGCTGCGCGCGATCTGGCACCAGCACGTCGACCTGCCCCTGTTCTGCGATACCGCCGCCGAGGTGGTGAACCTCGGCCTGCGCGGCGTCGGGCCGTTCGTCTACGACCGCGCCACGCTGCGCATCCTCGCCGAGCGCGCCGGGCTGCTGTTGCACGAATCGACGTTCAACGTCTCCCTTCATCCGGCGATGTGTGGGCTCGACATGCGCGGGCCGGAAGAGACGCTGACCATGTATCTCGAACTAACCGTCGCCGGGCAACAGGCCACAGCGGCCTCGTAGGTCAAGCCATGTCACGGCGGCTCTTGTGGGAGCACCCAGCACGCCGTTCACCAGTTATAGATCAGCCCACGGCCTGTCCCCGCACTGGTGAAGGGCGGCCACATCTTCGTCGCGATGCCGCCGCTGTTCCGCGTCGATGTGGGCAAGCAGGTGTTCTATGCGCTGGACGAGGAGGAAAAACGCATCCTCATCGAACGCATCGAGCGCGAGAAGATCAAGGGCGCGGTTTCCGTCACCCGTTTCAAGGGCCTGGGCGAAATGAACCCGTCTCAGTTGCGTGAATCCACCGCCTTCGCGGGCATGACGGCAGTATCAGGACATGCGGCGAAACCGCCTCAATCCTCGAATCCATCCGCAAAAAGCTGCGCCAGCAGGTTCGTATCCACCCGTACGAAGATGTCCCTGGCATTGTTGGTGTCGCTCGATTCAAGATTGCTGGCCAGCGAGTCGAAGGCCAGCGACAGGCCGCTGGCGTCGATGGCCAGCGAATCGCCCGAGCGGTTGTTGCCGCGCGAGGCGCCGCCGGTTCCGACCGAGACCAGATGCGGCGTGCCGCTGGCACCGGGAACGTGCAGGAACACCTGGTAGTGGGTCGTGGTTCCATCCAGGCTGGGCACCAGGCAGGCCATCAGCGCCGTGCCCGGGTTGGAAACATCCGAAACATTGCAGTTGTCGTAGCCGTTGCCGGAAATCGCGGGCTTGGGCAAGGCGTGCGTGGTGCTGGTTTGCAGGTCGCGCAGGTAGATGCCGCTGTTGCCCGTGGTATCGACGCCGTTGTAGTAGCCCAGGCCACCGTAAGCGGCGTTCTGGAACGCGACGTAACGGCCATTGGGCGAGATCGCCGTCCGGTACGCGAAGGCGGTGCTGGCCGCGCCGTTCGCGCCGACGCGGCTGATGAGTTGCGTGGTGTTCTGCACCAGATCGCGCACATAGACCTGGTTCATTCCGGCATTGGGCAGCAAGGCACGTTCGCAGGTCATGACCACATAGCGGCCGTCGTCCGACAGCGCGTGTGGCCACAGGGTGCAGCCACGCTCGGCAGCGACGCCGCTGTTGTCCACCGAAGCCTTTTTCAGCGTGTTGGCATCCATGTCCTTGACGTACACCTGGTCGTACCCGGTGGCATCGCCATCGAAGTTCCTCGCCTCGAAGGCCACGTAGCGGCCATTGCCGGATATCGACACGCTGTCGTCGTCCACCGCCGATGCCGATGCCGGCACGCCCCCAGCCGTGATGCTGGCCAGCTTCAACTGGCCGAACTGGCCGGCGTTGCGATCCTTGCGCACCACCTGCCAGCCCGAGGTCGTTACGCCGACGTCGAGGTTTTCGCTGTAGTTGAGAAAGGCCACGTAGCGCCCGTCGCGCGATACCGCGGGTTGTTCGCCCCGCAGCACCACGCCGGCCGTGGTGCGCGAGACGACTTCGATCGTGCCGGTATCCAGATCCACCGCGATGGCCTTGTCGGTGGTACTGGTCGGAGTGGCAAGCCAGTTGGTCGCGGCGCTGGAAAAGACCACGGTCTTGCCGTCACTGGAAACATCGACCGAATCGGAATAGTTGTTGGACTGGGTTCCGGGCGCCGCCGGAACGATGCGGCCGAAAAGCAGTTCGGCGCGGGCACCGGGCGCACCCAGCAGCAGGACGGCGATCAGGCCCAGGGAAAATGCATGGCGCAGCAGGGAAAGCGATGACATGGCGGCTCCTTGATGGAATGGCTCCGCTCCCTGATACGCAATTGCGCGGCGATTCCTATCAAAGGCTGCTCAACGACTGCTCAAAGGCTGCTGCCCAGCACCTCCGCCGCTGCGCGATTGACCTCCTGCGGCAGTACCGCCTCGCGCAGCACCGGCAAGGCGTCGTCGAGCAGCGCACGCGCCTGCTGCCGTTGGCCGCGTGCTGCCAGGATGCCGGCCAGTTCGGCGCGTGCGACCGCCACGTCCACCGCCAGCACGCCCGCTGCCTCCAATGCGGCCAGGGCGGCGCGCTGCTCGTGTTCGGCGCGCTCCAACTGGCCGCGCATCGCGGCGAAATCGGCGCGGGCGCGGCGCACATGCGCCAGGATCGGGTGCGCTTCGGGCAGCAGGACGGAAAAGCGCGCGGCGGCTTCGTCCAGCAATGGCTCGCCACGCACCGGATCGCGCATGCGCCGCATCAGCACCACGGTCTGCCAGGTGGCCAGTGCGTACTCGAAGGAATCCTCGCCGTCGAGCTGGCGCGCACGCTGGCGCAGCGAGGCGAGGCGTTCGCCGGCGCGCGCGTATTCGCCCGCCAGCGCCAGGCAGCGTGCCTGGTTGACCTCCAGCTTGCGGAACCCGAGCGTGTCCGGATCGGCACCGCTTTGTTGCCAGCGCTGCAGCGCGCTCTCGAACAAGGAAAGCGCAGTGGCGTAATCGCCCGCGCTTTCGTACACGGAAGCCAGATTGCTCAGGCTGATCGCGATTTCCTGATGCGTGTCGGCCGCTTCCACGCCCAGCGCCTGGCTGCGTTCGAGCGCCGTCAGGGCCTCGCGGTAACGCCCCTGCCCACTCAGCGCGATACCCAGGCTGGTGTAGAGCGCGCCCAGCCGGGAGCCGCGCGTGCCGACGACGCGCTCCTGCATCGCGATGGCCTCACGCAAGACGCGCTCGGATTCGCCCGGATGGCCCTGACCGAGCAGGGCCGCGCCCAAGGTACGCAGCAGCGGTACCCGTAGTAGCGATTCGGCGGGCAGATGCGCATCCGCGAAGGCCAGACCTTCGCGTGCCAATGACAGTGCCCGCTCGCTCTCGTTCTGCGCCACCAGCAAGTCGCCGAGGGCGTGATAGGTGCCGATCACCTCGTCCACCGGCGGCTGCGGCAGGGCGGCGGCCCGTTCCAGCACACTGCTCCATCCGCGTTCGGCCTGTTCGTAGTCGTGGTTGCGGTAGTGGGCATAGGCGAGCTGGCCTACGGCGTGCAGTTCCTGCACCGGATCGCCGGGCGCGAACTGGCGGCGCAGCGCAGCGGAACGCTGTGCCGCCTCCAGACTCTCCGGGCCTCGTTCCAGAACGCCGAGCACGCCGGACCAGCCCTGATAGTCCTCGGCCAAGGCCAGGGCTTCGCTTTGCTGCGCCGGCCGCACGCCGGCCAGGCCATGCTCGAACAATTCGGCCGCGATTCTGGGTTCGCCGAGCGAGGCGTACAGATGCCCGAGCATGCGTTGCACCGGCTGGCGCAGGCGCGGTTCGACGCCATCGCGCCGCGCCAGTTCGGCGTGGGCGTGGTCAAGCAGGTCGCGCACGCTGACCTGGGTGCTCATGGCCTGCTCGGGCATGGCGGCGGCGAGGGTGTCGGCGAGGAAATCCAGCGCTGCGCGCGCCGTGGCTGCGTCGCGTTCGGCAGCTCCCTGCGCCGCGGTCGCCTGGACTTCGGCCGCGAGCGCACGCTCGCGCTCCCGATCCAGCCGCCAGACGAAGGCGCCCACACCCAGCAAGGCGAGCATGCTGAGAACCACGCCGACGCGGTGCCGCGCCGCGAACTTGCGCAGCCGGTAGAGCGGCGTATCGGC
>CAZHXV010000245.1:0-3142 GCA_964536455.1 uncultured Aquimonas sp.
TAGAGCGGGGCTTGCCCCGCTGCTTTCGGCGCCAAGAGCAGCGGGGCAAGCCCCGCTTTACGGCTTCGGCGGTTCCCGCTGCCCGATGCCCGATTCCCCCGTCAACGTGATGGGGTTCATGCCCGCCAGCACACGGTGCACGATGTCCAGGGTGCGTGCCGCCGCGCCGCGCTGGGCATCGACCACGGCCAGTGCGTTTTCGCCCATGCGCCGGCGCTTGTCCGCATCGCCGAGCAGGCGTGGCAGCGTGGTGGCCAGGCCGTCGGCGTTGGCAATGCGCAGGCAGGCGTCGCGTTCGATCAGAAGATCGGTGACTTCGGCGAAGTTGAAGGTGTTGGGGCCGACCAGCGTGGGTATGCCGAGCGCGGCCGGTTCCAGCACGTTGTGGCCACCGATGGGGTCAAGGCTGCCGGCAACGAAGGCGATGTCGGCGGCGGCGCAGAAGGCGACCAGTTCGCCCATCGAATCGACGACGAAACACTGCGTGTCGATGCGCGCGAGCTGATCCTCGCTGCGGCAGGCGGTGACGAAGCCGTAACCTCGGCAGAGCTGGATCATCGGGCGGAAGCGTTCGGGATGGCGCGGAGCCACGATCAGGAGCGCATCGGGAAAACGCCGCAGCAGGCGCGAGTGCGCGTCGATCACGGCCTGTTCTTCGCCTTCGTGCGTGCTGGCGGCGATCCACACCGGCCTGCGCGCGCCCCAGGCCTCGCGCCAGGCGGCCGCTTGCGGCTTCAACGTGGGCGGAACGTGCATGTCGTATTTCAGGTTGCCGACCACGCGGATGCGTTCGGGCCGTGCGCCCAGTTCGAGGAAGCGTTCGGCGTCGATCTGGCTTTGCGCGGCGATGAAGTTGGTGCTGCGGATCGCCGCGCGCACCAGTGGCCGGATCGGGCCGTAGCCTTTCAGCGATTTGCTCGACAGCCGCGCGTTGGCGATCAGGATCGGCACGCCGCGTTTTTCGCAGTGGCGGAACAGGTTGGGCCAGATCTCCGTTTCCATGATGACCGCGATCACCGGGTTGATGCGCGTGAGGAAGCGCCGCACCGCATCGGGCAGGTCGTAGGGCAGATAGACGTGGAACACCTTGTCGCCCCACAACTGGCGCACGCGATCCGAACCCGTGGGCGTAACCGTGCTGACGACGAAGCTGTGGTCGGCGTAGCGCTCGCGCAGCGCGTCGATCAAGGGTGCCGCGGCATTGACCTCGCCAACGGAGACGGCGTGGATCCAGATGGAGCTTTGGATGCGCGGATCGGGAAAGAAGCCGAAGCGTTCGAACCAGCGCGAGAAATAGCCGCGCGCGCGCAAGCCCCGGAAAGCCAGGCGGTAGAAGATCAGCGGCGTGAGCAGGTACAGGATCAGCGTGTACGTCACGCGCCGTACTGCATCCACGGCCCGCATCGTGGCGGCGGGAACAGGCATGTCGAAAGGATAATGGCTCGCCCGCCCGCACCGTTAAACTTCCCGCATGTCGCTCGCTCTACCGCCGCAGCTTCCCCTGCCACCGTCGCCACGTTCGCCGCGGCAATGGCCCGTCTGGCTGGGCATCGGCGCGCTGGGGCTGCTGGCGCGGCTGCCGTGGGGCATGCAGCGCGCGCTGGGCCGTGCCTTGGGCGGGCTGCTGTTCCTTGTGCTGGCCTCCAGAAGGCGAGTGGCGCGGATCAATCTGGAGCTGTGCTTTCCCAGGCTTTCCGAAGGCGAGCGACGCACGCTGCTGCGCGAGCACTTCGCCGCACTGGGCGTCGGTGTGTTCGAGTTCGCCCGGGCCTGGTGGGGTTCCATCGAACCGATGCGGCGCACGGTGCGCATCGCCGGCTGGGAAGCGCTGGCGAAAGCGCACGAGGAAGGCCGCGGCGCGATCCTGATCTCCGGGCATTTCACGACGCTGGAAATCTGTGGGCGGCTGCTCTGCGACAAGGTGCCGCTGGCCGGCATGTACCGCCCGCACGATACCGGTGCGATGGAATGGGCGGTGAAGCGCGGGCGGCTGCGCTATGCGCGGGCCATGTTCGGCCGCGACGAACTGCGCCCGGCCTTGCGCCACCTGAAAAGCGGCGGCGTGCTGTGGTTCGCGCCGGATCAGGACACGTTGCGCGGGGACAATGTGTTCGTGCCGTTCTTCGGGCAACCGGCATCGAGTTTGACTTCGACGCATCAACTGGCGCGCATGAGCGGCGCGGCGGTGTTCGCGTTTTCGCACCGGCGCGAACCGGACGGCAGCTACACGCTGGAGGTTTCGCCCGCGTTCGAGGATTTCCCGAGCCAGGACGCCGCCGCCGATACGGCGCGCGTGATGGGCGCGATCGAAGCGATGGCGCGGCAGGCGCCGGCGCAGTACCTATGGGTGCACAAGCGTTTCAAGCGTCGGCCTGCGGGGATGGAATCGGTGTATTGAGCGGCGGGCGCTGAAACCCTCGAACACGCATCGCCCAGACAGCGCTTCAGCTTCTTGCGAGCACCTGCGCCGCCCCATCGCGCAATAGCTGCTCCGCCACGGCAACGCCCAGGCCTTCGGGCACTGGCGAACTGGCCTGCGCACGCAGCAGGCGGCCATCGCGTTCGTCGCCGACCAGCGCGCGCAGGGTGTAGCCGTCCGTGTGTTTTTCGCAGTAGCCGGCGATGGGCACCTGGCAGCTTCCGGCCAGGCGCAGGTTCATGGCGCGCTCCACGCCCACGCATTGCCGCGTGATGGCGTGATCGAGCGCAGCAATGAGCCGGATCGTTTCGTCGTCGCCGGCGCGGCATTCCACTGCGATCGCGCCTTGCGCGGCGGCGGGCAGGAACTCCGGCGCGGTGAGGCGCGAACGGATGCGCGCATCCAAGCCCAGCCGCTGCAATCCGGCGCAGGCCAGCACGATGGCGTCGTATTCGCCCGCGTCCAGTTTCGCCAACCGCGTGTTGACGTTGCCGCGCAGGTCGGCCAGTTGTAGATCGGGGCGGCGCGCGCGCAGTTGTGCCTGGCGGCGCAGGGAGGAGGTGCCGATTTTCGCGTCGGGCGGCAGCGCATCGAGGGTTTCCCAGCGATTGGAGACGAAGGCGTCGAACGGATCGGCGCGCTCCAGGATCGCGGCCAGCGTGAAGGGCGCGTCCAGTTCCATGGGCACGTCCTTGAGCGAATGCACCGCGCAGTCGGCTTGCC
>CAZHXV010000245.1:3152-4671 GCA_964536455.1 uncultured Aquimonas sp.
CAGTCGGCCTCGTCGCGCTCGATGGCGATTTCCAGTTCCTTGAGGAACAGGCCCTTGCCGCCGATGGCCGCAAGCGAGCGATCCAGTACTTCATCCCCGCGCGTGGACAGCGGCAAAAGCGCTATCGAAAGTTCCGGATGCAGCACGCGCAGCCGTGCAGCAACGTGTTCGGTCTGCCAGAGCGCCAGCGCGCTCTTGCGGGTGGCGATGCGGAGTTTTTTCATCGGGATGCGATCACAGGTGCTTCATGCGCCGCCGCAGCAGCGGCAGGCAGCGGCGGCTGACTTCGATCGGCGTCGGGTCGTTGCGCAATTTGAGGATGTCGTTGCCTTGCGCGTCGCGGGTGAGTTCGTGCGGTTCGCTGGCGGCGACGAGGCAACTGCGGTGGATGCGGATGAAGCGTTCGCCGAATTCGGCTTCCAGCGACTTGAGCGAATCCTCGACCAGATCCTGCCCGCCGGCATGGTGCACGACGACGTATTTTTCCTCGGCCTGGAGGAAGCGGATCGCATCGATGGGGATCAGTTTCAGTGCGCCGCGCAGGCGGGAGCTGAGGTGACTGCGCCCTACCGCGTTGCTGGGCAAGTGTTGCGCCAGTTCGGCGGCGCGTTCGCCGGTGAAGCGCTGGGCGCGTTCCAGTGCGACGCCCAGGCGTTCGGCGCGGATCGGCTTGACCACGTAATCCACGGCGTGGGCGTCGAAGGCGGCCAGCGCGTGTTCGTCGTAGGCGGTGCAGAACACCACGGCCGGCGGGTGCGGCAGCCGCGCCAAGTGCCGCGCCGCCTCCAGGCCATCGAGCACGGGCATGGCGATGTCGATGACGACGGCATCCGGTTCCAGTTCGGCGGCCAGTTCGCACAGCACCTTGCCGTCGCCCGCTTCGCCGACGATGTCATGCCCGCCCAGATCGCCGATGAGATCGCGCAGGCGGCGGCGGGCCAGGGGTTCGTCGTCGGCAATGATGAGTTTCATGTCGGCGTGGAAAAAGGCAACGTGAGGACGACGGCATAGTAGCCCGGTGTTGCCTGCACGGTCATGCCGGCGCGCGTGCCGAAGCGGTGCGCCAGACGTTGGCGGATGTTGTCCTGGGCGTGGTGGTTGCCGTGGATGCGCGCGGGTTTTTCCGGGCAGGGATTGGCGATTTCGATGCGCAGTGCCGTACCTTCGCGATGGGCACGGATCGCGACTTCGCCGCCTTCGGCCAAAGGGGCGATGCCGTGCACGATGGCGTTTTCCACCAGCGGTTGCAGGATCAGGCGCGGCAGGGGAAGTTGCCGCGGAAGTTCCGGCGCCAGTTCCCATCGCTGCCGCAGCCGTGGGCCAAGACGCAGGGCTTCGATGGCCAGGTAGCGTTCGCAGAAGTGCAGTTCTTCGCCGAGCGTGGATTCGCCGCTTTCGGCACCGAGCGCGGCGCGGAACAGTTCCGACAAATCTTCCACGGCGCGCTCGGCGGTGGCCGGATCGTGCCGGATCAGGCTGGCGATGGAGTTCATGCTGTTGAACAGGAAATGCGGCCGGA
>CAZHXV010000246.1:0-4647 GCA_964536455.1 uncultured Aquimonas sp.
CCAGCACCGTTCGGAAACCTTGGACTGCGACATGAACGTCGCCGTCTATCTCCCGCCGCAGGCCGAACATGAAACATGCCCGGTGCTGTACTGGCTTTCGGGCCTGACCTGCACCGAACAGGACTTCATCACCAAGGCCGGCGCGCAACGCCATGCCGCCGAGCATGGCCTGATCCTCGTCGCGCCGGATACCAGCCCGCGCGGCGAGGCGGTTCCCGACGATCCCGCGTATGACCTCGGCAAAGGCGCGGGCTTCTACCTCAACGCCACGCGCGAACCGTGGGCCAAGCATTACCGGATGCACGACTACATCGTTTCGGAACTGCCGGGGCTGGTCGAAGCGAATTTCCCGGCGAGCGATGCGCGTTCGATCAGTGGCCATTCGATGGGCGGCCACGGCGCACTCACCATCGCACTGAAGAATCCGGGCCGCTACCGCAGCGTTTCCGCGTTCTCGCCCATCGTCGCGCCCTCGCAGGTGCCGTGGGGCGAAAAAGCGTTCGCCGCGTACCTGGGCGAGGATCGGGAGGCGTGGAAGCCGTACGACACGGTCGAACTTGTCGCCTCGGCGCAGGAAAAACTACCGTTGCTCGTGGATCAGGGCGAGGCCGACGAATTCCTCGAAGGCCAGTTGAAACCGCAGCTATTGCGCGGGGCCTGCGAACGCGCCGGTCACCCACTGACGCTGAACCTGCGGCCAGGCTACGACCACAGCTATTACTTCATCGCCAGTTTCATCGGCGAGCACATTGCGCATCATGCGAAGGCACTGAGGTAGCGGATGCAAGGCGGGCATGATGCGCCCATCCTTTCAGCCTCAAACCTTCCTCACCGGCCCCGGATAAGCCGCCACGACGGGATCGGATGTCGCCAGCACGATGCCTTCGATCATCGCCTGCGCTACCAGCAGGCGATCGAAAGGATCCTTGTGCAATGGCGGCAGGCCATCGACGGCGACGGCGTGTTCGCCGCGTACGGCAAGTTCGGTGTAGCCGTTGTCGATCAGGCCGCGCCGCAGCACGCGCGCATCGAGCTGGAAATCGGGCCGGCCCAGCCCGCGCTTGATCGCGACTTCCCACAGGCTCGCCGCGCTGAACATCGGTTCGTTGCCGGGGTCGTCCAGCAGTTCGCGCACGCTGGCCGGAAGCCGGGGCGAGTTCCACGCCGCCCACAGCAGAAGGTGCGTGTCGAGCAGGAACTTCATCGGGCCGCGTCGCCGCCGCCGCCGAACAGCGTGGCGATTTCCGCCTCGCCCATGCGGTCGAAATCGTCCGGCACGGAAAGTTCGCCCTGCATGAAGCCGATGCGGCGCTGCATGGCGCGTTCTGGCGCATCCAGCGCGGTGAGTTTCGCCAGTGGCGTGCCCGCCTTGGCGATCACGATGGATTCGCCCCGCGCAGCCTTTTCGACCAGACGCGAGAGATGGGTTTTGGCTTCGTGGATGTTGACCGCGCTCATGCTGGCGCTCCGACTGGACTAACTGAGGTTAGTCTAATCGAAAACGCATGCGTGCGCGGATCGTGGCGCCCCGTCAGAACCTCGCCAACCGATACGGCTCCACCGGAATCGAAGTCCCCTCCCCCGCCATCATCTGCCCGATCAAGCGCCCGGTGATCGCGGCCTGCGTCAGCCCCAGATGCCCGTGGCCGGCGGCGATGAACACGTCTTCATGCGGCGCGCGGTCGATGACGGGGAGCGAATCCGGGGTGCAGGGGCGGTAGCCGAACCACTGGCCGGTGGCCGCGCCAAGTTTCGGGAACAGCCGGTGCGCATCCGCATCGCGGCGGTGGATCATCGAATACTTCGGCTCGCGCCCGATGGCGGTGAGTTCCTTGATGCTGGTCATGCGGATGCCCGGCACCATCGGCGACACCACCATGTAACGCTCGGCCCACAGCGTCGGCCTGCGCGCCACGTCGTTCTGGTTCGGGTACATCAGGTGATAGCCGCGCGCCGGAATCATCGGGAATGCCGCGTTGAAACCGCGCAACAGCCGCGTGCTCCACACGCCGGCCGCGACGACGATGCGCTTGGCGTTCACGCTGCCGTGGTCGGTGACGAGCCTGTAACCGCCGCCGGGAAGTTTCGATATTTCGCCGACGCTGGCCTCGAACCAGCCGACGTTGCGCGCTTTCAGCGCATCGGCCAGGCGCACGCAGAAGCCGCCCGGATCGAGCATCGCAAGCGATTCGTCCTGAAATACCGCATGCTTGAAGCCTTCGCCGATGTCAGGCTCCAGATCGCGCAGCTGCTGCGCATCGAGCACCTGGAAGCTGACCTTGCGCTCGGCCATCAGTTGCCGTTCCCACGCCCCTTTCTCGAAGGTTTCGGTTTCCCCATAGACATGCAGGTAGCCGGTGTCGGCGACCAGTTCGGGAGCGCCGATATCGGCAGCCAGCGTCAACCACGCCTCGCGCGAGGCGGTGTTGATCGCGTGCATCCCTTCGATGATCGGCATCACGCGGCCCTGGCCGCCGGCGAGGACGAAGCGCAGCAGCCAGCCGAACCAGTTCGGCAGCGCGCCCCAATCCAGCCGCAGCGGCGCTTCCGTATCGAACAGCATGGTCAGGCCCTTGGCCATGATGCCGGGCGTGGATTGCGGCAGCACGTTGCCGATGGAGATGGAACCGGCATTGCCATAGGAGGTTTCCGCGCCCGGCCCGCGCGCCTCGATCACCGTGACATCCAGCCCGCGCGCGGCCAGGGCATGGGCGCAGGAAAGCCCGACGATGCCGCCGCCGATGACGGCGATGTCCGTAGGTTTGGGCGAGGCGAAGGCGTCAGTCACAGTCGCGGATCCGTTTGGGCGATAGGTCGTGGAAGTCGTAGCTGAAATCGGTGTCGGGATCGACCGCCGAGAGCTCCATTGTCGGCGATCCGGCGGCCTGGTTTCCATCGGCAGCGGAGCCGCCGCTGGCGGAAACTTCCAGCCAGGCATCGGCGTGCAGGCTGCGCGCGTCCCATTCGATCAGCCAGCGCCCCGCCACCTGCTTCACCACGCCATCGAGCGTGGGCGAACGCTGCGAGCGCCAGCGCAGGTTTCCATCCTTCGGGCACAGGGAAATCTCGCCGAACCACGGGTCGGCATAGACGCCGGGCACGGACGTGTCCACTTGCGGCAGCAGCAACGGATCGCGCCTGGCCGCCGCCTGCCGCGCCTCCGCCGCGCCGGAAGCGGCATGCTCGGCATCGAGTCTGGCGGCGTAGTCGTTGACATCGTGGCCCTGGTCATCGGGCGCAAGGAACTGCATCAACACGGCCTGGTTCAAGGCGATGCGCGCGTCGTCCGCGTCGGAATTGAGCAGCAGCACGTAGCCGATGTTGCGATCCGGCAGCAGCGTCACCGCCGAGAGCATCCCTTCCAGCGTGCCGGTGTGCGCCACGCGGAACTGCCCGTGCGAATCGGATATCCGCCAGCCGTGGCCGTAGGCGTTGAAATGGCTGCGATCCCATTCGGCCTGGCGCGCGCCGATGGGCATCGGCATCCAGCCGGTGAACGCGGCGCGGCGTTGCTCGGACGATAACCAGCCCGGGGTGCGCTGCGGATCGAGCCAGTTGGCGATCCACGTGGCCATGTCGCGCACGCTGCAACGGATGCCGCCGGCGGCGGCGGAGGTGATGCCTGCCACCTGCGGCGGATCGACATAGGCGACGGCGAAACCTTCATCGGTGCGCAGATGCGGCGCGGCGATGTCGCCGACGGCATCGCGATCGAACCTGCCCACCACGCAGCGCGAAAGGCCCAGCGGTTCGAATACTTCGCGTTTCACCAGGGTTTCGTATGGCACGCCCGCAACCGCCGCGCCCACTTCGCCGGCCACCAGGTACATCAGGTTGTCGTAGGCATAGGCGCTGCGGAAGCTGGTCGAAGGCTTCAGGTGCGCCAGCCCGGCAAGCACGTCCGCGCGGGAAAAATCGTTCGGTTCCGGCCACAGCATCAGATCGCCCGCGCCCAGCGGCAGGCCGCTGTTGTGGATCAGCAGGTCGCGCACGGTGAATTGCCCTTCCACCCAGGGATCGTGCATCCGGAACGCGGGCAGATGGCGCTTCACCGGATCGTTCCAGCCCAGCTTGCCCACATCGACCAACCGCGCCAGCGCAGCGGCGGTCATCGCCTTGCCGTTGGAGGCGATCTTGAACAGCGTCTCCGGCCCGATGGCCTCGCCCGTACCGATGCGGCGCTCGCCGCCGGTGCGCAGGTAGATCACCTGGCCATCGCGCACCACGGCCAGCGCCAGGCCGGGAAGCCGGTAGCGCTGCATGGCCTGGTCGAACTGGCGGTCGAGCCTGGCTTGCGTTGCGTCCTGTGCCGGGGCGGCGGTTGCGGGGAGGGCGCCGGCCAGCGCCAGCAGGAACGGTGCGAGCGCGAATCTGTTGTCCATCTCATCCGTCTCCTCGATCCTCCGCCAGACTCGATTCTCCGTCAGAAACGCAATGGCCGGCGCGACGGATCGAACCGTCGAACCGGCCATCGTGGCGGATCAGAAGTTGTAGGTAATCACCAGCTGCACGAAGCGCGGCGACTGCCATACGGTGCCCTGCCCGAAGTAGGGCAGTTGCGTGCCGGGCTGTCCTTCGTAGCGGGAATGCACGTTGATGACAGTCTGGCGGTTCAGCAGGTTATAGACGGAGAAGCGTGCCTTCAGA
>CAZHXV010000247.1:0-4628 GCA_964536455.1 uncultured Aquimonas sp.
CAGGCGATGCCCTCGGCCAGCACCGCGTCGCGGTCGGCCGCCGCCGGCGGGCGCTTGACGAAGAAGCCGCCCTTCGCGCCCACAGGCACGATCACGGTGTTCTTCACCATCTGGGCCTTCACCAGGCCCAGCACTTCGGTGCGGAAATCCTCGCGCCGGTCGCTCCAGCGCAGGCCGCCGCGCGCCACCGGCCCGAAGCGCAGGTGCACGCCTTCCACGCGCGGGCCATAGACGAAGATCTCGCGGTACGGGCGCGGCTTGGGCAGGTCGGGCAGCAGCGCCGAATCGAACTTGAAGGCCACCACCTCGCGCGCGGCACCGTCGTCCGGGCGCTGGTAGAAGCTGGTGCGCAAGGTCGCCAGGATCGCGATCTTGAAGCTGCGCAGGATGCGATCCTCGTCGATGGATTCCACTCGATCCAGCAGGTTCAGCAAGGTCTTCTCGGCCGCCTGCATCTGCGCGGCACGGTCTTCAAGACGCGCGGCGATCACGTATTCCAGCGCCTTGGCGGCGGCTTCGTCGTTGCCTGCGAGTGCACGCAGTTCGTGCGCGAACGCGGCCTGGCCTTCGGCCTTGGCCTGGCTGTTTTCCTCCGGATGGAAGCGCGCCTCGAACAGCTCCACCAAGAGGCGCGCCAGGATCGGATAGCGCGCCAGCGTGGCTTCCATGTACGCCTGGCTGAACGGCACGCCGGTCTGCAGCAGGTATTTGGCATAGCCGCGCAGCATCGCGACCTGGTGCCAGTTGAGCCCCGCGCCGAGCACCAGACGATTGAACCCGTCGCTCTCGGCCTGGCCGCGCCACACCGCCTCGAAGGCCTGCTCGAACTTGGCGCGCACCGCTTCCGCATCGACCGTGCCGGAGGCCGGTTCGACTTCGAAATCCTGGATGTGGATGCGGCTGTCGCCGACCTGGATCTCGTAGGGGTGTTCGGTCTGGATGCGCAGGCCCAGGTGCTCCATCAGCGGCAGCGCCTCGAACAGCGAGACGTCGCGCCCGGCGCGGAACAGCTTGAAGCGCAATTGCCCCGCCTCGTCGCTGCGACGGTAGAGATTCAGACGCAGATCGTCCGAGCCTCCGAGCGATGCGACCTGTTCAACGTCCGCGGCGGCGATTTCCGGGCTGACTTCCTCGATGTAGCCGTTCGGCAGCGCCCGGCCATAGCGCGCCGCCAGCTTCAGGCCGCGCGCTTCACCGTTGCGCTGCACGAGCAGGTCGCGCAGTGCGTCGTGCCAGTTGCGCACGATCTCCGAAAGGCGCGCCTCCAGCGTATCGACGTCGATCTTCTCCGAGGTACCGCCGGCCTTGGGCCGCACGATGGCATGGAGCTGCGCCAGCGGCGCGTTGCCGACCTGGCTGGTGGTGTCGATGTGCTGGCCGTTCAGCGCTTCCATCAGCATCGCTTCGATGCGGCGGCGCGCCTCGGTGCTGTAGCGGTCGCGCGGGATGTAGGCCAGCACCGAGAAGAAACGGCCGAAGCGGTCGCGGCGCAGGAACAGGCGCGGACGGATGCGCTCCTGCAAGGCGAGGATGCCCATCGCACTGGCGAAAAGCTCTTCCTCGCTGGACTGGAACAGTTCGTCGCGCGGCAAGGTTTCCAGGATGTGGCGCAGCGCCTTGCCGCTGTGGCTGTCCTTGGCCAGTTGCGAGCGATCCATCACGTAATCGTGGCGCTGGCGCACCACCGGGATGTCCCACGGGCGACGGTTGTACGCCCCGGAGGTGTAAAGCCCGATGAAGCGCTTTTCGCCGGACGGGCGGCCTTCGGCATCGAAGCGCAGCACGCCGATGTAATCCATGTAACCGGCGCGGTGCACGGTGGAACGCGCATTGGTCTTGGTCAGGATCAGCGGATCGGCGCTTTCGCCAGCCGCCATCGACTGCACCAGCGCCTTGACCGAACGCGGCTTGCCGGCGCGCGCGTCCGAGCGCAGCAGCCCCAGGCCGGTATCCGGCAACGGTTTCAGCAGCGCTTCCCCGGCGGGATCTTCGACCGCGTATTCGCGGTAGCCGATCAGGATGAAGTGGTCGTCCGCCGCCCACTCCAGGAAATCGCGCGATTCAGCGATGCGCTCCGGCGCGATCTTGCCGGTGGCGGCAGCCAGTTCGGCGGCGGTGGCGAGCAGCGTCTCCTTCATCGGCGTCCAGTCGGCGACCACGCAACGCACGTCGTCCAGCGCATCGCGCAGCGATTCGGCGATGCGCGCCATGTCCGCCGATTCGGCCAGGCGATCCACTTCGATGTGCATCAGCGATTCGCGCGCGCCCTCGCCGAAGGCCAGCACGTTGCCGCCCGGATCGCGCCGCACCGCCAGCACCGGATGGCCGAGTACGTGGATGCCCAGTTCGTATTCGGCCAGCACCATGCCGACCGAATCCACCAGGAAGGGCATGTCGTCGTTGGCGATCTGGATCACCGTGTGCGGCGATTCCCAGCCGTGTTCCTCGCGGTTCGGATTGAACACGCGGATCGCCGGCTGGCCCGGCTTGCGCGAACGCGCGAATTGCAGGAAGCCCCGCGCCAGCGCGGCCCAGTCCGCCGCCTCGCGCAGTGCGTATTCCTCCGGCGTGAGGCGCGCGTAGAAAGCCTCGGCGAACAGCGCGGCCTCGTGGTAGCGCGGCGCGGGCACGCTGGCTTTCAGCGCGGAAAGGACAGGATCGAGCACCACGTCGTTCATCGAAGTGGCCGAGGAGAATTGGGCGTTCATCGCAGGAATTGGGCGAATCGGAAGTTGGTGAGCCGCCCATTCTGCCACCTGGCACGTTTCAGTTCGATGTGCGGCGCAGCATAAGGTGCTGATTTTCTGGGTTTTTTGCCGGTTTTCGGGTTAGCGCTTGTTCAGGTTGGAACGGCGGGAGCGAAACACCGGCCCGCCTCGGCGCAGAACCTTACGTCCGGGCGATCGACGCGAAGCCTGCGCCCAGCAGTGCGGCCAGGCCAGCCGGCGCCAGCACGATGTCCAGGCCGCGCCGTCCCCCGCTGACCGCGATCTCGCCAAACCGCAGCGCGCTTTCGTCGATCAATGTCGGCAGCGGGCGCTTCTGCGCGATCGGGCTGATCGCGCCGAGCCGGTAGCCGCTGCTGCGCTCGGCCTGCGCGGATGGGGCCATGTCCAGGTGCTTGACGCCGAACTCCGCTGCCAGTTTCTTCAAGTCCAGATGCAGCAGCACCGGCACCAGGCCTACCCGCAGGGCCTTGTCCGGGCCGGCCACGATCAGGGTCTTGAACACGCAGGCCGGATCGAGCCCGAGCTTGCGCGCCGCCTCGCGCCCGTAGGCATCCTCGCCCGGCACGTGGTCGTAGCTCATCGTGCGATAGGCGATGCCGGCGGCATCCAGGGCACAGGTCGCGGGGGTCATGCGCGCGGCGGGGCGATTCAGGCGTTGGTTTCGCCGAAGAACGCCCAGAACGGCACGTCCACGTCGCGCCAGCGCTCGGCCGCCTCGTTCAACAACTCGATCAGTTCGTCGTAGTCGTAGCTGGAAGCGGTGCGCAGGTCTTGTCCGTGGTCGAACACGAGCACGTAGCCGGCGGCTTCGCCGAGCCATTCCAGATCGTTGAGGGAATCGCCAAGCGCATCCCAGTTGCCGCCGAACCAGCCGGGGATCGCCAACGCCTGGGCGATGCGGCGGATCAGTTCGTCCTTGTCGCGGCATTGGGCCAGGCCGATGTTGACGGCGAGGTAATCCAGATCGCGCGCGGCTTCCAGCAGGGCGTCGATGTGTTCGGCGGGCAGGTGGTACGCGCCGGCTTCGCCGACCAGCGGCAGCAGGTCGAGCAGCGGCAGGGCATCGTCCTCGCCGTCGGAATCCTCGTCCTCGCGCCGGGGGAAGCCGGCGTCCTCGATCTCGTCTTCGTCCGGTGTCATGGCGCAACCTCGAAGCGGCGGAAGGTTTGGTAATGATCGGCGGTGTACCAGAACTCGCGCGGCGGATCGCCGCCGGCAACGATGCGGCGCGCGCCGCGGTCGCGCTCGCCCGGCGTGCGCACGGTGTATTCGCGGTAGTAGCCGCGCGGCTGCGGCGGCAGGCGCTTTTCGCGGTTGCCGAACACCGCGCCATCCTGGCGGTGCGGGAACGGGCCATCGCGCAGAATCAGCCCGATGGTCTGGTGCGCTTCGTGTGGCAGGAAATCCGGCAGCGCGCGCGGCTGGCCCGCACGCTGGCGTTCGGTCTTCGCAGGCCCGGGGAGCATGGCCTGTGGCGCGCCGCCGTGCGGCCGCGATGCCCCCTGCGGCGGCGCATCCTGTCGCGGTGGGGATCCCTGCCACCACCATAGCGCGAGGATCGCGAGCAGGACGAGAACCGGCTGCCAGCGTTTCATCGGATGACGCCCTACGCCGCCAGATACCGCCCGTAGCCGCGCAGCCGTTCATAGCGCTGTTGCAGCAGCGTGGCCGGGTCGATGCGGTCGAGGATGTCGAGCTGGCCGAGCAGGGTGGCCTTGAGGCGGTCGGCGATTTCCTGCGGATCGCGGTGGGCGCCGCCGAGCGGCTCCTTGACGATCTGGTCGATCAGGCCCAGTTCCAGCAGGCGCGGCGCGGTGATGCCCAGCGCCTCGGCGGCATCCTTGGCGCGTTCGGCGCTCTTCCAGAGGATCGAGGCGCAGCCTTCGCGCGAGATCACCG
>CAZHXV010000248.1:0-4627 GCA_964536455.1 uncultured Aquimonas sp.
AACGACCCCCTGATTAACAGTCAAGTGCTCTAACCGGCTGAGCTATTCGGGCGAGCCGCTTATTTTAGCGAGGTTGGAACAGGGGTCAAGCGGAGCCGTGCGAATGTTCAGGCACGGCCGCGGGGTGGTTCATTTCCCGCCGCAGTAGCGCTGGTGGAACTCCAGCGCCGTGGGCATGAGCTGTTCCAGGTGTGCGATGCGGGTGCTGCCGCTGGGGTGGGTGGACATGAATTCAGGCGGAGCCTGGCCGCCGCTGGCCTGGCCCATGCGCTGCCACAGGCCGATGGCTTCGCGCGGGTCGTAGCAGGCGGCGGCGGCCAGCATCAGGCCCACTTCGTCCGCTTCGCTTTCGTGGTCGCGCGAGAACGGCAACAGCACGCCGTACTGCGCACCGGCCCCCATCACCGCCATGATGGCGCGCTGCTGCGAGGGTTCCATGTCGCCCACCGCCATGCCGGTGGCCATCGAACCGATCTGCACCAGCTTCTGCTGGGCCATGCGCTCGGCGCTGTGGCGCAGCAGGGCGTGGGCGATCTCGTGGCCCATGATGGCGGCCAGCGCGTCCTGGTTCTGCGCGATGGGAACGATGCCGGTATAGACCGCGATCTTGCCGCCGGGCAGGCAGAAGGCGTTGGCCTGCGGAGACTCGATCACGCTGACCGCCCAGTCGAAGGCGTCCCATTGCACGTTCGGTCTGGTGCCGCTCGCGGCAGCCAGATCCTGCTCGACCTGAGGGGCCACCTTGATGAGCCGCTTCGCGATGTCCTGCACCTGCCCCGGCAGTTCGCCTTGCGCGACGACCCGGGATTCGGAAAGGATTTCCCGGTAAGCCTGCAGGCCGAGACGGGCTTCGTCCTCCACGGAACTGTCGATCAACTGGGTGCGCCCCGTGAATGAGGCATCCTGACGATGCGAAAGGTAGTAGTAGCCCGCATACAGGGCGAACAGGATCAGCACCCACCACCTGAACCCGCCACGACGGCGGGAATTGCCACCCAGTACCGAATTCATGCGAACTGCTCCCATTGGCCGGCCATCGGCCCCGCCGCGAATGTTAGCTCACCGCAGATCGCGCGCTACGCGGAAGCCCAGGCGGGCGTTGCGCGTGGCTCCGTCGGCATCGAGCCGATAGCCCGAGCGCGCCTGATCCGGCGCACTGGCCCAGGAAGCGCCGCGCACCACGCGCTTGGCGCAGCCCGGATTCACCCAGGCCGAACCGTCGGCCGGGGCGCGGGTATAGCTGTCGTGCCAGCAATCCTGCACCCATTCGGAGACGTTGCCGTTGAGGTCGTGCAGGCCGAAGGCATTGGCTGCGAAGCTGCCCGCCGGGGCCGGGCCCCAATGGCCGTCGCCATAGCCCATGAACACGTTGCCGAAGCGCCGCCCGCGCGGGGAAACATCGCCTTCGCCGGTAAGGTTTTCCAGGAGGCGCGTTGGCGTGGCCGCCTCCCCCCATGGGTAGGCGCTCCTGCCGCCGCTGCGCAGCGCGTATTCGAATTCGGCCTCGCTCGGCAGCCGGTATGGTTGGCCCGTGGCCTGCGCCAACCAGGCTGCGTAGGCGCTCGCGTCTTCCCAGGTGAGGTAGAGCACCGGCGCATTCGGTTTGGCTTCGCGCCCGGTGTAGTCGTGCTCCCAGGTCACGCCGCGACGCTCGGCCATCGCGCCGCCTTTTTCGTCGTACACGCTGGCGCGCGGGCGCTTGTGGGGCTTGTAGCCGGAGGCTTCGATGAAACGCCGGAATTCCGCCACGGTGGTTTCGGTGCGGGCCAGCGCGAAGCCGTTGGCGAAACCCACCTGATGGAGCGGGCCTTCGTTCTTGTAGCGGCTGCTTTCCGATTCCGGCGTACCCATGCGGAAGCTGCCATGCGGCAGTACCACCATGTCCGGGCCGTAACCGCCGCCGGAGAGCGCGTCGTTGAAGGATTGCCCCGGCGCGTAGCGGCCATAGCGGCGCGCGCGTTCCAGTTCCGCACGCGCGGCTTCGATGTCCGCATCGCGCAGGGCTTCGCGCTCGATGCGCCGCAGCAGCGGCTCGGCGGCCTGATCGTCGCCGTGGCCGGTAGCCGCCAGGAATTGCCCGAGCAATGCCGCGAACAAGGTCTCGCGCAGTTCCGTCAGCCGCGCGGCGGCATCCTGCACCCGGGCGGAATCGGGCAGTACCCGGCCGATCTCGGCCAGGATGGCATCGGCCTGCTTCGGTTCGCCTTGCTCTACGGCGGCAAAGGCGGCATCGATACGCCGCTGCGTCAGGGCATCGAGCCGCGCCCTGGCGCGTTCGTGGCCCGGATCCAGTTGCAGCGCTTCCAGCAGCGCCGCCGCTGCGTTGCCCTGCGCCGGGGAAAACCAGCGGCCTTGTTGCTCCAGCCGTTGCGCGGTGGCGAGCGCGGCCTCGATGGCCTCGCTGCGTACCAGTTCGGATTCAAGCAGCGCCAACCGCTCGGGCGGCAGTTCGGGAACACCGGCCAGCCGCGCGAACAGGCTGCGCGCCTTGGCGGTTTCGCCCTGCGCCAGCAGGCGTTCGGCCTGCACCAGCGCGGCCATGCCGGCCTGCGCCAGCCCGGCATGCAGCCCGGCATCGTCCGCATCTGCCTCGGAAAGGCGGCGGAAGATGCCCAGTGCGCGAACGATATCCGAGGCGGCATCGATGGATGTCGGATCGGCTTGTTCCACCGCGACCGGCCCCGGTGCGATCCGCTCCTGCTGCGAATCTTCCGATGACGAACCCTCCAGCCCCGCATGGCGCTGCAACAAGGCTTCGGCCAGCGCGCGCAGTTCCGTGGTATCGGCGCTGTGGGCATCGGCGGCTTCTGCGGCGACGAACGGATCGGGCGGTGGTGTTTCAGGTTCGGCGGACACGGGTTCCTGCGCAACCGCCGGAGCACTTTCGGCAGGCGCACCGGCCACCGGCGCGGGCGTGTTTTCCGGCGCGCGCGAACCGCCGCAGCCGGCCACAAGGCCACTGCAGAACGCGATCGCACACACGACCAGAATACGTTTTCCCATACCGGTTCACCCCCGAAGCGGCGACGTTATCACGCCGTTCGTTAGCGCGATGTTGCCGCACCTTGCTATCGTTCCCGCCCGCACCAACGAACGCACGCCGCATGATCCATCCGCTGACCCAGCCTGCCCAGATCGAAGCGCTCGCCGCGCACCTGGCCGACGCCGGCCCGCTGGCGCTGGATACCGAATTCATCCGCGAACGCACCTACTTCCCGAAGCTGGCGCTGGTGCAGATCGGCGATGGCCGTGCGGAATGCCTGGTCGATCCGCTGCACCTGCCCGATCCAGGCCCGCTGCGTCCGCTGCTGGAAGGGCCGATGCTGAAACTGATGCACAGCCCCGGCGAAGACCTGCAAGCTTTCCTGCACGGCTGGAGAGTGCCGCTCGGCCCCATCTTCGACACCCAGCACGCCGCCGCGCTCTGCGGCTACGGCGCGGGCAAGAGTTACCAGGCGCTGGTGGCCGAGCTCACCGGCGTGCAACTGGAAAAAGGCGAAACCCGCTCCGACTGGCTGCGCCGCCCGCTGAGCGAATCCCAATGCCAGTACGCCGCCGAGGATGTGCGCCATCTGCACATGATGTACACCGTGCTGGATGCGCAGCTGGCCAAACTCGGGCGACGCGAATGGCTCGCCGAAGATTGCGCCCGGCTCGTGGCCGCTGCGCACGAAGACGCGCCCGACCCCTTCCCGCATCTTTCCCTGCGCAGCGCACAGCGCATGGATCGCCCCGCGCAGGCGCGCCTGCGCCGCCTGCTGCTGTGGCGCGAAGCCCGCGCCCGCGGCGCGGATCGCCCGCGTGGCTGGCTGCTGGACAACGAACTGCTCGCGCCATTGGCGCAGCACCCGATGCCGCGCGAACGCTTCGAGGCCACGCTCGATTCCAACCCGCGCGCCCCGCGCAAGGGCCGCGGCCGCGACGAACTGTGGGATCTGCTCACCGCCCCGTTCGACGAGACCGAGGGCACCATGCCGCTGGCGCGCGAGCCGGATTCGGAATGGAAAGCCCCGCTCAAGGCCATGCAGGCCCTCGTGGCCGCGCGCGCGGCGGAATTGAACATTCCCGAAGGCGTGTTGTGCCCGCGCCGCCATCTAGAATACCTGCTCGAAACGCGCACGCTGCCGGTTCCGATGCAAGGCTGGCGGCGAGGAGTGCTGGGCGAGGCCTTGCTCGGCCTGCTGCCCTGACCGTCCGTTCGCAACCCCGGCATAGGCCGCGCCACCGCTACAATTCCCGGCCTGATCCCCAACCATCTTCGAGGATTTCCCGATGAACCTTTCCGACGTGCGCGCCGCCATCAGCGGCGGCGTTTCCGGCCTTGGCCTGGGCGTGGCGAAACGGCTGGTCGCCAGTGGCGGCAAGGTCGCGCTGCTGGACATCGACGATGCCAAGGGCGAGGCCGCCGTGGCCGAACTGGGCGCGGCCCATGCGATCTACCTGCGTACCGACGTGACCTGCGAGGAAGGCGTCGCTGCCGCCCTCGCCACCGCACAGGAAAAGCTCGGCGGCCTCAACGCCGCGATCTCCTGCGCCGGCATCCTCGGCGCGGGCCGCGCGCTCGGCAAGGAGGGCGCGATGCCGCTGGCCGCGTTCACGAAAACCATCACCGTGAACCTGATCGGCA
>CAZHXV010000249.1:0-376 GCA_964536455.1 uncultured Aquimonas sp.
CGCACCGAGCCTGCGACCACCGGGTTGACGATTTCCAGATGCGACGGGTTGAAGGCCAGCGCCAGATGCACCGGCGCGCCGGGCGTGGCGATGTCGGCGGAGAAACCCATGTGGTACTTCACGTCGCCGGTGTGGGCGCGGTCGCTGTGTGCGTGATCGAACTTGCCTTCGAATTCGTCGAACAGCTTGCGCGGGTTCTTGCCGAGGATGTTGACCAGCACGTTGAGGCGGCCACGGTGGGCCATGCCCACGACCATGTCCTTCACCTTGTCCGTGCCGGCACGGTGCACCATCTCGTCCAGCAGCGGGATCAGCGCATCCCCGCCCTCCAGCGAGAAACGCTTCTGGCCGACGTACTTGGTGTGCAGGTAGCGCT
>CAZHXV010000249.1:386-4619 GCA_964536455.1 uncultured Aquimonas sp.
CGCTCCAGGCCCTCGGCGGCGGTGAGGCGTTCCAGCGTGCGGCGCCGGGCGTCCGCGGAAAGACCGTAATCGCCGCCGGCCTGTTCCAGGCGCTGGTACAGCCATTGGCGCTGCTCGATTTCGGCGATATGCATGAATTCCGCGCCGATCGAGCCGGTATAGGTGGCCGTGAGGCGCGCCATAAGGTCGCGCAGCTTCATCGTCGCCTGGCCGGCGATGCCGCCGGTGCCGAATTCCTTGTCCAGGTCGTCCTGGGACAGGTTATTGAATTCAAGCCCGAGATCCGGCGGCGGCGCGGGCGGGGAAAGGCCCAGCGGATCGAGCTTCGCGCCCAGGTGCCCGCGCGAGCGATAGGCCGTGATCAGCCGGCCCACGTTGCGGCCCAGCTCCTTGCTGGACGCCGGCGCGGCGGCTCCGTTGCCGTTGAGGAGGCCGTAGGCCGCGTACTTGGCGGCCTCCGCGATGCGGGCGATGGCGTCCGAGTGCGGGACATCGCCGGCCTCGCGGCCCTTGAATCCATCGAAATAGGCGGCCCATTGCGGTGTCACGCTGGATGGGGCGGCTAACCATTGCTCGTAGAGATCTTCGACGAAATCGGCGTTGCCGCCGGACAGTTGGGAGGACTGCTTGAATTGCTGGATCAGGCTGCTCACGGGGGCCTTGCCAGAGCCGGCGTTGCCGGCGCTTCGCGTGGAAAAGGATGAACCGGGGATTAGGGGCGCCGCCATCAAATTCAACGACTTGCGGCAACCGCGAATTATAGCCGGCGCGACGACACGGAGGAACCAAGACCAAGGTGTCGGTTCACCTTCGCACCAAAACGTGCGTGGCGCTCAGAACAATGCACGAAGCTCCGTCGCCGGGCGGGCGCGCTCCCATACTTCGTCGAAATACTCCGCCAGTTGCCGTGCCCGTGCCGCGCCGTCGAAATTGGCGCTGGATTCAAAGCGCGTGGCGATGGGGCGGAACAGGTAGCCGTCGCGGTCGTTCAACACGAAGGCGGAAGGGTATTGGGTGTCCGGTTCCTCCCCGATCAGGCGGAACTCGAAATGGCTCGGCAGGCGCTGCGCCAGCGCGATCAGGCCGTGGATTTCCCGCGTGGCGCGGCTGGCGTCGTGGGCCAGGATGCGCACTTTGGCCTCCTTGGTGCCGAGGGCGAATTGCCGGAACGCTTCCAGCGCCTCGGGCGTGCCGAACAACGGCGGGTCGAAATCGCGGGTGTAGAGGCACAGTTCCCGCCTTCCCGCCCCGATGAGATCCAGCGTCACGCGGCGCAGCGCATCGAAGTTGTCGATCTCGATCAACTGGTTTGCGGCCTCGCCGTCGGCCAGCGACGGCGGCTCCGCCGGCTCCGGGCGCGGGCGGCGCAGCGCGAGCGAGAGCTTCATGCTGCGGTGGGGGATGCCGGCCTCCTGGTATTCCTCGCCAAACGCGACGAACCCGAAACGCTCGTAGAAGGAAATGGCGTGGGTCTGCGCGTGCAGTTCCACGGTGGGATAGTGCAGTTCGCGGGCGCGTTCGATCAGCGCCAGCAGGATGGCTGCGCCGACGCCGCGCCCACGCCAGGGACGGGTCACCGCCATGCGGCCGATGGTCATTTCCGGCGTCAGGCGGCCCGTACCTATCGGCGCACCGTTTTCGTCGCGGGCGATCAGATGGTGGCTGGGCGCATCCAGATCGTCCCATTCCTCCTCCGGAGACACCTGCTGTTCGACGATGAATACCGCCTCGCGCACGGTGCGAAGGTCGGGCAGGTCGCGTTCGTAGCTGGCCGGTTCGATGCGGAAACTGGCGGTGCTCATGGCCTTAGTTCTCCCGGTTCGTGCGCTCAGCGCTTGGACAGCGACAGGATGCCGCGCTTCACCCACGCCTGCACCCATTCCCTGTCCGCCGCATCCAGCGCGGCGAAATCGTCCATCGCCAGCGCCCGCCCTTGCGCCAGATGCCGGGCGAGCGTTGCGGCGCAACGGAAGGTTTCGCCGTCGATGGTCAGCGCCGCGCGGCCCTTTCCCGCACCGCGTGCCGGATGCCAGACGCAGCGCGCCAGAGGATGCAGGTGCAGTGATGCGCCCGCCGCCAGCCGCTTTTCCACCTGCGCGGCGCTGGGCGTGCGCGGCGGTGCGGCGATCTGCCCGGCGCTGCGGTAGCGCGTGGAAAAATTCGAAAACCACTCCGCCAGCGTGGCGTCGTCCAGATCGTTCATGGCCGAAAGCGCCGCGCGCAGCCGCCGCAGCACCGGCGCGCCGATGGCCCCGTCCGCTTCGGACATGGACAGATCAGGATCGGCATAGCGCGCCTCTTCCGGCAGTTTCTCCGCCAGGGTTTCGGCCAGATCCACCAGCAGTTCGCCTGCCGAAGGCGCACGCATCCCGACCGAGAGCGTGAGGCATTCCTCCAGCGCCACGCCGTGGTGCGGCACGCCGGGCGGCAGGTAGAGCATGTCGCCAGGTTCCAGAACCCAATCGTGCGTGGGCTGGAACTGCCGCAGCAGCTTCAGTTCCGCGTCGTCGCGGAAATCCGCGGGCGGGTTCGGCGATGCGTCGATCTGCCAGCGCCGCCGCCCCAGCCCTTGCAGCAGGAACACGTCGTACTGATCCACATGCGCGCCGACCGATCCGCCTTCCACCGCATAGCTCACCATGATGTCGTCGATGCGCCAGCGCGGCAGGAAGGAAAAGTGCGCCAGCAGCGCGTGCACGTCCGCATCCCATTTGTCCACGTCCTGCACCAGCAGCGTCCAGTCGCGCGTGGGCAGCGTGGCGAACACGGATTCGGGCAGGGGGCCGGTCTGCACGCGCCAGCCATCGCATTCGCGCTCGTGCCGGATCAGGCGCGAAAGCGCGCCTTCCTCGCAGGCAAGGCCGGCCAGTTCGTCCGGCGAGATCGGGCTGGCGAAATCGGGGAAGGCGTTGCGGATCAGCAGCGGTTTTTTCTGCCAGACCTCGCGCAGGAAACGCGCCGGCGGCAGACCGAGCGGGAAGTGGGATTGGGCGGTGAGTTCCATGGCTTGGATTGTGACGGATCGGCGAATCCGCCGCCGCTTCACCAGATCGTTTTCAGGCCGGGAATGCCATGCAGCCGCTCGTCCGCGCTGACGAGGGTTGCGCGGTGGACAAGCGCGGTGGCGGCGATGATGCGGTCGAAGGGGTCGGTTCTGCCGGACAGAAGGCCGGCAGCGGTGACGGCGATGTCGGCGTCGATGGGCAGCACGCGCACCTGTCGATGCGCGAGTATCTGCATCACGTCCGTGCGCGGTTCACCGAAGGCGGGGATGCGCCGGTGGACGATCATTTGCGCCAACTCCCAGACGCTTGCGTCGGAGCACGCGACTTCGCCCGCTGCGGCGGCACGTTCGAGGGCACGCCACGCCGCAGTGCCAAGGGAGCGAGTGCCGAGCGCGTCGTAAACCAGTACGTGGGTATCGCAGACGATCACGGCTTGCGTTTGCGTGGCTTGCTGGCGTGGATTTCCTTCGGAATGAGGTTTTCCTGCCAGTCGTCCCAGTCGAACTCGAGGGGCGTGATGACGTCGCCGATTTCCAGGCCGTGTTCCTCCATTTCCTTGCGCCATTGCGCCAGGTAGTACGCGGCTTCGGCCTGCTGATCGCGCGCGCGCGCGAGTTCAACCACCACCTTCCCATGCACTTTCACGCCAATGCGTTCGCCCGCCTTGGCGCGCGTGACGAAGTGCTGGAGGTTCTGGCGCAATTCGCTGATGTTGACGGTTTCCATGACGAAGCTCCGGCGTGGGAACTGCCGTCATCGTACAGAATGGTTGTACGTTCGTCCAAGGCGCACAGCGGGCGCGTTCAGCTGCCCGGCGCATCGCGCAGCCTCGCCCCGACTTGCGCTCAGATGCCCCGCGCCAGCCGTTCCGCCAGCCCGGTGTACGTGGCGGGCGTCAGTTCCAGCAGCCGCGCCTTGGCCTCGGCGGGAAGTTCCAGCGAAGCGATGAAGGCGCGCATGGAATCGGCGGTGATGCCTTGCCCGCGCGTGAGCGCCTTCAACTGTTCGTAGGGGTTGGGCAGGCCATGGCGGCGCATCACGGTCTGCACGGCTTCGGCCAGCACTTCCCAGGCGCCGTCGAGGTCGGCGGTGAGCCGTTCGGCATTGACTTCGAGTTTGCCCAGGCCCTTGGCGAGCGAATCCAGTGCGATCTGGGTATGCCCGAAGGCCGAACCGAGCGCGCGCAGCACGGTGGAATCGGTGAGGTCGCGCTGCCAGCGGCTGATCG
>CAZHXV010000250.1:0-4307 GCA_964536455.1 uncultured Aquimonas sp.
GGTGGATGAAGCTCTCGAACTGCGCCGCCAGCACCAGATAAACGATCAGCAGCGCCATCGCGAAGGTGAAGATCACCGCACCGCCGGCCTGCTGGTACTCGCGCGATTCCCCCTTGTAGTCGATCTGCGCCACGTCCGGCAGTTCCTCCTTGACCACCTGCCTGGCCCATTCCAGCGCCGCACCCAGCGTGTAACCTGGGGCGATGCCCGCGGAAATGGTGATCGCGCGCAGCCGGTTGAAGCGGTTGAGCGTGCCCGGCTCGGCCAGTTCGGCGAGCGTCACCATGCTGGAAAGCGGCACCAGGTCGCCGCCACGCGAGCGCACGTAGAGGTTCTCAAGATCCGAAGGCGAGGCGCGGCTTTCGGCCTGGGCCTGCAACATCACGTCGTACTCCTGGCCATCCTCCACGTAGGTGGTGACGCGGCGGCTGCCCATCATGGTTTCCAGCGTGTGGCCGATGTCCTCCACCGAAACGCCGAGATCGGCAGCGCGGGCGCGGTCGATGTTCACGCGGATCTGCGGGCGGGTTTCCTTGTAATCCGAATCGGCGGAGTACAGGCCGGGATTCTCTTCGATCCGCGCCAGCACGCGGTCGCGCCACTGCACCAGTTCGGCGTAGTCCGGCCCACCCAGCACCAGGCTGAAGGGCTGGCCGCGGCTGCGCGTCAGGCCGGTGCGCACCTGCGGCAGCGCGCGCACCTGCGGAATCTGCGCCAGTTCGCCGCGCAATTCGTCCACGACCTGGGCCGTGGTCTTGCTGCGTTCGTCCCAATCCTTGAGGAACACGATCACCTGGCCGGTGTGCATTTCCTCGGACGAGCCGAAACCGCCAGGCACACGTGCGTTGGCGCGCTGGATGTCGCCGTCCTCGCCCAGATGGCGCGCGAAGATATCCTCGACCTTGCGGATCTGCTCCACCGTGTAGTCGAAACCCGCGCCTTCCGGCCCCTGCATCATCACGAAGAACGAGCCTCGATCCTCCGGCGGCGCCAGTTCGCTCGGCACCACGCGCATCAACGCCAGCGTCGCGCCGACCGCCGCCAGGATCAGCAACGCGAACAGCCATGGCAGCCCGCTGCTGCGCTCCACCTGCCTGCGATAGGCCACCTCGATGCGCTTGAAGCCGCGGTTGAGCCAGCCGGACAGGCCACGCGGCTCCCCGTGCGGGCGCACCAGCTTGGAGGACATCATCGGCGTCAGCGTGAGCGCGACGAAGGCCGAGATCGCCACCGCCGCCGCCAGCGCCACGGAAAGCTCGCGGAACAGGCGGCCGGTGTTGCCTTCCATGAACCCCACCGGCAGGAACACCGAGATCAGTACCGCCGTGGTGGCCATCACCGCGAATCCGACCTGGCGCGTGCCGCGCACGGCGGCCACGAGCGCGGGCTCGCCCAGATCCGCCCTGCGCTGGATGTTTTCCAGCACCACGATGGCATCGTCCACCACCAGGCCGATGCACAGCACCAGCGCCAGCAGCGTGAGCAGGTTGATCGAGAACCCGAAGGCGTACAGCGCGATGAACGCCGCCACCAGGCACACCGGCACCGTCACCGCCGGGATCAGCGCGGCGCGCGCGCTGCCCAGGAACAGATAGATCACCACCAGCACCAGCGCGATGGCCTCGAACAGCGTGTGATAGACGCGCGTCACCGAGGCGTCGATGAACACGGTGCTGTCATAGGCGACGAAGATCTGCGTGCCTTCCGGCAGGCTCTGCTGGATGCGCTCGGCCTCCTTCTTCACGCCGCGCGCCACGTCGAGCGCATTGGCGGTCGAGGTCTTGACGATGCCCATGCCCATGTTGGGCACGCCGTTGCTCTGGAAATACGCGCGCCGCTCGTTCGAGGCGCGCTCCACCTTCGCCACGTCGGAGAGCCGCACCAGATGGCCGTCGCCGCCCTTCTTCAGCACCAACGCGGCGAAATCCGAAGGCGCAAGGTACGCACGCTGCATCCGCAGCACGAAATCGCGGTCCGTGGATTCCAGCCGTCCCGCCGGAAGCTCCACGTTTTCGCGCCGCAGTACCGTCTCCACGTCCGCCACCGTGAGGCCGTGCGCGGCCAGCGCCTCGCGATCCAGCCAGATGCGCATCGCGTAGCGCTGGTCGCCGCTGATGCGTACCCGCGCCACGCCGTCCAGCGCGGAAAGCCGATCCACGACGTAGCGGTCGGCATAGTCGGAAAGCTCCAGCGTATCCATGCGCGTGGAACTCATGTTGAGCCACAGGATCGCATCGGCGTCCGCCTCCACCTTGGCGATTTCCGGCGCATCGGCCTCGTCCGGCAGGCGATCCAGCACGCGGCTGACGGCATCCCGGATGTCGTTCGCGGCCGCTTCGATGTCGCGCGTGAGGGCGAATTCGATGGTCAGGCTGGCGCGTCCGTTGGCGCTGCGCGATTCGAGCATGTCCACGCCTTCGATGCCACTGACCGCATCTTCCAGAATCTGCGTGATGCGCGTCTCCACCACCGCCGCCGATGCGCCGGGATAACCCACCTGCACCGAGACGATGGGCGGGTCGATCGCCGGCAGTTCGCGCAGCGTCAGCCGCGTGAACGCCATCACGCCGAGCGCGATCAGGAGCAGGCTCATCACGGCGGCCAGCACCGGGCGGCGGATGGAAAGGTCGGAAATCATCATGGGCGTGATCCTCCTGCGCAGGCTAAGCCGCGCCTTGCGCCGCCGTCCGGATCCGCGCACCGTCGCGCAGCTTCACCGTGCCCTCGGTGACGATGCGTTCGCCCTCGGCCACGCCATCGAGCACTTCCACCTGCCCGCGCCGGCGCGCGCCGAGCGTCACGGCCACCTGTTCCACCGTGTCCTCGCCCTTCACGCGGAACAGGAAAGCCTGCGTGCCGACCTGCACCACCGCGATTTCCGGGATCACCAGCGCCTGCCTTGCCGGACGCAGCAGCCGCACCGTCAGCAGCATGCCCGGTCGCAGCGTCATGTCCGGGTTCGGAAGTTCCGCGCGCACCGTCACCGCGCGGGAGACCGGATCCACGCGCGACCCCACGGCGCGCACGACGCCAACGAAATCGCGATCCGGCCATGCGGCGCTGCGCGCCTTGATTTCCTGATCCACGGCGACCTGGCCGAAGTAGGCCTCCGGCACGGTGAAATCCAGCTTGATGGTGGCAATGTCGTCCAGCGTGGCGATGACCGTGCCGGGCGTCACCAGCGCACCGGGACTGACCTGCCGGAACCCGAGCACGCCGGCGAACGGCGCGGTGATGACGCGGTCGGCGAGCTGCGCGCGGATCGCGTCGGCGCGCGCCTTGGCGGCGTCGCGCGTGGCGATCTGGGTATCGAGCTGGCTGCGCGCGATGGTGCCCTTCTTCACCAGCTCGGCCTGGCGCTCGTACTGTTGCAGGGCCTCCTTGTACGCGGCCTGCGCTTCTTCCAGTTGCGCCCCTTGCGCCCGACCGGAAAGATCCACCAGCACCGCACCGGCCTCGACCGTATCGCCATCCTTGAAATTCACCCGCGTCACGGTTTCCGTGACCTTGGCGGTAAGCGTCACCGACTCGTTCGCGCGCGCCGTGCCCAGCGCCTGGATTTCGTCCTGCCAGACCGAAAGCTGCACCGTCCCGGTCACCACCAGCGGTGCCTGCGCCGCGCCGCCCGCACCCTGTGTGCTGCCGCCCTTGCACGCGGCAAGCGATACGGCCAGCAGCAACGCGGCCAGCGCGGGAGAGGCCAGGGCGGACGGGAATCGAGACATGCGGCGCATCCTTGAATCGAACATGGCATTCTGGAAGCGCCCACATGGCCGGACAAGCTGCGGCGTATGTCGGAATGTATCGGCCGGCTTCGAGCGAACCGACAACGCACCGCGCCGGCCCAGCGCATCCAAATTTCTTCGATTCTACGGGAAACCCAGTACCGCCTCCCGTGCCATGCGTCACGCCCGCCGCTATGCTGCAAGGATGCCCGAAACACCCCTGCACCTGCTGAAGCGCGTCTTCGGCTACGACGCCTTCCGCGGCCCGCAGCAGGCCATCGTCGAACGCCTCGTCGATGGCGGGGACTGCCTCGTGCTGATGCCCACCGGCGGCGGCAAATCGCTGTGTTACCAGATTCCCGCCCTGCTGCGCGATGGCGTGGGCATCGTCGTCTCGCCCTTGATCGCCCTGATGCAGGATCAGGTCGATACGCTGCGCCAGCTTGGCGTGCGCGCCGCGTGCCTGAATTCCACGCTCGATGCTACGCAAGCCCTGCAGACCGAACGCGATCTGGTGGATGGCGCACTGGATCTGCTCTACGTCGCACCCGCACGCCTGCTCACGCCGCGCTTCCTCGATCT
>CAZHXV010000250.1:4317-4559 GCA_964536455.1 uncultured Aquimonas sp.
TCTGCTGGATCGCAGCGCCATCGCGCTGTTCGCCATCGACGAGGCCCATTGCGTTTCCCAGTGGGGGCACGACTTCCGGCCCGAATATCGCCAGCTCGACGTGCTGCATACGCGCTGGCCCGATGTTCCGCGCATCGCGCTGACCGCCACCGCCGATGCGCCGACGCGCGCTGAAATCGCGGAAAGATTGGCGCTCACCGAAGCGCAATGGTTCGTCAGTTCCTTCGACCGCCCGAACATCC
>CAZHXV010000251.1:0-4545 GCA_964536455.1 uncultured Aquimonas sp.
CATCACGACCAGTTCGGTCGCGCCGCCGCAGAGCACGGCCTGTTCGCCGAACAGGTCGGTTTCGGTTTCCTCGCCGAAGGTGGTTTCCAGCACGCCGCCGCGCGTGCCGCCGATGCCGTCGGCATAAGCCAGCGCCAGTTCCTTGGCCTTGCCCGTCGCATCCTGGTACACCGCGAACAGGGAGGGAACGCCACGGCCTTCCTCGAACTGGCGTCGCACCAGCGCGCCGGGGCCTTTGGGCGCGACCAGGATCACGTCCAGATCGGTGCGCGGGGCGATCGCGCCGAAGTGGACGTTGAAGCCGTGCGCGAACAGCAGCGCCGCGCCGGGCTTGGCGAGCGGGGCGACGATGTTCTGGTACAGCTCCGCCTGGGTCATGTCCGGCGTGAGCAGCGCGATCAGGTCGGCCTTGGGAATCGCGGTTTCGGGCGTTTCCACCGGCAGGCCGTCTTCCGGCGCCTGCTTGAAGCTGGCGCCGTCTTCGCGCGCGGCGACCAGCACCCGGAAGCCGGAATCGTGCAGGTTGCGGGCATGCGCGCGGCCCTGGCTGCCGTAGCCGTAGATCACGGTGAGCTTGTCGCGCAGCGCCGCGGGGTTGGCGTCTTCGGTGGTGTAGGTCTTCATGATGCTTCCTTGGTGTGGGATGGGATTGGGGGAATCAGAAACGCGCGGGCGGAAAGGCGGTGACGGCGCCTTCCGAAGCCGGGGAGACGAGGGCGACGTATTTGGCCAGCGCGCCGGAGGTTTCGCGCGGGCCGGGCTGCCATTCGACGGGCCGCGACTGGAGATCGGCGGGGGTGGAGATGGTGCGGTTCTCCACGTCGATGGTGATGGCGTCGCCATCGCGCAGCTTGCCGATGGGGCCGCCGAGCGCGGCTTCCGGGCAGATGTGGCCGACCATGAAACCGTAGGTCGCGCCGGAGAAACGGCCATCGGTGATGAGTGCGACTTCACCGCCCAGGCCCTGCCCGATCAGTGCGGCGGTGACGGCCAGCATCTCGCGCATTCCCGGGCCGCCGACCGGGCCTTCGCCGCGGATCACGACCACATCGCCCGGCACGATCTTCCGCGCCTTCACGGCCGCAAAGCAGGCTTCCTCGCCATCGAACACGCGCGCCGTACCGGTGAAGCGCAGGGTTTCGTGCCCGGCCAGCTTCACCACGCAGCCATCGGGCGCGACGTTGCCATAGACGATGCCGTAGCCGCCGCGCGCCTTCACCGGATGGGCGGCGCTGTGGATCACCTGCTGGCCTTCGCGTTCGGTGGCGGAGGCGAATTCCTCGAACAGCGTCCTGCCGCTGACCGTGGCCTCGTCGGTGATGAGGCCGGCTTCCTGCAGCCGCTGGCCGAGCAGGCGCGAGCCGCCGGCCAGGTGCATGTCGGGCGCGAAATAGCGGCCACCGGGCTTGAGATCGGTGATGACCGGCGTGCGGCGGCTGATGGCGTCGAATTCGTCCAGCGCGAACGTGAAGCCGGCTTCGCGCGCGATCGCCAGAAGATGCAGCACAGCGTTGGTGGAACCGGCGGTCGCGGTCGCGGCCACGGCGGCATTGCGGATCGAGGCCGGCGTGACGAAGGAACGCGCCGAGATGCCGGCCTTCACCAGTTCCATCACGCGCTCGCCGCAAGCGCGGGCCACGCCATGCTTGGCCGGATCGGGCGCGGGAATGTCGTTCGCGCCGACCGGCGCCAGGCCGAGGAAGGTGGTCGCCAGCGCCATCGTGTTCGCAGTGAATTGGCCGCCGCAGGCGCCCGCGCCAGGGCAGGCGTCGGCCTCGACCGATTCCAGTTCGGCATCGTCGATCCTGCCCGCCGCGTGCGCGCCGACCGCCTCGAACACATCTTGGATGGTGATGTTCCTGTCCTTGTGGCAACCGGGCAGGATGGAGCCGCCGTAGAGCATCAGGCCCGGCAGATCCAACCGCGCCAGCGCCATCGCGGCGGCGGGAATGGTCTTGTCGCAGCCGCACAGCACCACCAGCCCATCCAGGCAATGGCCGCGCACGGCCAGTTCGATGGAATCGGCGATCACCTCGCGCGAGGCCAGCGAGGCTTTCATGCCGGGGCTGCCCATCGCGATGCCGTCGGTGACGGCGATGGTATTGAACTCGATCGGCGTGCCGCCCGCCGCCTTGACGCCTTCGCGCACCTGCTGCGCCAGATCGCGCAGGTTGAGGTTGCAGGGCGAAACGTCCGACCAGCTATGCACCACCGCGATCAAGGGTTTTCGGATGTCTTCGGCGGTGAGGCCGGTGGCGCGCAGCATGGCGCGGGCGGCGGCGTGGTCGGGGCCGGTCTTGATGGCGTCGCTGTGCATGGCTTTCGTTCGATGGCGGCTGCGGTGATGGTTTTTTCGTGGCCCAGATGCGGGAAACCCCGCACGGGTTGCCCGGTGCGGGGTTTCGGAGTTCTGGGTTGCTTACCTGCTCAAGCCCAAAGCGCCGTCCCGCACTGGCGTCGGCTAATAAGTCCAAGAGCAAGAAGCGCACCGCGCGCAGGCAGCGGTGTTTCGGTGATGCGGGAATGGCGGGTGAAGGTGGACATGGGGCCGATGCTGTACTGCAACAACGCGGGCTGTCAAGTCACACCAAGGTCGGGTATGGCGTGATCCGACGCCCCTCGTTCTTCCATCGAGCGCCGCAACGGTTGCGCTGAGCGGTGTCCGCGCGGACGCCGGACACGTCCGCGCGGACAGGTTAGATCGTTTTATTTACAAATGAAATCAATCAATTGGAATTGGCACAAGGCTTGCTGAAGCACTGGCATCACCCTCACTTCGTCCGCCCCGCCAATGAACGACGCCTTCGGCATCCGCGATACCTCGGCCCAGGATCGCGCGCTTTCCCGCCCGGAACTCAAGCAGCCGTGGAAGCGGCGCATCGTGTTTGTGGTGCTGGCGCTGGCGGCGCTGCTGCTGGTGGCGAAGATCGCCGGCGGCTGGTTGTCGGCGAGCCGGTCGGTGGATGCCTCCCGGGCGCGCATCGCGCCGGTGACGCGCGGCGACCTGACGCGCGACATCGCCGCCGAAGGCCGCGTGGCCACGGCCAATGCACCGACGCTGTATGCCATCGCCGGCGGCACGGTGACGCTGAAGGTGGTCGCCGGCGATGCGGTGCAGCGCGATCGCGAGCTGGCGGTGATCGACAGCCCGGAACTGCGCAGCCGGCTGGTGCAGGAGGAATCCACGCTCGCCAACCTCGAAGGCGAGGCCCGGCGCGCGACGCTAGATGCGAAGCTGGCCCGTTCCAATGCGCAGAAGCTGCTGGATCAGGCCGTCATCGACCGCACCGCCGCGTTGCGCGATCTGGAGCGCAACCAGATTGCCTTCGACCGCGGAGCCGTCTCCAAGAACCAGCTCGACCGCGCCCAGGACGAATTGCAGAAGGCCGACATCGGCATGGCGGCGGCGCAGCGCGACGTGCAGTTGCAGGGCGAACTGGCGGACGTTGACGCGCGCAACAAGCAGTTGCTGGCGCAGCGCCAGGAAGCGGTGGTGGCCGAATTGCAGCGCCAGGTCGATGCGTTGACGCTGCGCGCGCCATTCGATGGACAAGTCGGCCAGGTGCAGATCGCCCAGGGCACGAACGTGGCGATCAATGCGCCGATCCTTTCGGTGATCGACCTGTCCGTGTTCGAGGTGGAGATCCGCGTGCCGGAAAGTTTCGCGCGCGATCTGGCCATCGGCGTGCCGGCGCAGATCAGCAGCGTCGGCACGATCTATCCGGCCACCGTATCCGCGGTGTCGCCGGAGGTGGTCAACGGCGAGGTCACCGCGCGGCTGCGCTTCGATGAAGGCGCACAGCCTCCCGGCCTGCGCCAGAACCAGCGCCTGTCCGCGCGCATCGTGCTCGATACGCGCCAGAACGTGCTGAAGGTGGAGCGCGGCCCGTTCGTCGAACAGGGCGCGGGCTACGCCTACGTGATGGAAGGCGACGTCGCCGTGCGCCGCCGCGTGCGGCTGGGCGTGGCCAGCCTGTCGGAAGTGGAAGTGCTCGAAGGCGTGCGCGAGGGCGAACGCATCGTGGTTTCCGGCAGCGACCAGTTCGGCGACACCGAGCGAGTGAGGATAAAGCTGTGATTCGGGATTCGTAAGAACAAGAGCAACAACCTGCATCCCGAACCGACGTCCGCGTCCTGCTTTTACGAATCACCAATCCCAAATCCCGAATCCCAAACCCCCTAAGCACCACCCACCCAAGGAAACCCCCATGCTCCACATGCAGCAAGTCACCAAGGTCTATCGCACCGAACTGGTGGAAACCCATGCCCTGCGCTCGCTCGACCTGCACGTGAAGGAAGGCGAATTCGTCGCCGTCACCGGGCCATCGGGTTCGGGCAAGACCACCTTCCTCAACATCGCCGGGCTGCTGGAAACCTACACCTCCGGCGTGTACCTGCTCGACGGGCAGGACGTGAGCCATCTGAACGACAACCAGCGCAGCAAGCTGCGCAACCAGAAGATCGGTTTCATCTTCCAGAGCTTCAACCTGATCCCCGATCTCAACCTGTTCGACAACGCGGATGTGCCGCTGCGCTACCGCGGCA
>CAZHXV010000252.1:0-4466 GCA_964536455.1 uncultured Aquimonas sp.
CCACCCTGGCTGTCGAAGCTCAGGGTGTATTGGTTGACCGTGTACTGCGCCGTGACCGTCAAATTGGTGGTGACGTTGTCGAATGCCACATCCCAGACGGTGAAGGTGTAACCGGTGCGAACCGGATCGGCGGGTGCGGTGGCGGATCCACCGTGGTTCACCTGTTCGGTCTTGAGTACCGCCGCATCCCAATCTACGAAAGTGACGGTGTACTGGTTGATCGTGTACTGCGCGGCGACCGTCAGATCGGTGGTGACATTGTCGAACGCCACATCCCAGCCGATGAAGGTGTAGCCAGTGCGAATCGGATCAACGGGTGCGGTGGCTGATCCACCGTGGTTCACCTGTTCGGCCTTGAGTACCGCGGCATTCCAATCCACGAAAGTGACGGTGTACTGGTTGATTGAATACTGCGCCGTGACCGTCAGATCAGTGGTGACGTTATCGAATGCCACATCCCAGCCAGTGAAGGTGTAACCGGTGCGAACCGGGTTGGCGGGTGCGGTGGCGGATCCGCCGTGGTTGACCAACTGCGTATCCAGCACGCTCGCATCCCAGTCCACGAAAGTGACGATGTACTGGTTGATCGAGTACTGAGCAGTGACCGTCAGATCGGCCGTGACGTTGTCGAATGCCACATCCCAGCCAGTGAAGGTGTAGCCGGTGCGAACCGGATCGGCGGGTGCGGTGGCGGCACCTCCGTGGTTGACCAACTGCGAATCCAGCACGCTCGCGTTCCAATCCACGAAAGTGACCGTGTACTGGTTGATCGCGAAGTTCACGATGACGGTGCAATCCGATGTGATCGCACCGGTTTCGTAGGAGTTCCCGGTCAGCATGCCGGTTGGGCAGGTGCCGCCGATGCCGTCGATGTGATAGCCCGTACCAGGGGTGAGCATGAACGTGGCGGTATCGCCGTCATCCACGGAAACGGAGCCGGACGGCGCGATGGAGCCGCTGCCGCTGCCGACACTGGCGATGATGGCGTGGGCCGTGGTGTAGATGTCGAAGGCGTTGCTGGTGATCGTGCTCAATGGGCCGCCGCTGGCCTGGAGCGTATAGCCTGCGCCCACCGTGTCGATGCTGGCGGTGCCGAAGGTTGCGATGCCGCCGCCGGTGACGCCGCTCACGGGGGCCGTGGATATTGTGGCCGAGGTCTGCGAGAGCACACCGGTTCCCGGTGGATTGGTGCCGATGGCAAGGCCGATGGAATCCAGGATGCCGTAGCGCACGAGCAGCCCCGCACCGTCGTAGATGCCTACCGCCACGTTGGGCGTGATCACGCCGTTGACCAGCGTGTCGCTGGGTTGCTGGGTGAAGGCGAGGTGGTCTTCCTTCTGGAAGCGCAGCAGGCCCCGGCCGAAGGTGTAATCCCTGCCGGCGGCACCCAGGTCGTTGGCGCCCGTGAGGGCGATGCTGTGGACGATGTCCTTGATGTTGTCCACGCCGGCGGCATTGGTCGGCGTGCCGTAGTGCTGCATGATCTGCGCGATCATGCCGGCGACCTGGGGCGCTGCCGCCGAGGTGCCGCCGAACCCATCCACGCCGTAGCTGACGGTACTGACGAAATCGAAATGCGAGACGTCGGGCTTGGCGTTGGTATCGGTGGCCGGATTGTTCGGGCTGGGGGCCGCGCCACCCGTGCCCAGTACGGGGCCGCGGCTGCTGAAGCCCTCGATGGTGGTGGGGGTGGTGTAGTCGATCGCGCCGACGGTGATCAGATCGGGGGAGTCGGCCGGATAGCCAAGGCTTGCGGCCGGGTTTGTGTATTGCACCAGGCCGTAGCTGGCTTCCTCGAAGAAGTTGAGATAGTTGCTCGATGTGGTGCCGGTTTTGCGCTCGATCCGGGCCCAGTAGGATCTGTAGCCCGTGTTGCAGCCATTGCTGGTGCCGTTCTGGGTGGTGTAGCTGATGTACTCCTGCGGTGTGTTGCCGGCGCTGCCGTTCTGCTGGAAGTCGGAAACGGCCGCCTGGGTGTAACCGGTTCCCGTCGGGTTCCGGTAGTACAGACGCAGCGCATAGTCCTGGTTGGCGGCAAAATTACCGCCGACGATGCGCCAATTGTCCCAGGACAGGCTGAGCGCGATGTCGAAGTTGGCGGGTACGCAATAGCCGTTGAACAGGTTGTTGTAGGTATTGTTGTTGTTGCCGGTGCCCCAGCGGTGATAGCGCGCGTTGGTTCCGGTCGCCGGATCGATCAGCCCGCCCCAATGGCTGTCGGCGTGGTTGCCGGCGGCGTTTACGATCACCACGCCGTTGGCCCGCGCGAAGCCCGCGGCTTCGGCAATCGAACCGGGAATGGCGGTGCCGTCGCCGATGCTGTCCAGCGGGGCGCCCAGGGAGACCGAAATCACGTTGACGTTGGGCGCGCCGAGCGGCTGGCCGAGGGTGCCGTTCACGCCGTTGCCGACATTGGCTGCATCGAGGATGGCCGCGTACCAATCCGAGACGTACCAGGTGTCGTAGGCGATGAAGGTGGCGCTGGGGGCGTAGTCGTACGCCAGCTCCAGGGTGGCGTTGCCGTGCTCGGAACCGGTGCAGCCGAAACCTGCGCAAGTGCCGGTCTTGAAATCCTTCATGGTGAGGTTGGCGTTGCTCGGCCAATCGCCGCTGGCCTGCAATCCGGCGATGCCGGCGCTGTCGAAGCCATCGATGAGCGCGATCTTGACGCCGGTGCCGTCGAAGCCGCCCGGGGCCTGCCACCAGTCGGCATTGCTCTGCGCAAAGCCCTGGCTGGTGACCGAACCGGCCTGGAACTTGATCTGCCGCGCAAGCCCGATGCGCGCGATATTGGCATCGGCGGCCAGTGTTCCGAGTTCAGCCAGGGGCACCCATGCCACGATGGCGGCATTGCCGAGCCGCCCCGTCGTTTCGGCACCCAATTGCGCCAGCAGCGAGCGTACCGATGCTGCGCCGGTCGCTTCGGCAAGGCTGCTGCCCGGCTGGCTGAAATAGATCTCGACCAGCACGCGCCGATCGTCGAACAGACTGGAGGAAAGGCCGGATTGGTCGCGCACGTGTCGCGCGGCGAGGCCGGAGCGCTGTGCCGCCAGCGCCAACTGAAGTTGTCCTTGCAGCTTCTGGAACGGGCCTGATTGCGCCAGTTCGAATTCCTCGGCGCGGATGTCCGCATCCCGCCCGGCAGGTCCGGCCTGCGTGGCCGGTTGCAATGTCCGCATCATTTGTGCGCGGGCAGGGGGATCGCCTGCCTGTGCCGGCAGTGCGGCGGCAAGGCAAAGCAGGCAGGCAAGCAGCAAGAGGCTTGGGATTCGGCGCAAGGCGGTGTGCTCGGCGGGATATCCGGACGAAGAGGCATTCATGACAGGCGGTTCTCGATGACGGGGTGTTGCAGCGGGAAGCAAGAAGCGATGCCAGCTTCTTTGCGAAGGCTGGCGGTCGGGTCGGGTTGCGGGGTTCAGGCGTAGGCCATCCAGCCTGTGTGGGCAGGCTGCACGATGGACGCGAGGTGCGACAGGAGTCGGAGGGGCGGTGGCCGGGGCCCGGAACGGGCTGCGGCAAGACGCCTTTGGGCGTCGGAACGAACTCGAAGCGCGGGCTGTTCTGCCCGCCGCATGATGGCTTTCATTGGCTCCCCCATGTTTGGTGCACGCTGGAGTGAGGTGAAAGCCGGCTTCCCTGACAGTCGATCCTGGATGTGACGGCTTTCACAGTCCGCGTGCCGCCCATTCTGAGCCTGGATCGCCGGAAATACTGTAAATTCCTGCAAACTTCGGGCGATGCTGCCTATCGCAGCGGGCGCCGCAGCATCGTGCCGCCGCCCGGGGAGTTGCCGCCGCGGGAGATGCGCGACGGACGGAACGGGGGATGGGTCAGCGCGAACTCTTGGTCGGCGACTCTTTCGCGCCGGGCCGCGCCGCCGCGCGGTTCTGTTCGGCAGGCAGCGAACTCACCAGGCCTTGCTGGAACGATTTCCACATGTCCAGATTGCGCTCGGTGAGTTGGTTCAACATGCTCCAGGGCGTCTGGCCCATGAGGTTGTTGAGTTGGCTGCGGAACTGGTGCTGTTGATCCAGGAACAGTTCCATCGAACGTTCCAGGTAGTTGCCCATGAAGCCCTGCAACGCATCGCCGTAGAACCGGATCACCTGGGTCAGGAGGCGCGTGGAGAAGATCGGCTGGCCGTGCTCCTCGTGCTCGGAGATGATCTGGAGCAGCACGCTGCGGGTGAGATCGTCGCCGCTGCGCGCGTCGCGCACTTCGAACTCCTCGCCGTCGATGATGAGCTGGCGCACCTCCTCCAGCGTGATGTAGCTGGAAATCTCGGTGTCGTAGAGACGGCGGTTCGGGTATTTCTTGATGGTGCGGCTCTTGGCCATGCGATTCTCCAGGCGTGAGCGGACGAAGCGGCGGGGAAACGGACTGGGCGGAGGAGCAGGCCCTCCGCCCGGTGAACATCACCAGCCCATGTGATGGCCGCCGTTGATGTCGAGGTTGGAGCCGGTGAT
>CAZHXV010000253.1:0-4395 GCA_964536455.1 uncultured Aquimonas sp.
ATGCCCGGCGCCTGCGCAACGACATTGCGCAGCACGTGCGCCAGCAGTTCGTCGGGACGGGTGTTGCGGAAGTAGCCGCGCGGCGCCTTGCCGACCGGCGTGCGGGTGGCGGCGACGATGTAGGCGTCTTGTACTTGCTTGCTCATGATGGCTTTCTCCGAAAGCTGGGATTGGAGATTCGGGATTGGGGATTCGCAAGAGCTGGGATTGGGGATTCGGGATTCGCAAGAGCGTTGGGTCATCCGGGATTCGGAGGCTCTTGCCAATCCGCAATCCCGAATCCCCAACCCCGCGCAACCTCAGTTGCGCAACGGCTTGCCGGTCTTGAGCATGTGCGCGATGCGCTCCTGGGTCTTGGGCATCTGCGCCAGCGCGACGAAGTGTTCGCGTTCGAGTTTCAGCAGCCAGGCCTCATCGACCAGCGAACCGCGATCCACCTCGCCGCCGCACAGCACGGTGGCGATCCGCTTGCTGACCTCGTAGTCGTGCTCGGAAATCATCCGGCCTTCGATCATGTTCTCCAGCATCATGCGGAAGGTCGCGATGCCGACGTCGCCGGCAACCGGGATGTTCTTGATCGGCAGCGGCGGGCGATAGCCGGATTCGGCGAGCAGCTTCGCTTGCGCCTTGGCGACGTGCAGCAGCTCGAAGTTGTTGAACACGATCACGTCGTTGGCGCGCACCAGGCCCAGTTCCTTCGCCTCATGCGCGGAAGCGGACACCTTGCCCATCGCCACGGCTTCGAACGCAGGCTTCAGCGCGGTGAACACGTCGCCGCCCGCACCGATTGCCAGGCCGGTGCGCGTCGCCAGTTCCTTCAAACCGCCGCCCGCAGGCAGCAGGCCGACGCCGGCTTCGACGAGGCCGATGTAGCTTTCCAGCGACAACACGGTGCGCGTGGCGTGCATCTGGAACTCGCAACCGCCGCCCAGCGCCATGCCGCGCACGGCGGCGACGGTGGGCACCAACGAATATTTCAGGCGCTGGCTGACGCTCTGGAAGGTGGCGACCATGTTCTCGAAGTCGGCAACGCGACCTTCGGTGAGCGAGGCCAGTGCGCCGGCGAGGTCGGCGCCGGCGGAGAACGGTTCGCCGGTCTGCCACAGCACCAGGCCGGTGAAATCCTTTTCGGCGATGTCGATGGCTTTCAGCATGCCGTCGAGCACGGCGTCCGAAACGGTGTTCATCTTGGTCTTGAAGCTCGCCACCGCGATGCCGTCGCCGTCGTGCCACAGGCGCAGCCCATCGTTCTCGAACACGGTTTCGCCCGGCGCGAACTTTTCGCCGATGAGCGCATCGGGGAAGCGCTGGCGCGAATACACCGCGAGTTTCGAGCGCGGGGAAACCGCGTTGTCCGCGGCGCTGTAGCTGCCCTGGCTGGAATGCACGCCATCGCGGCCGTCCGTCACCCACGCCGGCAGTGGTGCATTGCTCATGGCCCTGCCGGCGGCGATGTCTTCATTGATCCAGCCGGCGACCTGCTTCCAGCCCGCCGATTGCCAGATCTCGAACGGGCCTTGCTTCCAGCCGTAGCCCCAGCGGATCGCGAAGTCGATTTCGCGCGCGGATTCGGCGATGTCGGCCAGATGCACGGCGCAGTAGTGGAACAGGTCGCGGAAGATGGCCCACAGGAACTGCGCCTGCGGGTGCTCGCTGGCGCGCAGCCTGGCGAATTTCTCGACCGGATTCTTCGTCTTGAGGATGTCCAGCACTTCCGGCGCGGCGGCACCGGTGGCCGGGCGGTAGTCCTGTTTGGCCAGGTCGAGCACGACGATCTCTTTGCCCTTTTTCTGGAAGATGCCCGCGCCGGTCTTCTGCCCGAGCGCGCCTTTGGCGATCAGTGCGGCGAGCCAGTCGGGCGTGGCGTAGTACTTCGCCCACGGATCGTTCGGCAGGCCGTCGGTCATGGTCTTGACGACGTGGCTCATCGTGTCCAGTCCCACGACATCCGCCGTGCGGTACGTGGCCGACTTGGGACGGCCGATCAGTGGGCCGGTCAGCGCATCGACTTCATCGAAACCCAGGCCGAACGCGGCGGTGTGGTGGAAGGTGGAGAGGATCGAGAACACGCCAATTCGGTTGCCGACGAAATTCGGTGTGTCCTTGGCGTAAACCACGCCCTTGCCGAGCGTGGTGGTGAGGAAAGTTTCAAGCCCTTCAAGCACTTCCCGAGAAGTCTTGATGCAAGGGATCAACTCGGCCAGGTGCATGTAGCGCGGCGGATTGAAGAAGTGCACGCCACAGAAGCGCTCGTGCAGCGAGGCGGGCAGGGCGTCGGCCAGCGCATTGATGGAGAGGCCGGAGGTGTTGCTCGCGATGATCGCGTGCGGGGCGACGTGGTTTTCGATCTTGTCGTAGAGATCCTTCTTCCAGTCCATGCGCTCGGCGATGGCCTCGATCACCAGGTCGCATTCTTTCAGAAGGGACAGGTGTTCTTCGTAGTTGGCCGGCGTGATCGCCGAAGCCAGCGCCTTGCTGGCGAGCGGTGCGGGCGAAAGCTTGCCGAGGTTGGCGATGGCCTTGTCCACGATGCCGTTCTTCGGCCCTTCCTTTGCCGGAAGATCGAACAGCACGGTGTCCACGCCGGCGTTGACCAGGTGCGCGGCGATCTGTGCGCCCATGACGCCGGCCCCGAGCACGGCGGCCTTGCGGATTCGTAGTTGCGACATTGGTAATTCCTCCCGGTGCGGTTGCGTTGAAGTTGAAGAAACGGTGGTGGTCGGTGGCGGTCAGGCCGCGGATGCGGCGCGGAATCCGGCGGCGGAAAAGGCGATCAATTCGTCGGCCACGCGCTGATAGCGGGCGCGTTCGGCGGGCGGAATCCGGCCCGCATGGCGCGGCAGGCCGAGGTCGGACATGGCGTAGGTCAATGCGCCGGCCAGGAAATCCAGCCGCCAGTGCAAGGTGTCCTTGTCCATGCCCGGCAGGCACAACGCCAGCGCGCGGGCGAACTCGCGCAGCACGTGGCCGTAGCGTTCGGACAGGAAGCGCCACAGGGGTTCGCTGGTTTCCGCGTAGGCGTGCGCCATCACCCGCAGGAAGGCGCTGTCGCCCCCCTGGATCAATCCCAGCGCCGGTTCCACGAAGGCGCGCAGCACTTCCTCCAGCAGCGGTGGCCGTTTGGCAAGTGCCAGGGAAAGCGCGGCCAGGCGGGCCTGGCTCATGTTGTCCAGGCGACGCTGGAACACCTCGGCGATGAGGTTGTCCTTGCTGCCGAAGTGGTAGTTCACCGCCGCCAGGTTCACGCCCGCCGCGGCGGTGAGCTGGCGCATCGAGGTGCCGGCGAAACCGTGTCGCGCGAACATTTCCTCGGCGGCGTCCAGGATGCGGTCGCGGGTGGGAGGTGGGGGCGGAGCGGGCAGGGTCATGGTGTCAAACATACGTTTGAACCAGGGTAGCTTCGACTGCCGACGGGATCAAATCGCCGCAGGAAGGGGAAGAAAAGTAATACGCATTTCCATGCTGGATTGTGACAATTCGCACGGGATACATTGCAAAAACCGCGTAAGCTCGCGTTTGTGCGTCGGTTTGAGGTGCTACAATCCCCACGCTTTGGGGAGACGGCCTGTCATGGGGGCAGGCGCGTTCTTCACCCGGATTCATCCCATTCCGTTCGCTGCATCATCTGGAGAACAGCATCATGGCGCTGGAGCGCACCCTTTCCATCATCAAACCCGACGCGGTGGCCAAGAATGCCATCGGCGCGATCCTCTCCCGCTTCGAGAACGCGGGCCTCAAGGTTGTCGGCCTGAAGCTCAAGCAGCTTTCCCGTGCCGAGGCCGAGGGGTTCTACGCCGTCCATCGCGAACGCCCGTTCTTCGGCGCGCTGGTGGATTTCATGGTTTCCGGCCCGGTGTCGATCCAGGTGCTGGAAGGCGAAGGCGCGATCGGCAAGAACCGCGACCTGATGGGCGCGACCGATCCGAAGAAGGCTGAGAAGGGCACGATCCGCGCCGATTTCGCCGACTCCATCGACGCCAACGCGGTGCACGGCTCGGACAGCGCCGAAAATGCCGCCATCGAGATCGCCTATTTCTTCTCGACGACGGAGCTGCATCCGCGCTGACGCGGAATCCAGCATGGACGCGGTAGCCGCCAAGACCAACCTGTTCGGACTGGATCGCGCCGGTCTGGAACGCTTCTTCGCCGAGGATCTCGGCGAGAAGCGCTTCCGCGCCCACCAGGTGATGAAGTGGATCTACCACCGCCACGCCACCTCGTTCGAGGAAATGACGGATCTGGGCAAGGCGCTGCGCGCCAAGCTGGATGAGCGTGCAGTTGTTTCGCCTCCCAGCGTGCTCTTCGACAAGCCTTCCGCCGACGGCACGCACAAGTGGCTGCTTGGCATGGATGGCAGCAACGCGATCGAGACCGTCTTCATCCCGGACAAGGGGC
>CAZHXV010000254.1:0-253 GCA_964536455.1 uncultured Aquimonas sp.
CTTCCTGCAACGCGCCTACGATCAACTGATCCACGATGTCGCCCTGCAGAAGCTGGACGTGCTGTTCGCCATCGACCGCGCCGGCGTGGTCGGCCCGGATGGCGCCACGCACGCGGGCAGCTTCGATCTTTCCTATCTGCGCTGCATCCCGAACCTGGTGGTGATGGCGCCCTCGGACGAAAACCAGTGCCGGAAGATGCTCACCACCGGCTTCCTGCACACCGGCCCCGCTGCGGTGCGCTACCCGCGCGGC
>CAZHXV010000254.1:263-2159 GCA_964536455.1 uncultured Aquimonas sp.
CCCCGGCGTCGCGTTGGAACAAGGTCTGGAACCGGTGCCCATCGGCCAGGCCGACGTGCGCCGGCGCGGCGCGGGCGTGGCGATCCTGAGCTTCGGCGTCCTGTTGCCGATCGCAGAATCCATCGGCCGCGCGCTCGATCTCACCGTCGTGGACATGCGCTTCGTCAAGCCGCTGGACGAAACCCTGCTGCGCGAACTGGCACGTCACCACCACGGCTTCGTCACGCTGGAAGACAACGCCGTCGAAGGCGGCGCGGGCAGCGCCGTGGCCGAGTTCTTCGCCAGCGAAAACATCGCCGCCACGATGCTGCATCTGGGCCTGCCCGATGCGTTCCTCGAACACGCCTCGCGCGAACAGGTACTGGCTCAGGCCGGGCTGGACGCCGCCAGCGTGCAAGGCGCGATCCTGCAACGCTGGCCGAAACTGCCAGAGCGCGGCAAAGCCCAAGCGGCAGGCTAGAGCGAGCCATTCGCCCCCGTAGAGCGGCGCTTGCTCCGCTATGTGGGGAGCGAAGCAAGCTCCGTTCTACGGGCCTTCCGGCAGGATCGCCCGCCACGCATCGAGCTTGGCGTCGAAGCGCAATCCCGCGTGCGCAGGGCTGGTCGAAGGCAAACGCTGCATCGGCAAGGTCGCGAAGCGCTCCGGGAGATTCGGCAGCACGTGCCGCAAGAACAGCGCCTGCGCCGTGCTGCCGTTGAAGAACACCCGCTCGATCCGCTTGCGGTGCGCGAAGAACGCAGCGAAATCGTTCGGCACGATGCTGCCCGGTTCGATCGACGCATCCAGGCTGCCGGGCCGTTCGCAGCTTTCCAGCACGTCCCACAGCGCGAATCCGCGTGCCGTGAAAGCCGCAGCGCGGGCGGCGTAGTCGGCCGCTTCTGGCAACCCCAGCAACCGCGAAACGATGGGCCAGAAGGCGTTGCGCGGATGGGCGTAGTACTGCTGCCGCCGCAGGGATTCGCGACCGGGCATGGAACCCAGGATCAAGGTGCGCGCGGTGGCGCCGGCCAGCGGCGGGAAGCTGCGCGCCGTGGCGGCGTTCATCCGCTTCGCGGCGCGGCGCTCTTGTGCGCGGCGCCACGTGCGGCCAGCAGTTCGCGCAGCTCGGCCTTTTCCGCCTCGCCCAGGTCTCCGCCCGTGCGCAGTTCCTCGATGCGCTGCTGTCGCGCCTGCTGTTCCATCTGCGTCAATGCATCCAGCAGTTCCTGCTGCTGGATGTCCGGGCCGCCCGGCAGCTCCTGCATCGAGAGTTTGGTGAGCGCGGCGGCTTCCTCGCGGCCTTCGAAGTGTTCGACGATCTGGCCAGTGCGCAGGTGCGGATGCTCGCGGATCAGTTCCAGCAGCTCGATCAGGAGGCCCACGCCCGGCTGGCGCAGCGCGGCGAATGGGTACGGCGGCACGATGGCGAGGCCGAGTGCGGGGTTGTGCAGCAGCAGGGCGATGGCGCTGCGCACCAGCGAGCGGCGCGGGGTGGTGGGCGATCCCTGTACCGGGCGCTTTTGCGGGACGGCGGCAAGCCGCGTACCGGAATGCACGCCGGTGAGTTCGGCCACGCGCTGCTGCATCAGATCGCGGAATGCGCCGTCGGGGATTTTCGAGATGGGTTCCTTGCAGCGTTCGGCCAGGCGGGCGCGGCCATCGAGCGTATCGAGCCGGATGTCGCGCGCGAGTTCGGCGAAGAAGTATTCGGACAGCGGCACGGCCTGCGCCAGATGCCGGTCGAAGCCGCCTGCGCCTTCCGCCCGCACCAGCGAATCGGGATCCTCGCCTTCGGGCAGGAACAGGAAATTCGCCTGCCGGCCATCGCGCATCCTCGGCAGCACCGATTCCAGCGCGCGCCATGCGGCCTTGCGGCCCGCGGCATCGCCATCGAAGCAGAAGAACACATCGGCCGC
>CAZHXV010000254.1:2169-4356 GCA_964536455.1 uncultured Aquimonas sp.
CCTGCCGCAGGCCGTAGAGTTCGCGGCCCTTGTGGAACAGCGGCGTTTCGGGCGAGTTGAGGTATTTGGGGCCTTCGTCCTTGTCCTTCGACGATGCCAGCACGCGCCCGCCGAAGGCAATCGGTCGGCCGCGCCGGTCGTGGATCGGGAACATCAGGCGGCCACGGAACTTGTCATAGACGTGGCCGGAATCGCTTTTCGACAACATGCCGGTCTGTTCCAGCAGCTTCAGCGCCTGCGCATCGCGCCCCAGCGCCTGCTTCAGCCCATCGAACCCTTCGGGCGCATAGCCCAGCGCGAAACGCTCGCGCGTGGCCGCGTCCACGCCGCGCTTGTTCAAGTATTGCTTCGCCGTGTCACTGCGTTCGAGCTGGCCGGCGAACCAGCGCGTGGCCGCCTCCAGCACCTCGAACATGCCGCGCACCTGGCCATCCTCGTTGCGCTGGCGCGTTTCGCGCGGCACTTCCACGCCGGCCTGGCGCGCCAGTTCCTCCACCGCATCGAGGAATTCGAGCCGGTCGTACTCCATCAGGAACTTCAGCGCGGTGCCGTGCGCGCCACAGCCGAAGCAGTGGTAGAAGCCCTTGGCGGGGGAAACCGTGAAACTGGGCGAGCGTTCGTCGTGGAACGGACAGCGCGCCTGGTACTCGCGCCCGGCGCGCTTCAACGGCACGCGCGCGCCGATCAGCTCCACGATGTCGATGCGTGAAACCAGATCGTCGATGAAGGCGTCAGGAATTCGGGCCATCGCGGAAGTGTAGAACCGGGCTTGCCCGGCTGCCCTGGGCGTTGAACGAAGAACCGCCGGGCAAGCCTGGCGCTACGATTGGGCAGCGAGCTTGTGCAGCGCCTCGCCGGTGAGCCGCTGCACCGTCCATTCGTCCATCGGCACGGCGCCAAGGCTGCGGTAGAAGGCGATCGCCGGCTCGTTCCAATCCAGCACCGACCACTCGAAGCGGCCATAACCGCGTTCCACGGCGAGCCCGGCCAGATGCTGCATCAATCTTCGCGCGATGCCGCGATGGCGGAAGGCCGGGCGCACGAACAGGTCTTCCAGGTAAATGCCCGGCTTGCCGACGAACGTGGAGAAACTGGTGAAGAACAGCGCAAAGCCGGCAGGTTCGCCATCGGCTTGCGCGAGCACCACCTCGATGACCGGCTTTTCGCCGAACAGGGCCTCCTGGAACTGCGCTTCCGTCGCCACCGCTTCGTGCGCGAGTTTTTCGTACTCCGCAAGTTCGTGCACGAATTCGAGGATCAGCGGAATATCGACCGGTACGGCAGGACGCAGGGTGATGTCCATATCGCAGATCCCGTTTGACGACGGTGGCGACAGGCGCCAGACCCGATCAGCCTGCCAGATGCTTCTTCACCAGCATGGAAGCCTGACCCATGTCCGCCTTGCCGGCGATGCGCGGCTTGAGCACGGCCATGACCTTGCCCATGTCGGCGGCGGCTTTCGCACCGGATTCGGCAACGGCCTTGGCCACTTCGGCCTCCAGTGCGGCGGCATCCATCTGTTCGGGCAGGTAGCCTGCGATCACGGAAAGCTCGTAGCGCTCCACCGCGGCAAGGTCTTCGCGGCCGCCGGCTTCGTACTGCGTGATGGAATCCTTGCGCTGCTTGACCATCTTCTCCAGTACCGCGGTGACCACCGCATCGGTGATCTCGATGCGTTCATCGACTTCGCGCTGCTTGATCGCGGCGTTGACCAGGCGAATGACGCCCAGGCGATCCTTGTCGCCGGATTTCATCGCGGCTTTCATGTCGTCGGTGAGGCGTTGCTTGAGGGTCATGGGGCTTTACCAGGATTGGAGATTCGGGATTCGGGATTGGGAAAAGCGAGGATTGCGGACTGGACGAAACCCGCTTTTGCGGATGCTTCACAACAGCCGCAGGCTGGTCATCCCGAATCACCAATCCCTAATCCCGGACTACGGAAACACAAAAAGCCGGCGGCGCCAAGCGCGGCCGGCTTTTCGCGGAGCACCGTGGCTCAGTACAGGCGGCGGCGCTTGGTCACGTCGCGCGAGACGCGGCGCAAATGACGCTTCACCGCGGCGGCAGCCTTGCGCTTGCGCTCCTGCGTGGGCTTCTCGTAGAACTCGCGCTTGCGGGTTTCGGCCAGGACACCGGCCTTTTCGCAGGTGCGCTTGAAGCGGCGCAGGGCAAACTCGAACGGCTCGT
>CAZHXV010000255.1:0-4345 GCA_964536455.1 uncultured Aquimonas sp.
TCAACGCCAGCCGCATCAAGGGCAGCCACGCCGCGATCAAGACCGGCATGCTGGCCGCCGAAGCCGCCTTCGCCGCCATCGTGCAAGGCCGCGCCCACGACGAACTCACCGCCTACCCGCAAGCCTTCGAACGAAGCTGGTTGCACGCGGAATTGAAGAAATCCAAAAACTTCAAGCAGTGGTTCAAGAAAGGATTGTGGATCGCCACGCTGATGAACGGCATCGAGCAGTGGCTGCTGCCCAAGCTCGGCTTCAAGGCGCCGCCGTGGACGCTCCGCCATTCCACGCCGGACTACGCCAATCTGGAAGAAGCGGACAAGCACGAACGCATCGCCTATCCGAAGCCGGATGGCGTGCTCACCTTCGACCGCCTGAGTTCGGTGTTCCTCTCCAGCACCCACCACGACGAAAACCAGCCCGCACACCTCACCCTGAAAGATCCAACCGTTCCGGTTTCGGTGAACCTGGCCAGATACGGCGGCCCGGAAGCGCGCTACTGCCCGGCGGGCGTCTATGAATTCGTCGGCGTCGAGGAAGGCGCGCCGCGCCTGCAAATCAACGCCGCCAACTGCGTCCACTGCAAAACCTGCGACATCAAGGATCCCACCCAGAACATCGTCTGGGTGGCCCCGCAGGGCGGCGGTGGGCCGGGTTATGCGGGGATGTGAGGGGTCGGCCATGCTGCGAATCACGCGCGTGGTGTCGTTGACAGGCGTCATTGCCTGTTGCGTAGCGGTACCGCTCGCGTGGCAAGCATGGAAGCCTTCGCCTCACATCGAAGAAACCATGTACGAGCCGTGGATCGGCTTGCCGTCCATCGTCATGGATGCTGGTTCGCCCAATACGAGATTCATCCTGCGCCTGGCCGCCGCATCAGGAACCGATCTGGTGCATCGTTGTGGCTGGTACGAAGCCGACGCTACCGAAAAATATGTAGCCCATCTCGGCGATCCTGCATTGCGGCCCCAAGCGCGGGCCTGGCATGTCGATCTGGAAGTTCATGGCGATCGCATCCATGCCTTCGTGACCGACTCAGGCTTTCCAGCACCGCCGCCGCCACCGGATTGCCGGAACTGTACGCCACCTCCGCCAAAGCAGGCTTCGGCGTGGTTCGATAAGGCACAACTTGAACCCATCGCCCAGGCATGGCGCGATCCCCGCCTGTGGGCCGCGCCGCAAGCCGACTCGTTTTGTACCGACGGCGTTCCCGCATTCCTGGAAGCCTGCATCGAAGGCCGCTACGCCGCCGTGAATCGCAACTGCGACGGCGAGGGCATGGATGCCGCGTTAGAGCTTTGGGAAGCCATGCAAAGCCTGCTGCCACCGCCGCGATAATCTTCTCCCACGATTTCACTACCGGCCTACGCCATGCCCATCCTCGCCCTCACCACCACCACCGCCGCCCGCGATCTCGACGACGATCTGGTTCCGCTCGACGCTGCGCTGCGCGATGCCGGCATCCAGACCCGCATCGTGGATTGGGACGACGAGCGCACGGACTGGTCGAAGTTCACCGCCGTGCTGCTGCGTTCGACCTGGGATTACAGCTTCCGGCTGGAGGAATTCCTGGCCTGGTGCAAGCGCGTGTCCTTCGTCACCGCGCTGATCAATCCGCTGGACGTGGTGCGCTGGAACACCGACAAGCACTACCTGCGCGAGCTTTCACGCCTTGGCGTGGCCACGGTGGAAAGCCATTTCATCGAGCCGGGCAATGAGCCGGATGCCTTCCCGCAGTTCGACGAATTCGTGGTGAAGCCCGCCGTGGGCGCCGGCTCGCGCGATGCGCAGCGCTTCCTGCTGACCGACCGCGCCGGGGCCGTGGATCACGTGAAGAAGCTGGTCCGCGCCAACCGCGCCGCCCTGGTCCAGCCCTACCTGTCGCGCGTGGACGAGGAAGGCGAAACCGCGCTGATATTTTTCGAGGGCGAGTTTTCGCACGCCATCCGCAAGGGCGCACTGCTGCATCGCGGCCAGGCTCCGACGCGCTCGCTGTTCGCGCCCGAACACATCACCCCGCGCACGCCTTCCGATGCGGAGCTGGCACTGGCGCGGCGCGTGATGGGCGCCCTTCCTTTCGAGAAACTGGCCTATGCCCGCGTCGATCTGCTGCCTTCGGCCAGCGGCCCGAAGCTGCTGGAACTGGAATTGACCGAACCCTCGCTGTTCTTCGCGCAGGCGGAAGGTTCGGCGCAGCGCTTCGCGCAGGCGCTCGCTGCGCGGCTGCACGCCATCGCGGCGGATTGAACCTGCCGATGAACCCGGCGCTTTCCCATCTCGACCAGATCGAGGCCGAGAGCATCCACATCCTGCGCGAAGTCGCGGCCACCTGCGCGCGGCCCGTGCTGCTGTATTCCATCGGCAAGGACAGCTCGGTGCTTTTGCACCTGCTGCAGAAGGCATTCGCGCCGGGGAAACCGCCGATGCCACTGCTGCATGTGGATACCGGCTGGAAGTTCCGCGAGATGATCGCCTTCCGCGACCTGCGCGCGGCCCAGACGGGGCTGACGCTGCACGTCCACATCAATCCCGACGGCCTGCGCGAAGGCATCAATCCCATCGCGCACGGTTCGGCGATCCATACCGATGTGATGAAAACCCAGGGGCTGAAACAGGCGCTGGAAAAATACGGCTTTACCGCCGCCATCGGCGGGGCGCGCCGCGACGAGGAAAAATCGCGCGCCAAGGAACGCATCTTCTCCTTCCGCAACGCACAGCAGCGCTGGGATCCCAAGGCGCAGCGGCCCGAACTGTGGAACCTCTACAACACGCACCTTTGCAAGGGCGAAAGCCTGCGCGTGTTCCCGCTCTCCAACTGGACGGAACTGGACGTGTGGCAGTACATCCGGCGCGAGGGGATTCCCGTGGTGCCGCTGTATTTCGCCCAGGTGCGGCCCGTGGTGGAACGCGACGGCGCGCTGATCCTGGTGGACGACGAACGCCTGCCAATGGCGCCCGGGCAAACGCCCATGATGAAGCGCGTGCGCTTCCGCACCCTGGGCTGCTACCCGCTCACCGGCGCGGTCGAATCCGATGCGCAAACGCTCGACGACATCATCGAGGAAATGCGCAGCTCCCGCAGTTCCGAACGCCAAGGCCGCGTCATCGACCGCGACGGCGGTGCATCGATGGAGAAAAAGAAACAGGAAGGGTATTTCTGATGCGCACAGAAACCCTGCGCTTCATCACCTGCGGCAGCGTGGACGACGGCAAGAGCACGCTGATCGGGCGGTTGCTGCACGACATCGGCGGCGTGCTCGACGATCAACTCGCGGCCCTGGAAAGCGATAGCGCGCGCTTCGGCACGCAGGGCGCGCAGATCGACTACGCGCTGCTGCTGGACGGGCTTTCCGCCGAGCGCGAACAGGGCATCACCATCGACGTGGCCTACCGCTATTTCGCAACGAGCAGACGCAGCTTCATCGTCGCCGATTGCCCTGGCCATGCGCAGTACACCCGCAACATGGCCACCGGCGCATCCACCGCGGATCTGGCCATCGTGCTGGTGGATGCACGCCGTGGCGTGCTGACGCAGACGCGCCGGCACAGCTACATCCTGGGCCTGTTCGGCGTGGCGCGCGTGTTGCTGGCGGTGAACAAAATGGATCTCGTGGCGCATTCGCGCGAACGCTTCACCGCCATCGAAATCGAATACCGGGCGCTGGCGGAAAAACTCGGCATCGGCCAGGTGCAGGCGATTCCACTTTCCGCACTCCTTGGGGAAAACCTCGCCGCACGCGCCGCCTCGATGCCGTGGTACGAAGGCCCAACGCTGCTGGATTATCTGGAGAACGTGCCCCCGGAAACGCGCAGCGAAAAAAACGGTGCTTTCCGCCTGCCGGTTCAATTCGTCAACCGCCCGGATCAGCATTTCCGTGGCTATGCCGGCACCCTGGTTTCAGGCCGCGTCGCGCCCGGCATGGAGGCCATCGTGCTGCCTTCGGCGCAGCGCAGCCGCATCGCGCAGGTGTTGGGCCCCGATGGCCCACTGCCGCACGCCGTGCCGGGACAGGCCATCACGCTCACGCTCGCCGACGAACTGGACGTCAGCCGCGGCGATGTGATCGCCGCCTCCAACGATCCGCCGCAGGTCGCCGATCAATTCGGCGCGCATCTGCTGTGGATGGGCGATGCGCCGCTGGCGCCAGGCCGCCCGTACCTGCTGCGCATCGGCAGCGCCACGGCCACCGCGCAGGTGACGCAGATCAAGCACCGCATCGATGTCGATACGCAGGAACAGCTCGCGGCACGGCGGCTGGAATTGAACGAAGTGGCGGAAGTGAACCTCTCGCTGGATCGGCCCATCGCCTTTGCGCCGTTCGACGAGGAAAAGGCCCTGGGCGCGTTC
>CAZHXV010000256.1:0-4236 GCA_964536455.1 uncultured Aquimonas sp.
CGGCACGGTGCCGTTGTTGACGGCCTTGGCGAAGGTGATGAGGTCGGGCGTGACGCCAAAGGCCTGCGCGCCGAACCAGCTCCCCATGCGCCCGAAGCCGGTGATGACCTCGTCGAAGATCAGGAGGATGCCGTGTTTGGTGCAGATCTCGCGCAGCCGCCGCAGATAGCCGATCGGCGGGACGACCACGCCGACGGAGCCCTGCATCGGTTCGACGATCACCGCGGCGATGGTGGAAGCGTCGTGCAGCGCGATCATGCGCTCCAGTTCGTCGGCCAGATGCGCGCCCCATTCGGGCTGGCCCCTGGAGAAAGCCATGTCCTTGAGGCTGTGCGTATGCGGCAGGTGATCCACGCCCGGGATCATCATTGGCGCATACATCTTGCGGTTGGCGACCATGCCGCCGACCGAAATGCCGCCGATGCCCACGCCGTGGTAGGCCTTTTCGCGCCCGATGATGCGGGTTCTGGACGCCTCGCCGCGAAGCCTGTGATAGCCGATGGCGATCTTCAGTGCGGTATCGACCGCTTCCGAACCGGAATTCGTGAAGAACACGTAGTTGAGGTCTTCCGGAGCAAGCTGCGCGATGCGCCCTGCCAGGCGGAAGTTTTCCGGGCTGGCCACCTGAAAGGCGGGGATGAAATCGGCCTTGTCCACCTGCGCCTTCACCGCATCGGCGATGCGCGCATCGCCATGCCCCAGCGCCGAGCACCACAGGCCGGAAAGGCTGTCGTAAAGCTGCCGGCCTTCGGAAGTGGTGTAGTACGCGCCCTTGGCCGCCACCAGCAGGCGATCGGCCGGCTTGTTCTTCTTGAAATAGCGGTTGTGGGTGAAGGGCATCCAGAACGGATCGAGGTTCAGGTCGGTGGCGTTGGCGTGGTCGGTCATCGGTGGGCCCTGTCTGGCGGAATGAACGGAAATTTCAGCATGCTAGGATGCACCCGATGCAGGGGAGGTACAAGCCGGGCGCGAGCTCAAGGCTCGTCGTGGCGATGCCCGAGGCGATGGGCCGCCACGCGGGAAACCCTTGCGCACGCACGATGCGGCTTCGACGGGAGTACGGTTGTGCGCGAAAAGACGAAGCGCCGATGGATGCTTGTCGCCATGTTCGCGATGGTGGCTCCGGTCGGTGCGCAGCAGATCGCGGTGAATGTCGATCCGGGGCGCGATGTGCGGCCCTTCAGCCGGGACATCTTCGGTGTCGCCTACGGCAGCGATGCGCGTTTCGCGCAGATGGGCTACACCGTGCGCCGCTGGGGCGGCAATTCCACCACGCGCTACAACTGGCGCGTGGATGTGCATAACACCGCCAACGATTGGTTCTACGAGAACATTCCCGGCGCGGGCGACCGCAGCCAGGTTCCGCCGCTGGGCAATGCCGCCGATGCCTACATCGCTGCCACGCTCGCCGCCGGCGCGAAGCCGCTGATCACGATACCCACCATCGGCTGGACGCCGCGTGCCGACAGCCCGATGAGCCACCCGTATCTTGCCGGGTTCTCGGTAACGAAATACGGCGCACAGCAGGAAGTCGATTTTTGGGATCCGGACGCGGGCAATGGCATCCGCATCAACGGCACGGAAATCACCGGCAACGATCCGACCGACACTTCCACCGCCGTCGGCCCGGCATTCTGGGCGGACTGGATCGCGCATTTGCAGGCACGATTCGGCAACGGCGTGCGGCTGTACGCGCTCGACAACGAGCCGATGCTGTGGAACTCCACCCACCGCGACATCCATCCTGCCGCGCCCACCTACGACGAAATCTGGGCCAAGGCGGCCAGTTACGGTGCCGCGATCAAGCAGCAGGATCCCGATGCGCTTGTCTTCGGCCCGGTGAGCTGGGGCTATTGCGATTTGTTCTGGTCTGCTGCGGACAACTGTACGGACGGCCCGGATCGGCAGGCGCACGGTGGTTTGCCCTTCATCGCCTGGTATCTGCAACAGGTCTGCGCCAATCCGCTCCCGGGCGGCGCGCGCGTGGTGGATTTCCTCGATCTGCACTGGTACCCGCAGGGCCAGAACATTTCCGGCAACGACGACGATTCGCCCACAACGGCCGCGCGCCGGCTGCGCGCGCTGAAGGAACTCTACGACCCGGCCTGGGTGTCCGAATCCTGGATCGCCGACCTGGGCGACTGGGATGCGAACCATTACGACAAACCCAACTTCATTCCGCGGGTGCGCGCCTGGATCGACCAGCATTGCCCCGGCACGAAACTGGCGATCACCGAATACAACTTCGGCGGCGACGACACCGCCAGCGGCGCGGTGGCGCAGGCCGAGCTATTCGGCATCTTCGCGCGGGAAGGCGTGGATCTGGCCGCGCGCTGGGTTGCGCCCACGTCGAACACGCGTGCCGAACGCGCCTTCACCCTGTTCCTGAACTACGACGGCGCGGGTGCGGAAGTACAGGGCAGCAGCGTCCATGCGGCCAGCGGCGACGTGGATCAGATCGGGGCCTACGCCTTCGCCGATACCTCGCGCCGGACGCTGCTGCTGACCAACAAGACCACGGCCTCGCGCACGGTGGCGGTGTCCTTCCCGAGTGCGCTGGATGGCGCCTGGACGCTGTACGGGTTCGACACTGACAACCCGGTACGCCTGCTCGCCTCGGGCACCATCGCCGGTATCACGCTGACCTTGCCCGCGCTGCCGGCGATGTCCGCCAGCCTCCTGGTGATCGAACTTGCGCAAGCACCAGGAAGCCAGGTGTTCGGCAATGGATTCGAATCCATGTAGGGCGGTGCGCCGCCTTACACTCCGGAGACGCTGCCCCGATACGATTCGCCAGGCCGCAGCCATCAGGAGAAGCCTCATGCCTCGTCCACCCATCACCGTCCGCATCGCCGTGCTTTTACTCGGCTGCATGGCATCCGTTGCGCATGCGCAATCCGGCCCGGCGGCGGAGCTTCCGCTGTTCGCCATCGAGATAAAGACCGGCCCGGCGTGGGATCCGGAAAAACCGCCTCGGCAGCAAACCCTCTTTGCGGAGCATTCCGCGAACCTGAAACGCTTGCGGGATGCCGGAAGCCTGGTCATGGGGGCGCGTTATTCGGACAAGGGGCTGGTGGTGGTGGCCGCACCCGCGCTGGAGCAGGCCAGGGCCATGATCGAAGCCGATCCGTCGATCGCCGCAGGAACGTTCTCCTACGAGTTGCACCCGTTCAATGTGTTTTATCCGGGCACGGTGCAGGCGCGTCCCCGACAATGACGTGCACGGCCGACCGATGAGCCATCGTGCCGGCGATGCCGCCACTTCCACCCGGCGCGAACATTCCTCCTTCTTTTCCAGGGCGAGACCCGACGATGGCCAAGGCCAAGACCGCTTACGTGTGTTCCGAATGCGGCGCGACCGCAAGCAAGTGGCAGGGGCAGTGCCCCGGCTGCGCGACGTGGAACACGATGTCCGAGTTCGTCGTCGAAGCCGCGCCCGCGAATGCGAAAGGTGCGCGCGGCGGCTATGCGGGCGAGGGCGGCGCGGCGAAGGTGACGCGGCTGGCGGAGGTGCGGGTCGAATCCGAAGCGCGGCAGGCTACCGGCCTCGGAGAACTGGATCGCGTGCTCGGCGGCGGGCTGGTGGAAGGTTCGGTGGTGCTGATCGGCGGCGATCCGGGCATCGGAAAATCCACCTTGTTGCTTCAGGCGCTGGCGTCGCTGGAGCCGAAACTGCCCGGCCTGTACGTCACTGGCGAGGAAAGCCTGTCGCAGGTCAGTGCGCGCGCCGGGAGGCTGGGTTTGCAACTGGGCGGGCTGCGCTGCCTCACCGAAACCTGCGTGGAGCGCATCATCCCGCAAGTGCTGGCCGAAAAGCCGCGCCTTCTGGTGATCGATTCGATCCAGACCATGTATTCGGAACAACTCGCCGCCGCGCCCGGTTCGGTGAGCCAGGTGCGCGAGAGCGCGGCGCGGCTGGTGCGGCTGGCGAAGGAGACCGGCATCGCGGTATTCCTGGTCGGCCATGTCACGAAGGAAGGCGGCATCGCGGGCCCCCGCGTGCTGGAGCACATGGTCGATGCGGTGCTGTACTTCGAAGGCGAGGGCGGCAGCCGCTTCCGCATCCTGCGTGCCTTCAAGAACCGCTTCGGCGCGGTCAACGAACTGGGCGTGTTCGCGATGAGCGAGGGCGGTTTGAAGGAAGTGCCGAACCCTTCGGCGCTTTTTCTATCCGGCATCCTCGAACCGCAGCCGGGCAGTGCGGACAACTTGCATTTCGATTACCGAAGGGCCAAC
>CAZHXV010000257.1:0-4229 GCA_964536455.1 uncultured Aquimonas sp.
GGATGGCGAATATCTATCGCGGGCATTGGAAACTCGGGATGCGGAAGCGGGGGAGAGGGCATTCTGCCGACTTGTCCGGCAACCTGATAGAGTCGCGCCCATGGGATGTCTTCGGCGCAGCGGGTGCGCTTCCCGGTAACCGGAATGGGACGATTGTGTATGCAACGGAAAGGATGGCGGAGCTAGTCCAGATGCGGTTGCTGTTTCCCAATGGCGAACATGCCCCGGTGGAATTGACCCAGGGTGAGGCTGGCATCGGCCAGGCTGTGGAGAACGCGATCTCCTCGCCGGATGCGGGGCTGGCGGCCTATCACGCCGCCATACTGACGGATGCGCAACGCGGCGTCTGGCTGCGCGTGGACGCGCGCGATGCCGGGGCGCACGTCAATGCGCGCCCGGTGCGGGAAACAGCGATGCTGCGCGTCGGCGACGTGGTGACCCTGGGTTCGCTGCAGATGCTGCTGAGCCATTCCGAAGACGTGGGATTGACGCAGGCGCTGCCGCCGCCCACGTCGCCCAGCGGGGATCCGGCGCGCCGCGCTGCCGCCTCGCGCGTGGTATTGCGTGGAATTTCCGGCTCGGCGCATGGCCGTGCCCTTCCGCTGGCCGACGATATCCGGATCGGATCGGCACCGGAGGCCGGCCTCAAGCTCGACGGCGCAGGCGTCGAACCGCACCACGCCAGCCTGGAACTGCGCGAGGAAGGCGTATTGCTGCGCAGTGGTGGCGGGCAATCCCGCGTCAACGGCATGACCGTGCGCGATGCGGTGCTGCACCCTGGCGACCAGATCGTGATCGGTTCGCACCGGTTCGTGCTGGAGGCCCCGGGTATGGCGGCTCGCGATGCCCTCTCCGGGATGAGGCGCGGCTCAACCCACACCATCACTGCCGTGACCACGCCACTGCCGTTTTCGCCACCGCCAGCGTCCCAGGTGCCCGTCGCCACACCGTCAGGGGCTGGCGGCGGTGGATTCAACTATTGGTGGCTGTTGTTCGCCGCCGTGGCGATTGCTGCGGTGTTCGTGGCGATCCTGCTGTTTGCGCGCCCCTGAACTTCATTTCCTCGCCGATTTCCGCCACGGCAGGCGCAAGGCCAGCAATGCGGCAAGGATCGCCGCGTAGAGCGCAGGCTCTCTCACATCGGCCTTCACCAGCCACCAGAAATGCAGCACCGCGAGTACGCCCGCAGCGTATGCCAGTTTGTGCAGACGGGTCCAGGCGCGCTTGAGCAGGCGCATCGCCGCCTGCGTCGACGTCGCGGCCAGCGCCAGCAGGATCAGCCAGGCCGCGAAGCCGACCGTGATGAACGGGCGTTTGGCGATGTCTTCGAGGATCTGCGCCCAATAGCCCCCCAGATCGAGCACCAGATACACCGCCAGGTGCAGGCTGGCGTAGAAAAAGGCGTAGAGGCCGGCGAGGCGGCGGAAGCGCGCCAGCACGTTCCAGCCGGTCATCTTCCGCAGTGGAGTGACGGCCAGCGCCAGCAGCAGCAAGCGCAGCGCCCAGTCGCCGCTGGCATGGGTCAGTTGCGCGACCGGATCGGGCCCGAGTTCGCCGCGAAAGATGCGCCACAGCCACCACGCCAGCGGCAGCAGGGCCGCAATGTGCGCGGCGCACTTGGGCCAGAACAGGCTGGCGGGAAACGTGCGCCGCGGCATCAGTAGTAGCGGGCCAGATCCATGCCCGCGTACAGGCCGGCGACCTGTTCGCCGTAGCCGTTGAACGGCAGGGTCGGAATACGGCGGGCGAACAGCGAGCGCCCGTCGCCGGCGATGCGGCGCTCGGTCTTCTGGCTCCAGCGCGGGTGATCCACGGCCGGGTTCACGTTCGCGTAGAAGCCATACTCGGAAGCTTGCAACCGGTTCCAGCTCGTTGGCGGCTCGTGCTCGGTGAAGGCGATCCTGACGATCGACTTGATGCCCTTGAAGCCGTACTTCCACGGCACGATCAAGCGCAGCGGCGCGCCATTCTGGTTCGGCAGGGATTTCCCGTACATGCCCGTGGCCAGCAGCGTCAGCGGATGCATGGCCTCGTCGATGCGCAGCCCTTCCACGTAGGGCCAGTCGATCGTGCGCAGCGCCATGCCGGGCATCTGGTCGCGGTCGGCCAGCGTGGTGAAGGCAACGTATTTCGCCCGCGAGGTCGGCTTGAATCGTGCCAGCACCTCGCCCAGGGGAATGCCCAGCCAGGGAATCACCATCGACCAACCCTCAACGCAGCGCATCCGGTAGATGCGTTCCTGCGCCGCATGGCCGGCGAGCAGGTCTTCCAGCGCGAAGCTGCCGGTGACTTCCGCCTCGCCCGCGATCTCCACGCGCCACGGCGCGGGTTTCAGCCAGTGCGCGTTGCGCGCCGGGGCACTCTTGCTGGTGCCCAATTCGTAGAAATTGTTGTAGCCGGTCGCATCCTCGTAGCGGGTTTGAGGTTCGCTGCTGCGGAACGGATCCGACGATGCCGAGGCAGGCAGGGGCAGTTCGATGGCTTCAGGTTCGTTGCCGCAGGCCGTGAGCATCCACGGAGCGATGGCCAGGCCCGCCAGCAGCCGGCGGCGTTCGCGGAACGCAGCTTCGGGCGTGATCTGCGCGGCGGGAATCGGCGGGAAGCGGAAACGGCGCATGGCGAACCTCCTTCGCGTGCATCAAGCATGCGCACAATCGCATGCGAAGGCCAGTACCGTCATGCTAGCCTGCGCGGCCCATTCATCCGGAGAGCCATGATGTCGCGCGCATTCAATTTCAGTCCCGGCCCTGCGGCATTGCCGGAGGCGGTGCTGGAGCAGGCGCGCGAGGAACTGCTCGAATGGCGCGGCGAACGCGCTTCGGTGATGGAGATTTCCCACCGCGGCAAGGCCTTCGAGGCCATGGCGGCACAGGCCGAACAGGACTTGCGCGACCTGCTCGCGATCCCGGAAAACTACCGCGTGCTGTTCGTGCAGGGCGGGGCGACCCAGCAGTTCGCGCAGGTGCCGATGAACCTGGCGCGGCCCGGCCAGGCGGCGGACTACATCGTCACTGGCGCCTGGAGCCAGAAGGCCGTCGCCGAGGGCGCGCACTATGCGGCCGCGCGCATCGCCGCCAGCTCCAAGGCCGGCGGCTTCACGACGATTCCGCCGCGCGGCGAATGGAATCTTGCGCCCGATGCGGCCTACGTCCACATCGCCGGCAACGAAACCATCCACGGCGTGGAGTTCTTCGACGATCCGGATATCGGCGCCGTACCGTTGGTGTCCGATCAATCCTCGAACATCCTTTCCCGGCCCATCGACGTTTCGCGTTATGGCCTGATCTACGCCGGCGCACAGAAGAACATCGGCCCGGCGGGCCTCACCATCGTCATCGTCAGCGACGATCTGCTGGCGCGGTCGCCCTCGAACATCGCCAAATCGTTCCGCTACGACGCGATCGCGAAAGAACGTTCGCTGCTGAACACGCCGCCCACCTTCGGCTGGTATCTCGCCGGGCTGGTATTCCAGTGGCTGAAACGGCAGGGCGGCCTGGAGGAAATCGGAAAGGCCAACGCGAAGAAGGCGCAGACCCTGTACGCGGCCATCGACGGCTCGGGTGGCTTTTACTCGAACAAAGTCGATGTCGCCGTGCGTTCGCGCATGAACGTGCCGTTCTTCCTGCACGACGCGGCGCTGGATGCGGTTTTCCTCGAAGAATCCAGGGTTGCCGGGCTACTGGCGTTGAAAGGCCATCGCGCACTCGGCGGAATGCGAGCCTCGCTCTACAATGCTGTACCGCAGCAAGCGGTGGATGCGCTGGTCGCCTTCATGGCCGAATTCGCGCGCCGCCACGGCTAGCGCGGACGAAGGCCCTCGCGGGGCGATTTCCGCTCTACGGCAAACACCCCATCCCTATTCACGGACAAGGCACGACGATGGCGACAGGCAAGTCCAAATCGCCCAAGGCGGAAAAGCGCCCGAAGCAGGCGAGCGCCGAAACCGGCGGCAAACCGCCGGTGCTCTCCGAGGTGCGCGAACGCATCGATGCCATCGACCAGCAGATCCAGGCATTGATCGCCGAACGCGCGCAGTTCGCGCTGCAGGTGGGCAAGGCCAAGGGCAAGCTTGCCGCCGCCGTGGATTACTACCGGCCCGAACGCGAGGCGCAGGTGCTGCGCATGGTGGTCGATCGCAACCAAGGCCCGCTCTCGGACGAAGTGCTGGTGCACGTGTTCCGCGAGATCATGTCGGCCTGCCTGGCGCAACAGGAACCATTGAAGATCGG
>CAZHXV010000258.1:0-4226 GCA_964536455.1 uncultured Aquimonas sp.
CGTAGACCTCGCCATGCTGGAACGGGCTCATCGTGCCCGGGTCCACGTTGATGTAGGGGTCCAGCTTCATCATCGTGACCTTCAGGCCACGCGCTTCGAGGATGGACGCAAGCGAAGCGGCCGCGATGCCCTTGCCAAGCGAGGACACGACGCCGCCGGTAACGAAAATCAGGGGAGTCATGGGAGGAATCCGACCGGAAAAGCGGATTTTACCGGCGTGCGCGGCGGCTTACGAGCGCGGCGCGCGGCTTGCGTTCACCTGAGTGCGGCAAAATCCGCCTCCACCCGGCCCGACATCGCGAATCCGCCGCCGAACCGGGGAGGCTCGCGAAAGGATGGCGTCTTCCGCCGCTGCGAGGCGCTGCGGCGGGCACCGCATCCGGCCGCAAACCGCTATGCCGTTCGCTCGCGCACGAACGGATGCCGCTGCCGCCAGTGCCGTGCGATGTCCACGCGGCGGCAGATCCATACGTTTTCGTGCTTGCCGATATGGTCGAGGAAGCGCTGCAAGGTGATGAAACGGCCCGGCCTTCCGAGCAGGCGCGCGTGCATTCCGATCGACATCATGCGCGGGGTTTCGTTGCCTTCGGCGTACAGCACGTCGAAGCTGTCGCGCAGGTAATCGAAGAACTGCGTGGCGGTGTTGAACCCTTGCGGCGTGGCGAAGCGCATGTCGTTGGCGTCCAGCGTGTAGGGCACGATCAACTGCGGCACGCGCGAGCCATCCGAAACCTCCACCTCCATCCAGAACGGCAAATCGTCGCCGTAGTAATCGGAGTCGTAGAGGAACCCGCCGTGTTCGGCCACCAGCCTGCGCGTGTTCGGGCTGTCGCGGCCCAGGTACCAACCCAGCGGCGGAGCGCCGGTGAGTTCGGTGTGGAGGCGCACGGCGGTTTCCAGGTGCCGGCGTTCTTCGTCGATCTCCATGTTCTGGTAATGGATCCAGCGCCAGCCGTGCGAGGCGATCTCGTGACCCAGTTCCAGGCACGCGGCGGTCAGTTCCGGATTTCGCTGCATCGCCATCGCGACGCCGAACACGGTCAACGGCAAGCCGCGCTTCTGGAACTCGCGCAGGATGCGCCAGGCGCCGACGCGCGAGCCGTATTCGTAGATGGATTCCATGCTCATGTGCCGCGCCGGATACGCCGCCGCGCCTACGATCTCGGAAAGGAACTGCTCGCTGCCCGCATCCCCGTGCAGCACGCAGTTTTCCCCGCCCTCCTCCAGGTTCAGCACGAACTGCACCGCGATGCGCGCGCCGCCGGGCCAGTCGGCGAAGGGAGGGTTGGAGCCGTAGCCTTTGAGGTCGCGGGGATAGGTCATGGTGCGGGCGAGTCGGCGGCTGCGCCGCCTGCGAGGAAGGTGAGAAGTCGGTACTTTACCGACTTCCGACGTTGCCACAGACGCGGCAAGCGACTCACCGCCGACTTACAATCCCGGCATGAGCCTTCTTCCCACGCCCTCCACGCTGCGCGCCGCCGCTGGCCGCCTGCTCGAAACCGCGCTGAACCATGTACTGGCGCTCGATCCGCAAAGCGCCACGCAACTGACGGCGCTGGAAGGCCGCCGCATCGAGGTGGCGCTGGCTTCGCCCGATCTGCGTTTTTCCGCGACCCTGCGCGATGGCCGCATCGCCATCGGCCCGCCGGATGCCACTGCGGAAACCGATCTGAGCCTGGCCGGTTCCCTCGGCGCACTGCTGGCGCGCGCACTGCCGGGCGATTCGCCGCGCGGCATCGGGCGCGTGACGATCAGCGGCGATGCGGAACTGGCGCAACGGCTGCAAAAGCTGGTGCAGCGCTTCGATCCGGACATCGAGGCGCGCTTCGTCGCGCTGTTCGGGGAAATCGCCGGCGTGCAGATCGCCCGCGCGCTGAAACAGGGTCTGGACGCCGCGCGCGACAACGCCAAGGCCTTCGCGCGCGATGCCGCCGACTACCTCACCGAGGAAGGCCGAGACGTCGTGGGCCGGGCGGAACTGGCCGCGTTCTGCGACGACGTGGACGAACTGCGCGATGCGGTGGAGCGGCTGGAGCGGCGCGTTGGGCGGCTGACCGCCGCAGGCTGATTCATGCGGCAGGTTCGGTTTCGGCCACGTGCAAAAAATCCACTACCTCGGCCAGCTCGCGCGTGCGGCGGAACGGCGGCAGGCTGTCGAGGAACACGCGGCCATAGGGTTTGTCCAGCAGGCGCGGATCGCACAGCACCAGCACGCCCTTGTCGGCATGGGTGCGGATCAGGCGGCCGGCGCCCTGTTTCAGCGCGATCGCGGCGGTGGGCAGTTGCCAATCGCGGAACGGCACGCCGCCACGGCGCTTGATCGAATCAAGACGCGCTTCCAGCACCGGATCGCCCGGGGAGGCGAACGGCAGTTTGTCGATCACCACCACGCGCAGCGCATCGCCGGCCACGTCCACGCCTTCCCAGAAACTGGCCGCGCCCAGCAGCACGCCGTTGCCGGAATCGCGGAAGCGCTCCAGCAGTTGATGGCGCGGCGCGCTGCCTTGCACGAACAGCGGATACTTTGCCCGATTCGACAGCGCCTGCGCCGCCTCGCGCAGAGCGCGGTGCGAGGTGAACAGCAGGAAGGCGCGACCGTTGGAGGCTTCCAGCACCGGCAGCACCGTATCCAGCGCAGCGGTACCGTAATCGCGCATCGAAGGTTCGGGCAGGTTTTTCGGGAAATACGCCAGCGCCTGCGACGGGTAATCGAACGGGCTGGGTTCGAGCAGGGTGCGCGGGTTCTCCAGGCCAAGCTGGCGGCCGATGTGGGAAAAATCCCCGCCGTTCACCGCCAGCGTGGCCGAGGTGTGGATCCACGCGGCTTTCGACATCGCGCGGAACGCGGCCAGCGCGGCGGCCACGTCCAGCGGCGTGCGATGCAGCGCGAAGCCGCGCGCGGTGGTTTCGTACCAGCGCACCGCGCCGTCACCAGACGTATCCAGCACTTCCTTGGCGCGGTCGATCAGCACCTGCCCGCGTTCGGCGCAGGTTTTCAGGCCCACGCTGCGCTCGGCCATCGCTTCCAGCACCGAATGCAATGCCGAAAGCGCGGCAGACGCCGCAGCCACGCCATCGCGGCAGGCCGCTTCGGCCGTGAGTTGCGCCAGCGTGCCGCGCGCAGGCAGCGGCTCCATCGCCAGGCGCAGTTCGCGGATGCACTGTTCCAGCGCCTGCGCCGGGCCTTGCAGTTCCGCCAGCGCGCCTTCCACACTGCCGGTTTCCTCCAGCGCATCGCGCGCCAGATCGCTCATCTGCCGGGCCGAAAACGCGGTGCCGAAGAACTGCGCCGCCAGTTCCGGCACCTGGTGCGCTTCGTCCAGCACGAAGGTCTGCGCGCCGGGCAGGATTTCGCCGAAGCCTTCGCGCTTCAATGCCTGGTCGGCGAACAGCAGGTGGTGGTTGACGACCACCAGATCCGCCTCCTGCGCCGCGGTCCGTGCCTTCACCACGAAACAGTCGCCGTAGAACGGGCAATCGCTGCCCAGGCAGTTGTCGGTGGTGGAAGTGACCTGCGGCCACAATGGCGAATCCTCCGGCAGGAATTCGGCCTCGGCCAGATCGCCGCTGGCGCTGCCGCCGGCCCAGGCCTGGAGTTTCGCCAGCAGCGCCGCGTGCTCGCGCCCGCCGAAGCGGCCATCGCCGCGCGTGCGTTCCAGCCGATACCAGCACAGGTAATTGGCGCGGCCTTTCAACAGCGCCGCCTTCAGCCGCACGCCCAACGCCTGCCGCACGCGCGGCAGATCGCGGTGATAGAGCTGATCCTGGAGCGCGCGGGTGCCGGTGGACACGATGGTGCGCTTGCCAGATAGCAGGGCGGGCACCAGATAGGCATAGGTTTTCCCCGTGCCGGTACCCGCTTCGGCGATCAATTCGTCCGTGGTTTCGATGGTTTGCGCAATCGCCTCGCTCAGGCGCTGCTGCGGCGGCCGGGGAACGTAGCCGGCAATGGATCGGGCGAGCGGGCCGGATTCGGCCAGCGCCGCGCGGGTGGCTTCGGTGAGTTGCATGGCGGAACTTTATAGGCGTTCGGCTTCCTCCTGTTGATCCGCTCCTCAAGCCCGGATTTTTCGTAGGCTGGCGCAAGCCGCGAAACGATCAGGCGCTTTTCAACCACCGAAGGTTGGCTCGAGGATTTCAAGGGCCGCGCCTCTATTGCGGACAATCGCCTTCGAAGCCATCGAAGAAAATCCGCCCGTTGCCGTCGTGGATCGTCACCTCCATCA
>CAZHXV010000259.1:0-2563 GCA_964536455.1 uncultured Aquimonas sp.
GCCATCGCCGTAAGGGCCACGGTAGGCGTTGACGTTCTGCCCGAGCAGGTTGATCTCGCGCACGCCCTGGCTGGCCAGCCGGGCTATTTCCACCAGCACGTCCTCGAAGGGGCGGCTGATTTCCTCGCCCCGCGTATACGGCACCACGCAGAACGAGCAGTATTTGGAGCAGCCTTCCATGATGGAGACGAAGGCGCTGGGACCCTCGGCACGCGGTTCCGGCAGGCGGTCGAATTTCTCGATTTCAGGGAAGCTGATGTCCACCTGCGGCTGGCCGCTGGCGCGGCGTTCGCGGATCAGCTCCGGCAGGCGGTGCAGGGTCTGCGGGCCGAACACCAGATCCACGTAGGGCGCGCGCTTGATGATCGCCTCGCCCTCCTGCGAAGCCACGCAGCCGCCAACGCCGATGATGACGTTGCGGTTGGCGGCCTTCAGTTCCTTCCAGCGGCCAAGCTGGCTGAACACCTTTTCCTGCGCCTTCTCGCGGATCGAGCAGGTGTTCACCAGGATCACGTCGGCCTCGGCTTCGTTTTCCGTGAGCGTGAGCCCGTGTTCGGCGGCGAGCACATCGGCCATGCGGGCCGAGTCGTACTCGTTCATCTGGCAACCGTGGGTCTTGATGTAGAGCTTGCCAACAGCGGGTTTGCCGGCAGCGGGGTTGCCGGAGGCGGGCGTGTCGATAGCGGGCTTGCCGGTCATGGCGCTTATTCCAGGCGGCGGAAAGGGGCGCGGATTGTAGCTTTTCCTGGTGTGGCGCGCCTTCGCGCTCGCCCTTTGCGGCCTGCTCGTGCATTCTTGGAACCCGTTTTCGCAGCCGCAGGCCACCTGCCATGAGCCCTTCCGCGTCCGCCGCAAAATCCGACGACCATCTGCTGCAACTGGCGGCGCAACTGGGCGAATTGCTGCAACACAAGGGCCTGATGCTGGCTACGGCGGAAAGCTGTACCGGCGGCTGGATCGCCAAGACGGTGACCGATGTTCCAGGCTGTTCGGCCTGGTTCGAGGCCGGCCTTGCGGCCTACAGCTACGAGGCCAAGCAGGCGCTGCTCGGGGTGCGGCCTGAAACCCTCACCGAACACGGCGCAGTCAGCCGCGAAACCGCGCTGGAAATGGTGGCGGGCGCGCTCATCCACACCGGTGCGACCGTGGCCGTGGCCGTGACCGGTATCGCAGGGCCTTCCGGTGGCACCGCGGACAAACCCGTCGGCACGGTCTGGATCGCGTGGAAGCGCCGAGGTGGCTATCCCTCGGCCACGCTGTTCCATTTCGACGGCGGAACCCGCGACGCCGTGCGCCGCCAGACCGTCGCAGCCGCGCTGGAAGGCGTGCTCGCGCTGGTGGGCTGATTCCCGATCCCGCAAGAGAGTGCCGCAAGCAGCGGCGGCAGTTGCATGCGCGCAATGTTAGTAGTATTACTACACGCCATGAAACTCACCGACACCCAGCACGCCATCCTCGCCCTGATTGCCGAACGCATCGAGGCCGATGGCCTGCCGCCTTCGCAGACGGAAATCGCCCGCGCCTTCGGCTTCAAGGGCGTGCGCGCTGCGCAGTACCATCTGGAGGCGCTGGAAACCGCCGGTGCCATCGAACGCCTGCCGGGCCGCGCGCGCGGGATCCGCATCAAGCACGCGCTGGCCTCCCCGCAGGCTTCGCTGCCCTTGGCCACGCTCGATGACGATGCCGTGCGGCTGCCGGTGCTGGGTCGCGTCGCGGCGGGCGCTCCCATCGGTTCCGGTGCCGACATCGAAAGCGACGCCAGCCTGGTGCTGGATCGCGGCCTGTTTCGCCCCGTTCCCGACTACCTGCTGCGCGTGCAGGGCGATTCGATGCGCGACGAGGGCATCCTCGAAGGCGATCTGGTCGGCGTGCGCCGCAGCATCGAAGCGCGCAACGGCCAGATCGTGGTGGCGCGCATCGACGAGGAAATCACCATCAAGGAATTCCAGCGGCGCGCCGACGGCATCCGCCTGCTGCCGCGCAACCCCGACTACGCGCCGATCGAAGTACGGCCGGATCAGGATTTCGCCATCGAAGGCTTGTATTGCGGCCTGATCAGGCCAGGAGCATGAACCATGAATACCCCGGCTCGGAATTTTCCCATCGCAAAGCATGGCATTGCCCTATGTCGCGCCACCGTCCGCGCGGCCAGGCTGCTGGTGCTGCGGCTGGATGCGGCCTGCGAAAAAATTTTCATGCCGCCAGGTTCCGTCTCAATCCGTGAAACGGACGCCTTCTAGTTTCCCTTCCGCCGCACGGCCGAAGCCCATCATTCAATCAAGAGGAATCCCGACATGGACGACAACAAGAAACGCGCCCTCAGCGCTGCCCTGACCCAGATCGAAAAGCAGTTCGGCAAGGGTGCGGTGATGCGCATGGGCGACAAGGCTGCCGAGCCGGTGGACGTGATCGGCACCGGCTCGCTGATGCTGGACATTGCGCTAGGCATCGGCGGCCTGCCGAAAGGCCGAGTGGTGGAAATCTACGGGCCGGAATCCTCCGGCAAGACCACGCTCACCCTGCAAGCCATCGCGCAATGCCAGAAATACGGCGGCACCGCGGC
>CAZHXV010000259.1:2573-4220 GCA_964536455.1 uncultured Aquimonas sp.
ATCGATGCCGAACACGCGCTCGATCCGATCTACGCCGCCAAGCTCGGCGTCAAGGTCGAGGATTTGCTCGTCAGCCAGCCGGACACCGGCGAACAGGCGCTGGAAATCGCCGACATGCTGGTGCGCTCCAACGCAGTGGACATGGTGGTGATCGATTCGGTCGCGGCCCTCACGCCCAGGGCCGAGATCGAAGGGGAAATGGGCGACCAGCTTCCCGGCCTCCAGGCCCGCCTGATGAGCCAGGCGTTGCGCAAGCTCACCGGCAACATCAAGCGTTCCAACTGCCTGGTCATCTTCATCAACCAGTTGCGCATGAAGATCGGCGTGATGATGCCCGGCCAGAGCCCGGAAACCACCACCGGCGGCAACGCGCTCAAGTTCTACGCCTCGGTGCGGTTGGATATCCGCCGCATCGGCAGCGTGAAGAAAGGCGATGAGATCATCGGCAACCAGACCAAGATCAAGGTCGTCAAGAACAAGCTCGCGCCGCCGTTCAAGCAGATCGTCACCGAAATCCTCTACGGCGAAGGCATCAGCCGCGAGGGCGAACTGATCGACATGGGCGTTGATGCCAAGCTCGTGGACAAGGCCGGCGCCTGGTATGGCTACGGCGGCGACCGCATCGGCCAGGGCAAGGAAAATGCCCGCCAGTTCCTCAAGGACAACCCTTCCGTCGCCGCCGAACTGGAGGCCCGCCTGCGCGAGAAGCTGCTGGTGCCGCTGGCGGTCTCGTCCGACAGCGACGATGAAGTGGCCGAGGAAGCGTGATCGACACCGTGCGAGCGATTCGGAAGCGGGCGGGCGGCACGGCAGTGGGATGACGTGCCGCCCGCCTGCGGAAGATTGCTGCGATACGAGGATTTTCGGATGTTTGCAGATACTCCCGCGCCGCCTTACTACGCAGCCATCTTCACCTCGCGCCGAAACGAGGGCGACAACGGCTACGGCGAGACGAGCCAGCGCATGTTCGAACTGGCGATGCAGCAACCGGGCTTGCTCGGCGTGGAGAGCGTGCGCGCGGCAGATGGAACCGGCATCACCGTTTCCTATTGGACAAGCCTGGAAGCCATTGCCGCGTGGAAGCGTCATGCAGAACACCAGCTTGCCCAATCCCAAGGCCGGGCCAAGTGGTATCAAGGCTACAAGGTGCGGATTGCCAGGGTGGAGCGCGACCATGCGTTCGGCCTCTGAATCTCCCGATGCCAAACGCAGCGCTCTGGTGCTGCTGACGCGCCGGGAACATTCCCAACGCGAACTTTCGCGCAAGCTGCAGGCGCGCGGCATCGAAGCCGACGATGCCCGCGCCGCCATCGAAACGCTTTCCGAACAGGGCTGGCAAAGCGATGGACGCTTTGCCGAATCCCTCGCCCGCAGCCGTGCCAGCACCGGCTACGGCCCGCTGCGAATCCGTGCTGAACTGGCGCAGCATGGCCTGCCGTCCGAACTGGTCGAGACGGCCATCGCCGCATGCGAGACCGACTGGAGCGCCCGTGCTGCCGAGCTGCTGGCCCGCCGTTTTGGCCGGACTCCCATAAAAGACCGTAACCAGCAGGCCAGGCAAGGGCGGTTCCTGCAACAACGCGGCTTCGATCTGGAGGCCATCCGCGCCGCCCTGCGCAGTTTGCCGGAAGATTGATGACATGCCGT
>CAZHXV010000260.1:0-4210 GCA_964536455.1 uncultured Aquimonas sp.
ACCGGATCCCAGTTGACCAGGCGCTGGCCGCGGTAGATCAAGCCTTCCTCATGCAGCTTCACGAAGGCTTCGATCACCGCTTTGCTCGGCATCGCGTCCATCGTGAACACGCGCCGGCCCCAGTCGCCGGAGGCGCCCATGCGGCGCATCTGGCGCTCGATGGTATCGCCCGATTCCTGCTTCCACTCCCACACCTTTTCGATGAAGCCCGCACGCCCGAGCGAATCGCGCGTCTCGCCACGGCCTGCGCGTTGCAGGTTGCGCGAGACCACCATTTCCGTGGCGATGCCGGCGTGATCCGTGCCGACCTGCCAGAGCGTGTCGCAGCCGCGCATCCGGTGATAGCGGATCAGCGCATCCATCAGCGTGTGCTGGAAGGCGTGGCCCATGTGCAGCGTGCCGGTGACGTTCGGCGGCGGCAGCAGGATGGTGTAGGGCGTGCCCGCGCCGCTTGGGGCGAACGCGCCGCTGTGCTCCCAGAAGTCGTACCAGCGGGTCTCGAAATTGCCGGGCTCGAAGCTCTTGTCCATGTGTCCATCGCCCGCTGCAAGCGGGTTTCGCGAGGTGAAAAAGGTCTGCGATTGTAGCGGATGGAGACAGCCGGGCCCGTTCCGGCGGCGCAAGGGCCCGCCCTGCGCCCGGCCCGGCCGCAGGGCGACCCGTAGCGCTTCGCGGCGACCCTACAGATCGGCCGGAACGAGCGACGCAAGCTTGGGCTGGCTGGCGACCAGCCGGCCGCGGCCAAAATACACGTGCGAGGCGAACAGCGCGTAGTTGTCCGAGTTGCGCATGCGCAACTGGTGCGGAAGCCTGAGCGCCGTGTCGCCGTAACCGTAATCGACGATCACCCGCGCCAGGGTTTCGTCGTCCACGAAATGCACCAGTTCGTGCATCAGGATGTGGGCAAAAAGATCGTTGTTCTCGATCTCGTCCATGCCCTTGCACAGATAGACACGGCCCGAATGCACATCGGGGTGGTCGCGGCTGCCGTCGGCGACTTGCATCGGGCTGTACGCCTTCCATTTCTCGCCCACAGGATCATTGGCGAAGATCGACACGCCCAGCGAGCTGCCGCCGGTCACAGGGCTGGTGCGCGACGCCAGTACGTTCCTGACGCGCTGGAAAGTGGTGCGGATGAAGGCCAGCTCGGCCAGCGTCGTGGCCTGGGCCTGGGCACCGAATTTGAAATAGAAATCGGCGGTTTCGTAGGGCCGCTTCAAGGGTGCCAAGGTTGCGGTGAGCGAATCCATCGCGGATTCGGCCGCGCGCCTGGCCTTGTCGGCCATCGCGATCAGATCCGGCATGAGCGCCTTGACGCGCGCCATGCGGGCGATGGGGCTGGCAGTCGCCGAGGCCAGGTCGCCATCGAACGGATTGCTGCTGGACGCCGCATTATTCATCGCCTTCAGCGTCGCCCCGTCCGGATCCACGCGCGCGTCGCTGCCGGTGTGCTTGATCTGCTGGAAGCGCTGGATCGCGCTGGTGGTGTTGAAGCCGATGTAGCTGTCTTCGACCAGTTTCGGCATCGGCCCGCCGTCGGCGTAGGCGATCCGATTGAGCAGGCGCTGGATCTTGAGCACGTCGGGCTGGAGGTTCGAGCCTCCCTTTCCGACCGATTTGCCGATCTTCACGCCGGCGATGCCGCCGCCTTCGAGTTGGCAGGTGACGCATCTTTCCCCATCGGTTGCGCGAATTTCGCCCATGACGATCTCCCTTGGCACGGTAAGCAGCACACAGGAATACAAACACCGTTCCCAGGCAAGACGGGCCACGGCCCCGCCTTTCAAGGAAACCCCGCAGGCTTCAGGGCGCGTCATGGTCGAAGGCGAAGGCGCCGCGGAACTACAATCCGCGGATGCCTCCCGCCTCGAACACCCCGCACACTTCCACGCTTGGCCAAACCACCCAGTACGGCGCGAGCTACGACGCTTCGCGCCTGTTCCCGATCCCTCGCGCACAGGGCCGCGCGGCGTTGGGCATCGAGGGGACGTTGCCGTTCTTCGGCGTGGATGCGTGGAACGGCTACGAGCTTTCCTGGCTCGATCCACGCGGCAAGCCGCGCATTGCCATCGCCACCTTCGCGATACCCGCCAACTCGGACAATCTGATCGAATCCAAGAGCTTCAAGCTCTATCTGAACGGCTTTGCCGGAACCGCGTTCGACGATGCGGAAACCGTGCGGCTCACGCTGGTTCGCGATCTTTCCCAAGCCACGGGCGCGCCGGTCGAGGCGACGCTGATCGAGCCGCGCGACTTCGCCGGCGAGCGCATCGGGCCGCTGCAAGGGGAGGTCATCGACGATCTGCCCGTGGAAATTGACTGCTATGGCCCGCCGAATCCGGAATACCTGCGCGCCGATGCGAACAAGACGGTCGAGGAAACCCTGGTCTCGCACCTGCTCAAATCCAACTGCCCGGTCACCGGCCAGCCGGACTGGGCCAGCGTGCAGATCGCCTGGCGCGGCCCGCGCCTTTCGCGCGAAGGGTTGTTGAAGTACCTCATCTCGTTCCGCGAGCACAGCGACTTCCACGAGCATTGCGTGGAACGCATCTTCTGCGACCTTCACGCGCGCTGTGCGCCGGAAAAACTCTCGGTGTATGCACGCTACACGCGGCGCGGCGGGCTGGACATCAATCCGTTCCGCAGCAGCGGGAACCTCGCCCCACCGAACCTGCGCACCGCGCGGCAATGAACCACGCACACGGGAACCGATCCATGCCCTATACCCCCATCGTCGGCACGCTCGGCTACATCCTTTCGCCGGATCGCTCCCAGGTGCTGCTCGTGCACCGCAATGCGCGCGCCGACGACCAGCACCTGGGCAAGTACAACGGCCTGGGCGGCAAGCTCGAAGCCGACGAGGACGTGGTGGCCGGGATGCGGCGCGAAATCCTCGAAGAAGCCGGCATCCAATGCGAGGCGATGGCCTTGTTTGAGGTGTGAACTTTGATTTCGATCTGCAAGCAGGGCGAGGATTGGCTCGGTTTCGTCTTCCTCGTCACGAAGTTCTCCGGCGAACCGCTGGCGGAGAACGCCGAGGGCACGCTGCAATGGGTGCCGGTGGACAGCATCATGGAGCTGCCGATGTGGGAAGGCGATCGCCACTTCCTGCCGCTGGTGTTCGACGCCGACCCGCGCCAGTTCCACGGCATCATGCCGTACAAGGACGGGCGCATGGTGTCGTGGAATCATTCGCGCGTCTGACCGATTCGAGGATCGAACCATGACCACCAGGCTCGAACGCATCAAGGCCGCGTTGAACGCGCTGCAACCACTGGATCTTTCCGTGCAGGACGAAAGCCACCAGCACCACCGCGGGCAGGAAACCCATTACAAGGCGGTGATCGTGAGCGAACGCTTTGCGGGCCTTTCGCCGCTGCGCCGCCATCAGGCCGTGTACGCCACGCTCGGCGATCTGATGGGCGAAGTCCACGCGCTGGCGCTGCACACCTACACGCCGGAAGAATGGCAGGCGCAGCACGCCGCGCCGGAGTCGCCCCGATGCCGGGGCGGCAGCAAGCCCCTGCCGTGACACATAGTCACAATGATGAAAGCATGATGACCAGCAACGCGGTATGCTGCGCCTCCCGCAGATCCCGGCGTCGCCGCTCCACGCACCAGATTCGACATGGCCGCTTCGATATTCCTGCATCCTGACGCCCTGGCCGTACCGCACTCCCCCGATACAACCCGCCCCGACGGCCACGCCCGTCTGGTGCGGCTGTTCGCCGCCGATGCGCCAGCCTTGCTGGCGCGCATCGAACTGGCGCACGAGCGGCGCGACCTGGCGCAGGTGCAGCAGGCCGCCTACCAGTTGCGCGCCCACGCGCTGGCGCTGCACGCCAACGAACTGGCCGATGCGGCGTTCCGGCTGGAACATCTGGAAGGCTCGCAATGCGGCTGCGGCGCGGCGGAGCTCAGGCTGGCGCAATTGCGCGTGACCTTGCGCGATGCGTTGCTGACGTTGCTGGAACCTTCCGCGGGCGAAGAAGAAAGCTGAAGCCCCTGGCGGCCCTTCCCGCAGGCCCGCGCAAAACAGAACGGCCCGGTCGAACCGGGCCGTTCTCATTCGGAGTCACGCCGGAAGCGATCAGGCGACGAACAGCGCCTTCATCTTCTTCATCGCGGCAGCTTCGATCTGGCGGATGCGTTCGGCGGAGACGCCGTACTCGTCGGCCAGTTCCTGCAAGGTGACCTTGTTTTCGTCGTC
>CAZHXV010000261.1:0-4188 GCA_964536455.1 uncultured Aquimonas sp.
GGAGCGATGGCCCGAAGGGTTGCCGCCACGGATGGCGGCAACAAAAACCTGAATTGGTGCGCTACCGCGACCACTGTGTCCCACGCCCCGGGCTGGTGCATGACAGGCCATCGCGGCGATAATTAACAATTCCGTCACATCCCGCGCCGCAGCATGACGGGATTCCCCACCCTCCTGCACTTTCCCGGATGCCCACCGATCCCGCCCCCGCGATCCGTTTCGAGCACGTGACCTTGCGCCGCGGTTCGCGCACCGTGCTCGACGAGGTGAACTTTTCCCTGATGCCCGGCGGCGTCACGGTGGTGTTCGGGCCGAGCGGCGCGGGCAAGTCCACGCTGCTGAACGGCGCGGTCGGCGAATTGCCCCAGTCCGCCGGCGAGATCGCCGTGCTTGGCGAAACCCTGCCACGCCCAAGCGTGCGCAGCCTGTTCGCGTTGCGCCGCAAGATGGGCGTCATGTTGCAGGGCAATGGCCTGCTCACCGACCTTTCCGTGTTCGAGAACGTCGCGCTGCCGCTGCGCACGCATACCAATCTGCCCGAGGCGCTGATCCGCGAACTGGTGTCGATGAAGCTGGCCGCCGTGGGCCTGGCCGAGGCGGCGGAACTGGATCCGCGCCAGCTTTCCGGCGGCATGGCGCGCCGCGTGGCGCTGGCCCGTGCCGTGGTGATGGATCCGCCGCTGATGTTCTACGACGAACCGCTGACCGGGCTCGATCCCATCGCCTGCGGAGTGATCGTGAACCTGATCCGCCGCCTCAACGATGCCCTGGGCATGACCAGCCTGGTGATCACGCACGACGTGGCCGAGGCGCTGCCGATCGCCGACCGCGTGCTGATCGTCGCCAATCGCGGCATCGTGTTCGACGGTACGCCGGTGGATCTTGCGCACAGCACCGATCCGCTGGTGCGCCAGTTCCTCGATGGCGCGCCGGATGGGCCGATCCGCTTCGACTATCACTCCGCTGCCGACGCAAGCGTCGGACGCGGCGCGGCGGAGCGTTCCCATGCTTGAGAAACTTGCCGCATTGGGGCGCTTCGGCCTGTTCGGGTTCCGGATGCTCGGCGCGATCCGGCTGTCCGCGCCGCAGTTCCGCGATACCGTGCGGCAAATTTATGTGATTGGCGCGCGCTCGCTGCCGATCATCGCGGTCGGCGGCGCTTTCGTCGGCCTGGTGATGACCTTGCAGGGCTACCGCACGCTGTCCACCTTCGGCGCCGGCAATGCGCTGGGTACGGTGCTGTCGTTGTCGGTGTTCCGCGAACTCGGCCCGGTGCTCACCGCGATCCTGTTCTGCGGCCGCGCAGGGTCGGCGATGGCGGCGGAGCTGGGCCTGATGCGCGCCACCGACCAGATCATGTCGCTGTCGATGATGGCGATCGACCCGGTCGGCAAGGTCGCGGTGCCGCGCTTCATCGCCGGCATCGTCAGCGTGCCGCTCTTGGCGGCGGTGTTCTGCGCGTTCGCTATCCTGGCCGGCTGGTTCGAGGCCAGCATCGTGCTGGGCGTGGATTCGGGCTACTTCTGGGCCTCGCTGCAGAACAGCGTCGATCTTTCCGAAGACTACGGCCAGACCTTCGTGAAGGCCGGCGTATTCGGTGTCGCCTGTTCGCTGATCGCCACGCACGTAGGCTTCCATGCCGAGCCGACCATCGAGGGCACCTCGGTGGCGACTACGCAGGCCGTGGTCTATGGCTCGCTGGCGACGCTGTTCCTGGATTTCCTGTTGAGCGCTGCGCTCTATTGATCGATTGGGAGTGATGACAGATGGCCAGTCCGAAAACCGAATGGAGCGTGGGCGCCTTCATCCTGATGGGCTTCGCCTGCGCGCTGGCGCTGGCGTTCGCCTCGACCAACTCGGGCGAGCGCATGGGCGGGGACAGCTACCGCGTCACCGCGCGCTTCACCAACGCCGGCGATCTGAAAGCCCGCGCGCCGGTGAAGATCGCCGGGGTCAAGATCGGGGAAATCGAATCCATCGTGCTCGATCCGGCCTCGTTCGACGCGATCGCGACGTTGCGGCTGGCCCGGGCCGTGGAACTGCCGATGGATACCGGCGCTTCGATCTACACCAGCGGCCTCCTGGGCGAGCGCTACGTTGGCCTTGATCCTGGCGGCGACCCGGACATCCTCAAGGACGGCGACGAACTGATGCTGACCCAGCCGGCCGTGGTGCTGGAACAGCTGATCGGCAAGTTCCTGTTCAACGCCGGTTCCGAAAAAGACAAGGATGCTGCACCGCAACCGACGGCCTCCCCCGCCTCCGGCCAGTGACGCCCACCCGACAATCAAGAAAAAAGGAGCCCCCCATGTTGCTGCGTGCCCTGTTCGTTCTCGCCCTGGCGTTCTCCGGCGCGACGACGACCCACGCCGTCGCACAGCCCGCCCAGCCGGCCCAGATCGTCGCCGAGCGCACCCGCGCCGTGCTCGACACCGTGTCCGCCCAGCACGACGCCTTCAAGGCCGATCCGGCCAAGCTGCGCACCTACGTCAAGGGCCAGCTCGACGACGTGATGGATCGGGTCTATTCGGCCCAGCTCGTGCTCGCGCGCCACGCCCGCACCGCCAGCCGCGATCAAGTGTTGGATTTCGCCGACGCGCTGACCAACAGCCTGCTGAACCGCTACGCCGACGCGATGATCGAGCTCGACCCGCAGACCGAGACCAAGATCCTCTCCACCACGCCGCTGCGCAACGGCGAACTGATGCGCGTGGCCACGCACATCCTGCGAAAAGGCGGGGAACCGGTGGCGGTGGACTACCTGTTCCGCCAGCGCGATGGGCAGTGGATGGTGTTCGACGTGATCGTCGAAGGCATCTCCTACGTGCAGACCTACCGCACCCAGTTCGACGAATTGCTGCGCAAGCAGAGCCTGGACGAGGTGATCGCCAAGCTCAAGAGCGGCCAGATCGAGGTGAAGGATGCCGGCTGAGACGCTGCGCCTGCCCGAACGGCTGACGCTCGCCACCGTCGCGGCACTGCACCGCAAACACGCACCGAACGCGGCGTCCATCGCCGCGTTCGACGTTTCCGCCGTGCGCGAATGGGACAGCGCCGGCGTGGCGCTGATCCAGGCGCTGCGCACCGAACAGCGCCGCCGTGGCATCGCGCCCGCGCCGGTGACCGGCGATGCGGGCCGCTTCGCCGCGCTGTGCCGCGCGCACCGCATCGCCGATACAGGGGCGACCGCATGAACCCGCATCGCCCCGCCCTCCTGCTGCTGGCGCTGCTGCTGTGCGCCTGCGCCGGCCAGAACGTGCGCCAAAGCGCCGAGACCGCCGAGGTTCCCGCCGAAGAAGCGCTGGCCTCCAGCAGCGCGGACAAGGATCCGTGGGAAGGCTTCAACCGCCGGATGTTTTCCTTCAACGACTTCCTCGATCGCGCCATCCTCAAGCCCGTGGCCAAGGGCTACAGCAAGGTCACGCCGAAGTTCATGCGCAGCGGCGTCAGCAATTTCTTCCGCAACCTGCGCCAGCCCGTGACGGCGGCGAACCTGCTGCTGCAAGGCCACCCGATCCAGGCGGCCAGCGCCACCGGGCGCTTCGCCTTCAACGCGGTGTTCGGCATCGGCGGCCTGTTCGATCCGGCCAGCGCGGCCGAGATCCCGTTCCGCGAGCGCGATTTCGGCCAGACCCTGGCGCAATGGGGCTGGGGCGATTCGCGCTACCTGGTGCTGCCGATCTTCGGCCCCACCACGGTGCGCGACGGCATCGGCAGCGGCGTGTCCACGACGGTCAGCCCGGTGAGCTGGCTGGCGAAGCGCGAAGGCGCGGGCGTGAGCATCCTGTACGGCGTCGACGCGCGCGCCAGCTTCCTGCCGATGGAGTCCTATCTCGAAGGCGCGGCCGATCCCTACCTTCTGATCCGCGACGCCTACCTGCAACGCCGCCACTGCCAGGTGGTGGATTGCAGCGAGGAGGTGCCGGACTATCTGCTGCCGGACTACGATTACGAAGTCCCGGATTTCGACAGCCTGCGCTAAGCCGCATGGCCGCGCCCGACCTGTTTCGATGAGGAAACCATGAGCGAGCCCGCCCCGTCCGCCGTCAACGGCGTCACCCGCGACCAGGCGCTGGATGCCGTGCGCACCTTGCTGCGCTGGGCCGGCGAGGATCCCTCGCGCGAGGGTCTTCTCGACACCCCGCGCCGCGTGGTGGAGGCCTACCACGACTGGTTCGCAGGCTACTC
>CAZHXV010000262.1:0-210 GCA_964536455.1 uncultured Aquimonas sp.
GACCTGGGCGAAACGCTGGCCACGAAAACCGCCTTCGGCGACCACGCCCACAAGCTGATGGTTTCCTCCACCAAGTCCATGACCGGCCACCTGCTAGGCGCGGCCGGCGGCGTGGAGGCGATCTTCACGATCCTGGCGCTGCATCACGGCATCATCCCGCCCACCATCAACCTGGACGAACCGGGCGAAGGCTGCGATCTGGACTACGTG
>CAZHXV010000262.1:220-4175 GCA_964536455.1 uncultured Aquimonas sp.
GGCTTCGGCGGCACCAACGGCACGCTGGTGTTCAAGCGGATTTGAGATTGCATCGGGATGCCATCGCTCCCTTCGCGGGAACGATGGCTTGCACATGCGCGAGGGCCGGGCGATGCAGGTTCCGCTGATACGGCGCGAACTCACCGCGGCGCTGGATTTTTCCGCGCTGCACGCGCTCGCGCCGCGCCGTTACCCGTGCCTGTTGCAAAGCGTCGCGCACGGCAATGCGCGTTCCCGCTTCGATCTGTTACTGGCGTTTCCGCAGGAAGGTTTGCGGTTGGACGCCGATGGCCGCGTGCGCGATCTCGCCGGCAACGAACGCGGTACGGATTTCCTCGCGGAACTGGATCGCGCCTGGCGCGCAGCAGCGCCTGATGCCGGCCTCCCCGCGAGCGACCTCCCCTTCCAGGGCGGCTGGGCCCTGTACCTGGGCTACGAACTGGCCGCGCAGATCGAGCCGCGCCTGAAACTCCCTCCCGCGCCCGGCGTGATGCCCGTCGCGCTCGCCCTGCGATGCCCCGCCGCACTGATCCGCGACCACGAAAGCGGCCGCGTCGAAGCCATCCTCGAGGCCGGCGCAAACCTCGATCCCGGCAAGGTTTTCGCGCAAATCGACGCCGATGGCGCGGCACTGGCAGGGTCGAACGCGCCCTCGTCGCTGCATGTCGCGCAACCACGGCCGGATCCGCCGGAGACGTTCCTGCAAGGCGTTGCGCGCATCCTGGAATACATCCGCGCCGGCGACGTGTTCCAGGTCAACCTTTCGCGTGGCTGGTCGTCGCCGCTGCCGCAAGGCGCCGGCCCGCTCGCGCTCTATCGCTCCCTGTGCCTGGCCAATCCCGCACCGTTCGCGGGGCTGCTCGCGTGGGACGACTGGGCGCTGATGAGCTCCTCGCCGGAACGTCTGCTGTCCGTGCGCGATGGCGTCGTCGAAACCCGCCCCATCGCCGGCACGCGCCCGCGTTTCGCCGGCGACGACGATGCGGAAAGAATGCGCGAACTCGTCGGCCACCCCAAGGAGCGCGCCGAGCACATCATGCTCCTCGACCTGATGCGCAACGACCTGGGCCGCATCGCCCAAGCCGGCAGCGTGGAAGTCGACGAATTGATGACGGTGGAAAGCTACGCCCACGTCCACCACATCGTCAGCAACGTGCGCGCGGAGCTTCGCGAAGACGCCACCCCCATCGATGCGATCCGCGCGGTGTTCCCCGGCGGCACCATCACCGGCGCGCCCAAAGTGCGCTGCATGGAAATCATCGCCGAACTGGAAGGCGTCGGGCGCGGGCCGTACACCGGCTCGATCGGCTATCTGGATCGCAGCGGCGCTCTCGACCTCAACATCCTGATCCGCACGCTCTGGCTGCATCGCGGCGTACTGCGCCTGCGCGCGGGCGCGGGCATCGTGGCGGATTCGCAGGCGCAGGCGGAGCTTCTCGAAACGGAAGCAAAGGCGCGCGGGCTGCTGCGCGCGCTGGGTGCGGGCGATTGACTCTCGCTCCGTAGCATGGATACGTAGCGCCCGCCCCGCGCCTTAAAACTGCGACTCGCAGGGAATACCGTCGCCGTCGCCATCCATTTTCATGTTCGGGCAATGGTCGAGAAACCATTTGGCTTCCTCGTAGGAGTTCATCTGCGAACAATGTTGGCGACCATCGCAGTGATAGTCGCGTGCAGGCGTGCGCGTAGAACCGGGCGCGGGTTCGGAAATGAGCTTCATGCCGGACGATGATGAGGAGTGGCTGGAAATCTTGGAGTAGCCGAAGACGCCAAGGCTGATCAGAACGGCCATGACGACGCCGGATTGCATGCCGGAACCGCGCCGAGCGTGCCGATGGTCTGGCTCGCGACGTGCGCTGTATGTATGGCTTGCCGGGCGTGGCGCGGCCGGCGTGCGTACGGGGCGCGGCCGCATCGGTTCGAGAGTGAAGACGGCTCGCCCCGATTCATCGGTTCGCCATATGCGAACTGCGCGCTTCTTGCCTTCCGGTGTGGTTTCGATCTCGAACGAAACGGTTTCTCCGATCTTCGGTTTGGCGCCATCGCGTGGAAACGCGGTGATGTGTGCGAAAAGATCGCCGCCGCCTTCAGCGGGTTTGATGAAGCCGAAGCCGCGTTCTTCGTTCCATTTGGCGAGCGTTCCGTGGGCGCGCATCGGGAGGGCTTCCGTTTGTCGGGTTTCAGTCTGGACTCCGATTTCGATCACGTGTGACGCCGAGAATCAGAACGAAGGCATCACTCCAGATTCTGCACCTGCTCCCGCATCTGCTCGATCAGCACCTTCAACTCCACCGCGGCGCCGCTGGTGCGCGCATCGATGGATTTGGAGCCGAGGGTGTTGGCTTCGCGGTTGAATTCCTGCATGAGGAAATCCAGCCGGCGTCCGACGGCTTCCTTCAGGCCGAGCACGCGGCGGGCTTCGACGATGTGGGTTTTGAGGCGATCCAGTTCCTCGTCCACGTCGAGCTTCTGGAGCCATAGCACGAATTCCTGCTCGATGCGGGAAGGATCGAGCGCGCCGCCCAGTTCCTGGAAGCGGGCGTCGAGCTTGGCGCGCAGGCCGGCGCGGATTTCCGGCAGCCACTGTTTCACCTGTGCGCAGATGGCCTCGATGCCGGCCAGCCGTTCGCGCAGCGCATCGGCGAGCTTGCCGCCTTCGCGTTCGCGCGCGGCGGTGAATTCGGCGATGGCGGTTTCCACCAGCGCCAGGGTTTCCGAATGCAGGCCGGAGGTGTCGGATGCCTCCTGTTCCACCACGCCGGGCCAGGCCAGCAGGTCGGTGAAGTTGACGCGGAAGTGCGGGAAGTTTCCGGCCAGCCGTTGCGCGGCGTGGGCCAGGCGATCCAGCAGTTCGTCGTTGAGTCGCAGTTCGCGTACCGAGGCCGATACCGGCGTTTTCAGCTTCAGCGACATCTCCACCTTGCCGCGCGAAACCTTGGCGGCGACGAGCTCGCGGATCGCAGGTTCCAGCCCGCGCAGGTCGTCGGGGGCGCGCAGCGAGAACTCCAGGTAGCGGTGGTTCACGGCGCGCAATTCGGCGCTGAGCGCGCCCCAGTCGGTGGCGCGTTCGGCGGAAGCGAAGGCGGTCATGCTTCGGATCATGGGAATCCCGGATGGCGTTTGGCGGAGCGAATGGAGCGCCGCATCATCGCCGATTGTCCCCTTTCCACGCCATTTTGCGTAATGCGAAGATGGCGTTTCGCCACTCGCAAGGAGCCTGGCCCATGAAGTTTTCCGTGAAGACCCTCGCTGCGCGCTGTTGCCTGCGAGGCCCGGTTCGCGCCGCCATCGTGGCGGTGCCGGCATTCGCACTGGCCGGCTGCGCCACGCTGAATCAGTCCGACTGCGCGGCGGGCGACTGGTTCGGCATTGGCCGCCAGGATGCGCTCTGGGGCCATACGCCCGACCGTCTGGCGCAGCACGAGAAAGCCTGCGTCAAATATGGTTTTGGTTCCGATCCATACGCCTACGAGGCCGGTTTTTCGCAGGGGCTGGTGGAATTCTGCGTGCCGGAAAAAGCCTTTGACCTGGGCCGGCGCGGCGGCAGCTACTACCGCCAGTGCCCTCCCGAGGCCAACGACTGGTTCATGCCCGCCTACGACCTGGGGCGGCAGGTGTACGACATCGACCAGGAACTGATCCGGATCGAAAGCGAGATCGGCGATCTGCGCAAGGAAATGAAGGACGACAAGGCCAGCCAGGAATCGCGCGATGCCGCCGAGCAGCGCCTGCGCTACGTCAAGAACGACCGCGACCGGCGCGAGCGCGAGCGCGACCGCCTGCTGGAGCGCGCCCGCCAGCGCGGCTACGGCAGCGTGTGGTGACGGAAAGCCGATGCTAAGGTGCGCGCTTTTCGACGGACGCCGACATGACCGAATTTTCCCGCCCCAGCGGCCGCGCACCGGATCAACTGCGCGCCATCGGCATCGAACGCCGCTACACCCGCCATGCCGAG
>CAZHXV010000263.1:0-3788 GCA_964536455.1 uncultured Aquimonas sp.
TGGCCGGCTTCCTGTTCGATACCGAGGAAGCGATGGTGCGCATCGACATGAGCGAGTTCATGGAAAAGCATTCCGTGAGCCGCCTGATCGGCGCGCCTCCGGGTTACGTCGGTTACGACGAAGGCGGCTACCTCACCGAAGCCGTGCGCCGCCGCCCCTACAGCGTGATCCTGCTCGATGAAGTGGAAAAGGCGCATCCGGACGTGTTCAACGTGCTGTTGCAGGTGCTCGACGACGGCCGCCTCACGGATGGGCAGGGCCGCACCGTGGACTTCCGCAACACCGTGATCGTGCTCACTTCCAACCTCGGCTCGAACCTGATCCAGGACATGAGCGGCGAAACCGAGGAGGAATACACCCAGATGAAGGCCGCGGTGATGGGCGTGGTGCAGGGCGCGTTCCGGCCCGAGTTCATCAACCGGCTGGATGAAATCGTCGTGTTCCGCCCGCTGGACAAGCGCCAGATCCGCCAGATTGCGCGCATCCAAACGCTGGCATTGGCGAAGCGTCTGGCCGAACGGCAGTTGAAGCTGGACATTTCCGACAAGGCGCTCGACCTGCTCGGCAACGTTGGCTTCGATCCGGTCTATGGCGCAAGGCCGCTCAAGCGCGCGATCCAGCAGCAGCTGGAAAACCCGCTGGCGCGGCAGATCCTGGAAGGCCGCTTCGCGGCGGGCGATGCCATCGCGGTGGAGGCCGAAGGCGGGCACCTGGTGTTTGCGAAGGCGTGAGCGGCTCCGCGCCTTGCGGGGCGAGCGCATTGCCGCACCGGGCTATGGCGATCCCTGCATCGACAACGGCAGTGAAAACCCTTCTGTCGGTATTCGGGGGATTCGCGCCGGCCAGGCGCGAGTAGGAGATGCCGTGATTGTGCGGAACGGTCGGCGGGGTCGCAGGCGTTTCCTTACCCTGCCGACCCCATCGCCTCGATCCGCCCATCCCGGATCAGCCACAGCAGGCCGTTGGCCTTCGTGGTGACGAACAACTGCTTGCCCACGGCGCGGGCCAGGTAGACGTGGAATTCGTTGGGCTGCGGATCGACGGGCTCGATGATGCCGACGGAAGAGGTATTGGCATCCTTTTTCAGCGTGGCGCAGTCCCCGGTGAGATCCCGGTAGCCGAGTACGCGGGTGCCGTCCGCGGAAATCTCGATGCGCTGGCTGCCGCCGGCCAGCAGCACGTCGTCGAAGGAGGCACGCTGCACGCGGTAAACGCGCAGGCCGCCGCTCGCCGGCATCAGGATGTCCTCGACCACCTTGGAGCAGGTCGTCATCGGCACCTGCTGGGCCGTGAAGCGCGCCCGGAGCCAGTTCGCCGCTGTGCCCTCCAGCGGCAGCGCTTCATCCAGTTCCTCGGTGGGGCCGGCGGTGCCGTCGGCGGCAACGCGGGTGCGGTAGCGCGGTACGGACACGCCTTTCTGGTCGCGGATGAAGGTGACGACGATGTCCTGGCCGTCGATCTCGTGGATCCAGCCCTGTACCCGTTGGTCCTTGCGGAAGTCGCGCCGCTCCAGGGCCGAACGGCGCGCCGCCTGGATCGCCGTGTCCAGTTGCCACAGTCCGAAGCCTTCCGCCTCGGCCTGGCGCAGTGCGGCGGTGTCGGTCTGCTGCGCGAACGCGGGCAGCGCCAATGCGAGCGCGGCCACGGTGGCGGCCAGGCAGTTCCTGAAACAAGGTAGCGATTTCACGTGCAATCTCCGGAGCAGCGGCTTGCGGGGATGAAAACGGATGTGGCGGTGTGCGCCATCGTCGTTCGGGCGAAACCGCGTTTTCCATCCCGCGCTTCCTGCCATTCCTCCCGCGGTTCGATGTTACCCGGATGAATGTGACAGGTGCGCTGGCGCCACGTCACGATTTTCAACTTGACGCAAGCCCGCCCCTATGCCAAAAGTAACCCTGCGCGGCGGGGTTTCCCGCCGCAATGGTGGGAAGGGGAGTAGCTCTCCGCCGCCGCATCGTCAGTACGGGTTCTGCGAACCCCGGTGCGTCGGGCAGGCCTGAATCGGCCTGCGAGCAAGACCTTCGCCGGATACGGCGGAGGTGCGTCCGAAATCGGGACAGACCGCCGCGCCGGCTCCCAGGATTTCGGCTTTCGGAGAGCGTCATGCATAGCATCGGAACCCCGTTGATGTGGGGTGTGTTCGTCGTCGTCGTGGCGATCGCGCTTGCGGTCGATCTCTTGATGATGCGCAGCAAGGGGCCGCACAAGGTCGGTACCGGCGAGGCATTGATGTGGAGCGCGGGCTGGGTGGCGTTGGCGATGGTGTTCAACGCGGCTCTGTGGTGGTACCTGCGCGACAAGATCGGCGATATCGAGGCCAAGCAGGTGGCACTGGAGTTCTTCACCGGCTATCTGGTGGAGAAGGCGCTGGCGGTGGACAACATCTTCGTCTTCCTGATGCTGTTCGCCTATTTCGCGGTGCCGCCGGTACAGCAGCAGCGCGCGCTGATCTACGGCATCATCGGTGCGATCGTGCTGCGCGCCATCCTGATCTTCATCGGGGCGGCGCTGATCCAGCAGTTCAGCTGGGTTCTGTACGTCTTCGGTGCCTTCCTCGTGTTCACCGGCGTGAAGATGCTCTGGGGGGTGGGCGAGGAGCCGGAGATCGGCCGCAATCCGCTGCTGGGCTGGATCCGGAAGCGCTTCCCGATCACGTCCGAATACCACGGCACCGCGTTCGTGGTGCGGGAAGGCGGCACGCGCTGGTACACGCCGCTGTTCGTGGTGGTGGTCATGATCGGCATCACGGACGTGATCTTCGCGGTGGATTCGATCCCGGCGATCTTCGCGATCACGGACGATCCCTTCATCGTGCTGACTTCCAACGTATTCGCCGTGCTCGGCCTGCGCGCGCTGTTTTTCCTGCTGGCGGGCATGGCCGACAAGTTCCACCTGCTGGCCTATGGCCTGGCCGTGGTGCTGATCTTCATCGGCGGCAAGATGCTGGTGGCCGACATCTGGCACGTGCCGATCGGCGCGGCGCTGGGCGTGGTGGCGCTGGCCATCGGCGGCTCGATGGCGCTGAGCCTGGTGATTCCGCCGGGTGGGAATGAAAGCGACGGCAAGGGCTAGCTGTTCGTAGAGCGGGGCAAGCCCCGCTCTACGGAAGATGGCGGGAATGCCCCGGATCGGCCACACTGGCGGGCGTTTCTCCGTATCGCGGCAAGGATGATGTACCGATGATTCCCGTGATTCTTTCCGGCGGTTCCGGCACGCGGCTGTGGCCGCTCTCGCGCGAGGCCTATCCCAAGCAGTTCCTCGCGCTCACCGGTACCGATTCGATGTTGCAGGCCACCTGGAAGCGCGTTGCGGCGCTGGCTTCGGCCGCGCCGCTGGTGGTGGCGAACGAGGAACACCGCTTCATGGTGGCCGAGCAGTTGCGGCAGATCGGCTGCACGCCGGCGGCGATCCTGCTGGAGCCGGTCGGCCGCAATACCGCGCCGGCGATCGCCGTGGCGGCGTTGAAGGCGATGGCGACTGGCGAGGATCCGCTGCTGCTGGTGCTGCCGTCCGATCACGTCATCGCCGATGCCGCCGCATTCCGCGCGGCGGTGGCCAGCGCTGCGAACGCCGCCGAACATGGCGCGCTGGTCACCTTCGGCATCGTGCCGACCACCCCTGAAACCGGCTATGGCTACATCCGCGCGGGGGAGGCGCTTCCCGGGCAGGGCGGTGTGCGCCAGGTGGCGCAGTTCGTCGAAAAGCCCAATGCCGTCACGGCGGAGCATTACCTGGCCAGCGGCGGGTATTTCTGGAACAGCGGCATGTTCCTGTTCCGCGCCAGTGCG
>CAZHXV010000263.1:3798-4114 GCA_964536455.1 uncultured Aquimonas sp.
CCTGGACAAGGCCGCCTTCGCCGCCTGCCCTTCCGATTCCATCGACTACGCCGTGATGGAGAACACCGCCGCCGCCGCCGTGCTGCCGATGTCCGTGGGCTGGAACGATGTCGGAAGCTGGTCGGCGCTGTGGGAAGTCGCCGAACAGGATGGCGAGGGCAACGCCCACCACGGCGACGTGATCGCGCGCGATTGCCGCAACACGCTGGCCTGGGGCAGCGGGCGGCTGGTGGCGCTGCTGGGTCTTGAGGACGTGGTCGTGGTCGATACCGTCGACGCCGCGCTGGTGGCGCACACGGACAAGGTGCAGGACGTG
>CAZHXV010000264.1:0-4092 GCA_964536455.1 uncultured Aquimonas sp.
GGCGCGGCCAGCGGCATCACCGCGACACAGCCGATCTCCTCCAGCTTCTTCGCGAGGATGGGATCGTCCGAGGTATAGACCATCACCTCGAAGCCTTCGGCCACCAACAGCTCGGCGGCCTTCAGGGTTTGCAGTACATCCGGATACAGCGTGCGCGCATCGCCCAGCACTTCGAGCTTGACGAGCTTGTGGCCGTCGAGCAGTTCGCGCGCCAGGCGGCAGGTGCGCACCGCATCCTCGGCGGTATAGCAACCGGCGGTGTTGGGCAGGATCGTGAAGCGATCCGGCGGTAGCGCATCGAGCAGGTTCGGCTCGTCCGGGTTCTGCCCGAGGTTCACGCGGCGGATCGCCACGGTGACGATCTGCGCCCCGGCGGCCTCCGTGGCGCGGCGGGTTTCGTCGAAATCGCGGTATTTGCCGGTGCCGGTGAGCAGGCGCGACGCATAGGATTTGCCCGCGATGACGAGTGGCGCGGCGAAAAGGTCGTTGTTCATCCGCCGATTATCGCCCGGTTTGATCCCGCAAGGCAGCGTCGCGTACCAGCTTTCGTAGCGGGGCTTGCCCCGCTGCCCTTGGCGCCGAAAGCAGCGAGGCAAGTCCCGCTACGAAAGCCGCAGGTTGGTTCTGCTAGCCTCGCGCCCCTGGGCTGGGAGGGGAAACGGCATGGCCGAAAACACATCCATCGAAGTGAAAGTCGCACTGCAGGAACAGGCGTTGATGCTCCAGCTCAAGGCACTGATCGACGAGGGCGTGGCGGCGCTGTCGCAGCGCGACTTCATCGTGGCCATCGAAAAATTCGAAGCCGCGCTCGCCCAGGCGCCCGCGCACGCGCCGGCCATCGACGTGGCCGCGCACAACGTGCTCACCGCGTGCAAGCAGTACATGGAGCACCTGCTCGAAAATGAAGCGGTGGAACAGACCCAGCCGCACCTGCAACGCGCCTTTGCGCTCTCCCTGCGCGGCCCGCTGGCGCAGGACGCGGGGTTCCGCCGCGCCTTCGCCAATGCCTATTACGACCTGAACAAAGCCTTCTACAAGGCCCGCGCCTGGGAGGCGGCGCTGCTCTGCGTGCGCCGCGCCATCCAGATCGCACCCGATCCCGCCTATTACGTGGATCTGACCAACGCCCTGGCCTTCGCCAAGGGCCGCGCCCGTTTGCAGGACTATACCCAGACCGTGAAACCCGTCCAGCTCGGGCGGCATCTGTTTGTGGCCTGCGCACCGAAAAGCGGCTCCACCTTCCTGAAGAATCTCCTGATCGATGCAACCAAGTTCCTCGACGTGTTCAGCGTGTACTCCGGCTTGCAGAACGAACAGGAGCTGGATCTGCCGCAACTGGCGCGCTTCGCCACGGACAACACCGTCACCCAGCAGCACTGCCGCGCCAGCGAGGCCAACCTGCACCTGATGCAGGCCTTCGGCATCCGGCCCGTGGTGCTGGTGCGCAACATCTTCGACACCGCGATGAGCCTGCGCGACTTCTACGACGGCGGCTTCATCTACAGCACCTTCCTCGAGCGCGAACACTGGATCGCGCTGACGCCGGAGGAAAAGATCGATCTTTTGATCGACTACGCCCTGCCCTGGTATTTCCAGTTCCTCGCCTCCTGGCAGCGCGCCGCGCGCGATGGGCGGCTCGACGTGTTCTGGCTCACCTACGAGGAGCTCACCACCGCCCCGCCCGCCGCGCTGGGGCGCGTGCTGGCCTTCCACGGCATACAGGCCAGGCCCGAAGATTTGCAGCGCATCGTGGCCGCGCGCAGCGGCGACCGCCGTGGCAACCGTTTCAACCACGGCGTGGCCGGGCGCGGGGAAAGCGGACTGACGGACGGGCAGAAGGCGCGCATCGCGGCGCTGGCGCGGTTCTTTCCCGGCACGGACTTCAGCGCGTTCGGGTTGCCGCCGACATCCTGATCGAGCGAGGAAGCCGCCTTGGGGCCGCAACATGCGCGGGCGCATGTTTTCTCCGATTGCCAACACGCCCCATTCGGCGTAGGGTCACGGAAGCCGCTGCGTTTGATGATGGGGAACCGGGCGTGCCAGGCGGGGTCGCCGGTTACAACAAGACTACAATTCTTTCGCTTCGCAAACGGAGAAGATGTCCCATGCACGCTCACGAAATCCACACTCTGCATCTCGGGTGTGCCGCGCCGCGGATGCGGCTGCTGGCTGCGATGCTGGCCAGCGGCGCGCTCCTGACCAGCACGGCGGCGCTGGCCGATGGCACCGACAATTGCCCAGGCGCCGACATAACGGTGCTGCCGTTCAACGATACGGGAACGACGATAGGCGCCAACAATACGGTCACTGCCATTCCTGCTGGTTGCTCCAACTACACCACGAATGCTGGACCAGACAAGATCTACCAACTGGTGATCGCCACTGCCGGCAGCCTGACGGTGACAGTGACACCCGATGCCGGCTCCGGCTACGACACGTCGATTTATCTTCTGAACGATGCCGTCTTTGCCTGCCCTGCCGGCACCGGCAGCACAGCGCCAGCAGGCAGCTGCGTTGCAGGTAGCGATGCCGGTTTGACCAATATCGCGGAAAGCTTCACCGTCCCTTCACTGGCGGCAGGCACCTACCACTTGTATGTGGATTCCTTCTATTCGACAGGTAGTGCGGGGAGTCCGAACCGCCACAATGGCCCATTCACGCTCGCGATCACCGGCACCGCCGTGCTGGGCGGCGGCACGTCGGCCGACCTGTCGATCACCAAGGATGACGGCGTCTCCACCGTCACGGCGGGATCGAGCACCACCTACACCATCATCGCCTCCAACGCTGGCCCCGGTGACGTGACCGGTGCCACGGTAACCGACAACTTCCCCGCCGCCTGCACCAGCGTGTCCTACACATCAGTGGCCGCAGGCGGGGCGAGCGGCAATACCGCATCCGGCTCAGGCAACATCAACGACACGGCGCTCAACCTGCCGTCCGGAAGCTCGGTCACCTACACCGCCACCTGCAACATCGCCGCGGGCGGCACCGGTTCGCTCTCCAACACCGCCACGATCTCCAGCGCAACCGACGATCCGAACCCCAACAACAACAGCGCCACCGATATCGATACGATCGTCCTGCCGCCACCCGAGCAGGCCAATCTCTCCGTCACCCTCACCGACGCCCCGGATCCGGTCAACGTCGGCGACACCATCACCTATACCGCCACCGTCAGCAATGCCGGGCCGGATGCCGCCGAAAACGTGGATCTCAACGTTCCGTTGCCTGCGGAAGTGGCCTTCGCTTCGATCACGCCCGGCACCGCCACCTGCACCACGCCCGCGGTGGGCGTGAGCGGCACGGTGAACTGCGATTGGACGAGCATCGGCGCTTCCGGCGGCGCCACGGTGGTCATCACCGCGACCGCCACGGCGCCCTCCGCCACGGGCGGCTCCGGCGCAGTCGCAACGGCCACGGTGGACAGCGATACGGACGATCCGAACACGGCAAACAACTCCGCCACCACGTTCACCACCATCAACGCCGCTGGCCCCGGCCCCGGCGGCGGCGACCAGCCGGTGGTGGCCACGGTACCCACGCTCGGCAGTTATGCGACCGCACTGCTCGGTGCGCTGCTCGGCCTGCTCGGCGTTGCGGCGTTCCGACGGCGCTCGTAAGCGCACGCAGTTCGCAAGCGCGTTCGCTCCACGTCAAACGCCGGGCCTGGCAACAGGCCCGGCGTTTTTCATTGGCTGCGTTTTCGCCGGGCGCGCTATCCGCCGCCCATCGCATGCACCAGCTCCACCCGGTCGCCGTCGCGCAGGCGCGTTCCGGCATGGGCGCTGCGCGGCACGATGCCGCCGTTCACCTCCACCGCCACACGCTTGCCGCCGTGGCCGAGGAATTCGAGCAGGCCGGCGACGTCGAGGCCGTCGGGAACTTCGGCACCGTGGCCGTTCAATACGATCTGCATGGCGGAACTCACGCGGAAACGGGCGGCTGCGCGATTGCCGCAGCGCAAAGGGCTGGTATCATCGCCGCCTCGCGGGCACCGTTCAACGCCTGCGCCGCACCAGCGCCGCCTTGCCGCCTGCGGGTGTAGCTCAATGGTAGAGCTGTAGCTTCCCAAGCTACTGACGAGGGTTC
>CAZHXV010000265.1:0-4085 GCA_964536455.1 uncultured Aquimonas sp.
CGGGCACCTGCCACAGGTCGGACACACGCGCGGCTTCCAGCGTGCGACGCCACTGCTCATCGCCCTCCTCGCCCGCCGGGATGCGGAACAGTTCACGCCGCAGCGAGAAGCGGTTGGTCTCCACCTGCGGGTTGTTGAAGCCCATCTGGCCTTTCAGCACGGCGAAGTTGGCGGAAAGGCGCGCCATCGTGTCGGCCAGGCCCGGGCTGCCCGGCAGCGGCACGCCGTTGCTCAACTGGCCGATGCTGCGCTCGCGCACCACACTGGTGAGGAAGGTCTGCCCGGCCTGCGCGTTCGAGCCTGCGAGATTGGTTTCGTAATCGTAGGCCGAGGCCGCCAGATAGACGTAGCGCGCGGCCAGGTCGAACGCGGCGCGGTACTTCTGCAGGGCGTCGTTGCGGAAGATGCGGAAGGCCATGTCCTGGTAGCGCACGGCCTGCACTTCGGCGGCGGTGTCGCGGCGGAAGCTCTTGAGTTCGTCGAGCGTGCGCAGACCTTCGGCGAGCGCGGTCTGGTACTCGCCCGCGAGCTGGTACAGCACCTGGCTGCGCTGGAGCATTTCCACGCGCGCCAGCGGCTCCTGCCGGATCAACGCCTCGATTTCGCCTTCGATGTTGTAGAGCGCCAGCCCCCACTGGTTCTGCTGGATTTCCTGCTGCGCGGTGCGGTCGATGCTGGCTTTCACGCCTTCCATCACGTTGACGACGCCGTTCACGACCTCGTTCGCCGTGGTCATCGACGAGCTGGCCGCGATCCTGGCGTTGTCCAGCGCGCACTTGACGCCCGAATAGATGTCGCCGCCGTTGGCTAGGCCGATCACGGTGCTGCTGGGGATGCACTCCTTGGCCGCCTTGGCGGAATCGTCGAACAGTTTGACGGTCAGTCTGGCGATGACCATGCCCGCCTTCATCGCGCCGATGGCGGCGGTGATCGCGGTGCGCTGGTCGTTGGCCTCGTCGATGATGCCGATGTTCGCCGCATAGGTGTTGTAGGTGGCCGAATAGATGTCGGCCTTGGCCTCGATGTCCTGCCGCAGCTTTTCGTACTCCAGTTGCGAACGCGCCAGCGCGATGCGGGCAGCGATCATCTGCTGGGTGATCTGCTGCAGGCGCCCCGGCGCACGGCGCGAGCCCGTCCATTCCGGCGGCTTCACGAACCAGGTGCCGCCGTCGGGCGTGGTCAGCACGACGAATTCGACCAGCTTGCTGCTGTCCTCGGGCTCCGCCGCATCGCCGAGCGGGCAGCCTTGCGCCAGCGGCGCGTCGGAGCAGAGCGCGCCATCGGCCGCGCGGCGCCCGGCCAGCGTGTTGGTCGGGCTGATCTCGGCGTAGCGCAGGCCGTTCGGGCCTTCGCTGTAGGTACCGGTGAAGCGCTCGATCCGTTCGACCCGGGTAACGGTGTTGGCGCTGTCGCTGTTGGCCAGTTCGATTTCCGGCGCGCGATCGGAATACATGTAGTGGAACAGGTCCGGGCCGTCGTAGCCCTGCGCATAGGTCTTGCCCGCGCCGATGTCGTCCGAATACGGGTAACCGAAAATCTCGATCAGGCGATTGGCGAAATCGGTTTCCTGCGCGGTGCTGGCCTTGCTGAAATCGGCGGCGGTCTTCTGCGAGCGGCGCAACTGGTTGTTCAACTGGCGCGCGTGGTCCCATACCGTTCCGGCGTTCTTCAGCGCCGTCAGCGCGCGGTCGTAGACCTGCTCGAACTGGGTCTTGTTGGATTGTTCGAGCTGGCTCGGGTCGATGTCGAACGGCACCACGCCCTTCGCCAGGCCCAGCGGATTCAGGCCCGCGTCGGCCTTGTCCACCTGGCCCTGCGCATCGGCGTAGCCGGTGGCGATCTCGTCCAGTTGCGTGATGCCGGCGCGCTCGATGCGCTGGATGCCGTGGTGGTCCGGGTCCGGATCTTCGCTGGGCAGGATCGAGTTCAGCGTCACCCAATCGAAATACGCCGCCTGCCCGGTGCGGCGGCCCCATTCGGCCAGGCCCCACGCGCGCTGCGCATCGGCGTCTTCGTAGCCCTGGTACTGGCCCGCCGGGTCTTCGAGGTAACTGGCGCGATAGGTGAGATTGACGATTTCAGCGCCCGCCCTCGCCTTGGCGGCGGCGATCTTCGCGAACTGGCGTTCGTCCTCGTAATCCACCGGAATCGGGGTGCCCGCGACCAGCACCGATTCGGCACGCGGAATCCAGGTGAAGAACGGATGCCGCAAGAGGTCGTAGTAGAGCGTGCTGGCGGTGAGGTAATGGCCCCAGGCGTCGCCGTGCCCCTGCGGATACATCGCGCGGGCATCGTTTTCGTCCAGCACGCCGTCGGCGACCTGGTCGTAGATCAGGTAGCTGTTGGCATAGGCCGCTTCGCCGTCGCCGTTGGTGAAATTCCAGAACAGGCGGTTGTAGACAGGAGATGCGGAAATCGTGCCCTGCGTGGCGTCACGGCCACGCAGCAGCACAAGCTCCTCGGTCATCGACGAATCCAGTTGATTCTGGAAGTTGAAGATAGAAGGCGACAGCGCCAGGCCATCGGTGCCGATGGAAACGGTCGGATCCTGCGCGTCGGCATAGGCTTCGTTGCCGAGCAGCGCGTAGAACTGCGCCAGCCTCGAAGCCACCAGCAGGATCGCATTGTTCGCAGGGTCGAAATCCACCGGCGGCGTGGAATCGACGGAGAGGGCCATCGCGCGCCGCATCACCGTGGTGTAGGCCTCGATCAACCCGACGCTGTTGATGTAGCCCGCATCGGAATTCAGCGCGATCGGGCCGCTGTAGCGCTGACCGAGCTGCACCAGCATGCTGACGTAGGTATTGGTGGGCGCGTTGGCGAAATCGCGCACCCGCGTCTCGAACGGATTGAGCCGGTTCAGCACGCGCTTGACCCAGCCTTCGGCCAGTTGCGGCGACACGCCGCTCGCGCTGCCGCCCGGAGCGCCCGCGAACAGGCTGTAGTTCGCGCCGTTGCCGCATTGCGGCAACCCCTTGTAGCGCGCCAGATACCAGTTGTCCGACAGCGTGCGGATGTCCGCGCCCGCGATCGTGGTTTCGTTCGCGCCCGCGCCGTTGCCCGGAATCGGGAACCACGCGCCGAGAATGCCGCCATCCGGATCGGGCAGCGGCGGCGCACTGCCGTCCGGCTGCGGATAGGCGGTGTACCACTCGAATTGCAGCGCGTCCGGATTGCCGCCGAAATCGCCGGAATGGCGCAGCACCAGTTGCTCGTCGAAGATGTCGTCCGGTGCGAGCACGTGGATCTGGCCCTGGTACGAACCGGCGGTCGTGGGCGGGACGCCATCGAGGCAGCCGACCCGGATCACTTGCAGGCTCACCGGCGCGGGCGTGAGCGAGGCGTTGTTGTTGAACGCCAGGGTCATGTAGCCGTTGCCCTGCGAGAAGCCCGCCGTCAGCGCCGGGCTGCCGCCGAGCGTGCGCAGCGGTTCGAGCACGCCGTCCGGACTGCCTGCGGGAATCGCATCCTGATACGCGGCCAGCACGTGCGTCGAAAGATAGCCGTCGTTGACCGTGGAGCAGTTTGCGTTCGCGGTTTCACACACCTTCGCGATGCCCTGCGGATTGCGCGACAGCCGCCACAGCGCCGTCACCGCCGTGGCCCACGCCGAATCCGGCGAAATCTCCAGCAGCGCATCGCGGTCGCGCGTGGACAGCACGTTCAGCAGCAACAGCGGCTCGCCCGCCGAGAACGCCGCGTCGTACACGCCGGTCAACACCAGGCGATGGTTCTGCGGATCGAAGGCGATGCGCTGGCGCACCGAAACCGGCAGTTTCTTCGTGCCGTCCGATGAACCCGTGATCGAACGCCAGCCGTCGCTACGCTGGCTCGACGCAATGCTCGAAGGCAGCGCCGCCAGCGCCACGACGCGCGCATCCAGCGCGTTCATCAGTTGCGCGGCGGTGTCGTCCGGCTGCGCGTTCGGCGTGGTTTTCTGCACCTGGTCGTAGACGATCTCGACCGCCGCCTGGTTGAGGATCTCCGGCAGGCCGCGCTTGGGCGTCAGCAGGGTTTCGCCGCTCACCAGCAGCGGCGTGCTCGCCGGCCAGTCGATGACGTAGCTCACCTTCACCGGCTCGCCG
>CAZHXV010000266.1:0-2875 GCA_964536455.1 uncultured Aquimonas sp.
GCGGTGGGCGTGCGGTCGTCCAGCGGAATGCGGAACACGGCGGAGCGGTTTTCATCCCCGCCGCGGGAATTGCCCGTCCACACGAATACCGAATCGGCGGAGACGTAGAACACGCGCCCGACCGGGCCAAGCACGGCGCTGGAGGTACAGACCAGTTCCGGCGCGGAAAGATCGCAGCGCGTGACGGTGTGCAGGGCAACGCCGCCGTTGAACGGATCCAGTTCCCCGTCGCTGCGGAAGATGCGCGTGGCCGGCAGGATGCGCTTGAAATCCGTGGGCTTGGCTTGCGGATGCCAGCGCCGGTACGCCGGCAGGAAATCGCGCTTTTCCAGGTTCCACGCATTGACGACCATCGGCGTGTACAGCACCAGCGTGTTGCCGATCAGGCGGCTGGCGTAGTTGCGCGAGGAGTAGTAATCGTTGCTGCGCAGGTGCCAGGTGTCGCGGTACGTCAGTTCGCCATCGGCGGAAATGCCGAACAGCGCCAGTTCCGTGCCGCCGCGCGCATAGCTGTAGCCGATCACCGCCACGGTGTCGCCCGCGACCAGCATCTCGTCGTACCACGCGCCGCGCGGATCGACGCCGGGGCCGAAGGCATCGACGGTAGCGACGGGTTGCAGTTGGTCGCCACCGATGCGCACGGTGAACAACCGCCCGCGCCGCAGCACGACGAGATGATCGCCGTGGCGCTTGACGATGCCGCCCTCGTCCACGCCCTGGGTCTGGACGTTGGTGATGGATTCGGCGTCTGAAGCTGCTTCCATGGCCACGGGCGCAGGCGCGGCAGGCATCGCGGAGCCCGATACGGCGACCGACTCCAGGGATTCCGCGCGCTTTCGCTGCATCTTCCGTTGCTCCTCGGCCTGCTTGGCCCACGCCGCAAGCAAGGCCTCGAAGTCCTGTTCGTCGGCGAAGGGCCGCAATCCCTTGTCGGCCCGGGCCGCAACGGTTCCGCTCGGCCCGCTTGCGCTTCCGCTTTCGGTGTGTACCGGGTTGGAGGCGTTCGATCCGGTACCGCTGCACGCGGCCAGCATCATGCACAGCGTCGGCAAATGAAGGGTTCTGCGATTCATGGAGTGCTCCTCATGCGTTGATTCGGCGCAGCGGACTTGCCGCCGATGGTAGGCCATGCAACGCGCCTGTCGCCGGGATGGGGTTGGAGATCGGATCGTTCCGTGCGAATCGCGTTCCGCTCATCCGCCGTCGGCGCCGCTCGCGCAGCACCGGCGCCGCCCGTCATTTTCTTTCCCCGGCCTTCCGCGGACAGCGGCAACCTGCCTTCGTCCCAACCTCGAAGGAGAACCACGATGTTCCGCAAGATCCTGTGCCGCAAACTTTCCCCCGCCGTGATGCTGGCCCTGCTGGTCGCGGCAGTGATCGCCCCCGCCTCGCGCTCGGCCGAAACCGCAGCCCCGCTCGACATCCAGGTCGAAAAGATTGGCGAAGGCCGCCCGGTGCTGGCGATTCCCGGCCTCAACAGCCGTTCGGACGTCTTCCGCGAAACCTGCGAGGCGTTGAAAGGCGTGCAATGCCATCTGGTGCAGTTGCCCGGCTTCGCTGGCGCACCGGCTGCCAAACACGAAGCATTCCTCGACGAAATGAGCCAGCAAGTGCTGGCGTATGCCAAACGCGAAAAATTGCACAAACCCGCCGTGATCGGCCACAGCCTCGGCGGTTTCATGGCGCTGAAACTGGCACTGGCCGCACCGGACGAGATCGGGCCGCTCGTGATCGTGGATGCTCTGCCCTTCCTCCCGGCGGCGGGCAACCCGGCGACCACGGCCGAATCGAACCGGCCGATGGCCGAAGCGATGCGCCAGCGGATGCGGGAAACCGACGAGGCCACCTTCCGCCAACAGGCTGCCGCTTCGGTGCAGAGCATGTCGCGCGATCCGGCGCGTGTGGAGGAGATTGCCCGCTGGGGCGCAGACAGCGACCCCGCCACCACCGCGGATGCGCTGTACGACATGATGACCACCGACCTGCGCGGCGAACTCGGGAAAATACGTTCGCCCGCCCTGGTGCTCGCCTCCTGGGCCGCCTATGCCGCACTCGGCCAGACCCAGGAAGCCACCCGCGGAATCTTCCAGGCCCAGTACGCCGCCCTGCCCGGCGTGCGGATCGAACTGAGCGAAGCCGGCTACCATTTCCTGATGTGGGACGATCCGCAATGGCTGCGTGCGCAGATCGACGAGTTTCTCGCGGCGCATCCGGCACCGCGCGATTGAAAAGCGTGGTCGGCGCACGATGCCGGGAGCGCGGCGAATGGATGCAATGCTCCCGGCGGTTCCCTACGAAGGAGAGACTCCCGTGAATTCGACGGCTTCGATGAAAGCCTGTGGGCTGATCCTGATTCTCGCAGGCGCGGCATTCCTGATGATCGGCCTGGCCGCCCGCCAGGCCGCGCTCTGGGGTGCCGCACCGGGCCCGGTCGCCTTGGGCACGGTGCTTCTGGCGCTGTCCAGATCTCGCCCGGCGTGACCCCTGGAGCCACCGCGATGCGCAACAACGGCATGCCCGCCCACCCGGTGCGAGACCGATTCTGGCGGATCAACCTGCTTCCGTGGCTGGCCTATCTGCTGTTGAACCTGCTGCTGATGAGCGGCTATGCCGGCCTGAATTCGGGTGTGGTGTTGGTGTGCATCGGGTTGTCGGCGGCGATGTACCTGGTCTCCGGCGCGATCCGCCAGGCTGCGCTGCGGCGCGGCTGGCTGGAACGGGAATTGCCCGCGCTCGCCTGGCGCATGTTGCTGTGCGTGCTGGCCGGCGGCCTCGCGGTGCAGGCCGGCGTGGCGGCGCTGCTGCTGCCGGCGCTGGCGCTGCGCTGGGTCACGATGCCCGGTGCCGTAGTTCGCACCGGGCATCGTGACCCAGC
>CAZHXV010000266.1:2885-4072 GCA_964536455.1 uncultured Aquimonas sp.
TGCCCGGTGCGAACTACGGCACCGGCGCGGCGCTGATGTACTGGGCCAACACCTGCATCATGCTCGGCCTGTGGATCACCGGCTGGACCGGCTGGCGCGCGTTGCGCCACGCCCGCCAGGCGCGCATCGCGCAACTGGAGGCCGAGGCGCAGCGCCATCAGCTGGAGCGCGACGCGCTGCGCGCCCGTCTCAACCCGCACTTCGTGTTCAACGCGCTCAACAACCTGCGTGCGCTGATCCTGGAAGACCCGCAGCGCGCCCGCGAACTGGTCGGCCGCCTCTCCAACACCCTGCGCCACGCGCTCGAACACAACCGCCGCGACGCCGTGCCACTGGCCGAGGAACTGGCCGTGGTCGAGGATTATCTTGCGGTGGAAGCGGCGCATTACGAAGGCCGGCTGCATGCCACTACCCGCATCGACCCCGCCGCGCACGACGCATTGCTGCCGCCAATGGCGCTGCAACTGCTGGTGGAAAATGCGATCAAGCACGGCATCGCGGTAACGCCCGGTGGCGGCGAACTTGAAATCGTCGCCGAGCGTACGCCCGATGCGTTGCGGCTGACGGTGGAAAATCCCGGGCACCTGGGCGAAAGCCGCGCCGGCCACGGCGTCGGGCTAGCCTACCTGCGCCATGGCCTGGCGCGCGTCGCAGGGCGCTTTGCGCTCGAACAGCACGGGCCAACCGTACGCGCCACGCTGGAGATCCCCCAATGAACCGCCCGCCACTGCGCGTGCTGATCGTGGACGACGCGCGCCTGGCGCGGGCCGAATTGCGTACCCTGCTGGCGCAGATCGACGCCGTGGAACTGGTCGGCGAAGCCGAAGACGTGCCGCAGGCGCGCGAGGCGATCGCACGGCTGCATCCGGATCTGGTACTGCTCGACATCCAGATGCCTTCGGGCAGCGGTTTCGACGTGCTGGCCGAACTGGAGTCCGCGCCCGCCGTGGTGTTCACCACCGCCTACGACCAATATGCACTCAAGGCCTTCGAGGCCAACGCGCTCGATTACCTGCTGAAGCCAGTCGATCCGGCACGCCTGCGTGCCGCGCTGGACAAGGCGCGCACCGATGCACCCATCGCCACAGCGTCAACTCCCGAACGCGGCCCGCTCGGAGCCGGGGATCAGGTCTTCCTGCGCGATGGCGAACGCTGCTGGTTCGTCGCCATCGGCGAGATTTCCCGCA
>CAZHXV010000267.1:0-4066 GCA_964536455.1 uncultured Aquimonas sp.
CTGACCTTCGCCACGCCCACGGTCATCGTCGGCGACAAGTCGCTGGTGTCGCTGATCGCGCACGAGCTGGCGCATTCGTGGAGCGGCAACCTCGTCACCAATTCGAGCTGGAAGGACATCTGGCTCAACGAAGGCTTCACCAGCTACGTGGAGAACCGCATCGTCGAGGCGCTGTACGGGCCGGAACAGGCGGCGATGGAATACGTCATCTCCCGCGACGGGCTGGTGCGCGGCCTCAAGGGCACGGCCAAGGCGCAGCAGATTCTGGCGCTGAAGCCCGAGGCCGGTTCCGATCCGGACGGCACGCTTTCCGCCGTGGCCTACGACAAGGGCGCGTGGTTCCTGCAATTCCTGGAACAGCGCTTCGGGCGCGAGGTGTTCGATCCGTTCCTGCGCGGCTACTTCGATCATTTCGCGTTCCAGAGCATCAACAGCGGGCAGTTCAAGGCGTACCTGGAGGAAAACCTGCTCGCCGCGCATCCGGGCGTGGTGAGCGCGAAGGAAGTGGATGCCTGGCTGCACGAGCCGGGCGTGCCTTCTTCCGCGCCGACCGTCGCCTCGCCGCGCTTCGACGCCGTGGACGCGGCGCGCAAGCAATGGCTGGGACGCAAGCTGGCGGCGGACGAAATCGATACCGGCGCGTGGATCACGCAGGAATGGGTGCGCTTCATCGAGGGGCTGCCGGAGAAGCTTTCCACCGAGCAACTGGCCGAACTGGATGGCGCCTTCCACTTCACCGCCTCGCAGAATGCGGAAATCCTGCAACGCTGGTTCCCGCTCGCCGTCCGCAGCGGCTACTTCGAGGCGCGCCCGGCGATGGCCGAGTTCCTCAAGCGCATCGGCCGCCGCAAGCTCATCATGCCGACCTACGGCGCGCTGGCCGCCACCAGGGAAGGCCGCGAATTCGCACGCCAGGTGTTCGAGCGGGCCCGGCCCGGCTACCACCCGATCACCACCGCCTCGGTGGAAGCCGTGCTGTCTGACCAAAAGAAGAAGTGATCGCCGCCTGACCGTATGCCATCCGACCGCATTTCCCTCGCGGCCGATGGTTGCCGACGAAAATCCGCGCCTGCTATAATTCGGCGGCTTAGCAGGACGGCTTTCGAGCCGGACTGCGGCACCGTGCCGAAGCAGGTTGTTCTGACGCTTGTGGTTCTGCTGGGAATGTCCGCGTGCTGAATTCTGCCGTCGCGGGCTGGCGGCTGGCGCTGCGGGCGGTGGTCTTCCAGGCCATTGCCACGCTGGCGACCGCTGCGGCCTGCCTGATTTTAGGGCCACGCGCCGCCTTGGCGGCGCTGGCAGGCGGCGGGGCGATGACGCTGGGCAGTCTGCTGGCGGCCAGGATGGCTTTCGGCGGCGGCGTGGCGATGGCTGGCATGGCGCTGGGGCGCCTGATGCTGGGCGTCGCGGTGAAATGGCTGGTCGTCTTCGCCGTGCTGTATCTGGCGATGGCGGTATGGCGGTTGCCGGCGGTGCCGGCGCTGGTCGGGCTGGCGGCGGCATTGCTGGTCTATCTGTTGGTTCTGGGTCTGTCCGGGCGGAAGCATCGCGCCGGGCAAGACGCACACGGCTGAAGGTCGAACGAGTGAGCGTTGAGCAAGCGGCCCCGCCTGCCGAAACCGGCGGCTCCACCGAATACATCAACCACCATCTGCACCATTTGCAGGTGAGTGTGGGCGACAGCACGTTCATGACCTTGAACGTGGATACGCTGTTCTTCACCCTGGTGCTGTCGGTGCTGTTCCTGGCCGGCTTCCTGCTCGCCGCGCGCCGCGCCACGGCGGGCGTGCCGGGCAAGTTCCAGGCCTTCGTCGAAATCGTCGTGGTGTTCGTCGACGGACTGGTGCGCGAAACCTTCCACGGCCGCAGCAAGATGATCGCGCCGCTGTCGATCACCATCTTCCTGCTCGTGTTCCTGATGAACTTCATGGACATGGTGCCGGTGGATCTGCTGCCCTGGGCCTGGGCCTCCGGTCACGCCGCTGCCGGGCACGATCCTGCGCACGCCTATCTGCGTGTGGTGCCTACTGCGGATCTCAACACCACCTTCGGCATGTCCATCGCCGTGTTCCTGCTGATCCAGGTGTTCGGCATCGGCCACAAGGGCGTCGGCGGTTTCACCAAGGAAATCTTCACCGCGCCGTTCCACGCGCATGGAGCGGTGGCCAAGATCCTGCTGGCGCCAGCCAACCTGCTGCTGCGCGTCATCGAGGAAGGCGTGCGCCCGCTCAGCCTGTCGCTGCGACTGTTCGGCAACATGTACGCCGGCGAGCTGATCTTCATCCTGATCGCGCTGATGACGCTCGACGCCTCCCTGGCGCATTTCAGCACCTACCTCATGGGTGCGATGCAGTTCGTGGCTGGCTTCATCTGGACGGCCTTCCACGTGGTGATCATCACGCTGCAGGCCTTCATCTTCATGATGCTGACCATCGTCTATCTCAGCATGTCGGCCGAGAGCCACTAAGCCGACGCATCACTTTTCGTTCTTCCCGTCCACCCAAGCAACAACAAACGATTCAATCGGAGTACACCATGGAAAACGCTGCCCTCATCGCTGAAGTGTTGAAGTTCACGGTCATCGCCGCCGGCCTCCTGATCGGCCTGGGCGCCCTCGGCACGGCCATCGGCTTCGCCATCCTCGGCGGCAAGTTCCTCGAAGGCGCGGCCCGCCAGCCGGAACTGACCCCGATGTTGCAGGTCAAGATGTTCATCGTCGCCGGCCTCCTGGACGCCGTGCCGATGATCGGCGTCGCCATCGCGCTGCTGCTGCTGTTCGCCAACCCGCTGCTCGCATCGCTGGGCTGATCGCCCGCAACGCGAACCGCAACCGGTAACGGCATCGCCGACGGCATCCCGTCGTCGGCACGCAGGAGCAAGTCATGCTACCCAACCTCACTCTCGTCGTTCAGTGCCTCGCGTTCTTCGCGGTGGTGTGGCTGGTGATGAAGTTCGGCTGGCCGCACATCATCGCGGCCATCGAAGAACGCCAGCAGAAGATCGCCGAAGGCCTTGCCGCGGCGGACAACAGCCAGAAGGCGCTGGCACAGGCTGAAGAAAAAGTCGCCGTGGAACTCAAGGCCGCCCGCATCAAGGCCAATGAGATCATCGAACAGGCCAACCAGCGCGCCAACGCGCTGATCGATGCCGCCAAGGCCGAAGCAGTGGCCGAAGGCGCGCGTCAGAAGGCGCTGGCCGAAGCCGAAATCCAGGCTGCTGCCAACCGTGCCAAGGAAGACCTGCGCAAGCAGGTGTCTGCACTGGCCGTGACCGGTGCCGAGAAGCTGCTCAAGCGCGAGATCAACGCCAACGACCAGAAGGCGCTGATCGACGAGCTGGCGGCGCAACTGTAAGGGCCGACGATGAGCCAGGCCCTCACGCTCGCTCGCCCCTACGCCCGCGCCGCGTTCGCCATCGCCAAGGATGTCGGCGCGTTGCCGACGTGGTCGCAGGCGCTCGCGTTCGCCGCACACGTCGCTGCCGATCCGCAGGTTGCTGCCTTGCTCGGCAACCCAAGGCTGACCCAGGCCGATACCGCAACCCTGCTGGCACCGGAAAACGCTGGCGAGACGTTCGGCAATTTCCTCGGCCTGCTGTTCGACAACCGCCGCCTGTCGCTGCTGCCGGAAATCTCCGGTCTGTTCGACGAGCTGCGCTTCGAGGCCGAGCGTGTGGTCAAGGCGAAGGTGACTTCCGCCGCCGCGCTGCCCGCCGGGGAACTGGACACGATCAAGGCCGCGCTGAAGCGCCGCTTCGGCCGCGAGGTCGAGATCGAAACCGCCGTGGACGAGAGCCTGATCGGCGGTGCCGTGATCGATGCCGGCGATGTCGTCATCGACGGTTCCGTGCGCGGCAAGCTGGAACGGCTGCAAACGGCGCTGTCGCACTAATCCACGTAATCACTACTGAAAATCCGGTCGGCGGCGACGCCGGCACCAAGGAAACCAAGATGGCCACCACCACGCTCAACCCGTCCGAAATCAGCGAACTGATCAAGACCCGCATCGAGAAGGTCAAGCTCGCCGCCGAGGCCCGCAACGAAGGCACCGAGGTCACGGTGCCTTCG
>CAZHXV010000268.1:0-4063 GCA_964536455.1 uncultured Aquimonas sp.
TCGAGGGCCGTCGCCGCATCCAGGTGGCGCTCAAGGGCATCGAGGAATTGAGCCACCACTGCGATTCGCTCATCACCATCCCGAACGAGAAGCTGATCACCGTGCTCGGCCGCGAGGCCACGATGATGCAGGCCTTCCGTGCCGCCAACGACGTGCTGCGCGGCGCGGTGCAGGGCATCGCCGATCTGATCGTGCGGCCGGGCCTGATCAACGTGGACTTCGCCGACGTGCGCACCGTGATGAGCGAGATGGGCATGGCGATGATGGGCAGCGGCAGTGGCCGCGGCGAGGATCGCGCGGTGCTGGCGTCCGAGCAGGCGATCAGCAACCCGCTGCTGGACGATATCGACCTCTCCGGCGCGAACGGTATCCTGGTCAACATCCCCGCCGGCCCGGATTTCACCATGCGCGAGTTCGGCGATGTGGGCCGCACCATCGAGAGCTTTGCCTCGGAGGATGCGACCGTGGTGATCGGCACCGTGCTCGATACCGACATGCAGGACGAGGTGCGCGTCACGGTCGTGGCCACCGGCCTCAACCGCGCCGCAGTGCGCCAGCCGGTGCGGACGGAAAAGCCGGTGGTTGCCGCCCCGCGCCCGGTGCTGGTGCGCGATGGCACCACGGGCCGCCCGATCGAGTACCCGGCTACCGCTGCGGCTCCGGTGGCTACCGCTCCGGCATTGACACCGGCCAACACCACGCCGGCGGCACGCACCACGGCGGAAAGCCCGATCGATTACCTCGATATCCCCAGCTTCCTGCGTCGCCAGGCGGATTGATGCCGCCACCGGGGAACGCGCCGGGACGGGCGCTTGCGTGAAATGCCCCCCGCACGCCGTCCGGGCAGACGGTGTGCGGGGATGCCGGAGGTATAGGAATACGCGAAATCTGTCGCAAAAAAGCGACAGATTTGTCGTTCCTGAGCCAATCGTTGGGTTGTCGTACCCCAGGCCTGTGCTATTCTCCAGTGTCCAAGGGTGCTTCTGCGCCCGGAGAGTGCATGCCAACAATGATCAAACAGCGCACCCTGAAGAACCCGATCCGCGCCACCGGCGTGGGTCTGCACTCGGGCGAGAAGGTTTACATGAACCTGCGCCCGGCGCCGGTGGATACCGGCATCGTGTTCCGCCGTACCGATCTCCCCGGTACGCCGCTGGTGCACGCCACGGCGCACAACGTGGCCGAAACGATGATGTCCAGCAATCTGGTCGAGAACGGCGTCCGCATCGGCACCGTGGAGCATCTGCTCTCGGCGATGGCGGGGCTGGGCATCGACAACGCCTTCGTCGATCTTTCCGCGCCGGAAGTGCCGATCATGGACGGCTCGGCCGGCCCCTTCGTGTTCCTGCTGCAATCGGCGGGCATCGAGGAGCAATCCAAGGCCAAGCGTTTCATCCGGATCAAGCGCTCGGTCACCGTCAAGGACGGCGACAAGTGGGCGCGTTTTGAGCCATTCGATGGCTTCAAGGTCGGGTTCTCCATTGATTTCGCCCATCCGGCGATCAACAAAACCGCCTCCAAGGCCGAGATCGACTTCTCCACCACGTCCTTCGTGAAGGAAGTCAGCCGCGCCCGCACCTTTGGCTTCATGCGCGACATCGAGATGTTGCGTGAGCGCAACCTCGCCCTCGGCGGTTCGATGGACAACGCCGTGGTGCTGGACGACTATCGTGTGCTGAACGAGGACGGCCTGCGCTACGACGACGAATTCGTCAAGCACAAGATCCTGGATGCGATCGGCGATCTGTACCTGCTCGGCCACAGCCTCGTCGGCGCGTTCTACGGCTACAAGTCCGGCCACGCCCTGAACAACCGCCTTTTGCGCGCGCTGATCGCGGAAAGTTCGGCGTGGGAAGAGGTCACCTACGAAGACAATGCTGCGGCGCCGATTTCCTACGCGCACCCGGCGCACGCTGCCATCTGATTCAAGCAATGCGTTTCGCGCGGGTGCATGCCGGTGCGGAATGGAAGATTCGCCGTTCCACGGAAAGGAGCATCAGGCCAAGGAGGCCAAAGCCAGCAGGCGCGATCGCAGTTCCGGGTCGCTGGTGCTGGACGCTGCGGCACGCAGGGCATCGCGTGCTGCTGGGGACAGGGGTGTTGGCGGTGCTTCGTCCGGGGGGACGGGCTGCATCGTTGCCACTTTCACCGTGATTCCATCGGCCGCAAGGCCGGCTGCGCCCGCCGCTTTCAACAGCGCGGCGGAATGAAGGCGCAGCCTGGTTGCGAAGGTCGGGGAGTTCGCCAGAAAGACAAGCCTGCCGTCGCGGATGTTCGCCAACCGGATCCGGGAAGCGAGCGCCGGGGGCAGGGATTGACGCAGCAGCAGGTCGAGTTCGGCAAGCCGTATCGCCCGCTCGACGACATCGCTGGCCGAGCCTGCCGCCTGAAGCGGATCGGTGAAGCCGGCATTGGGAGTTCTGCTCTGCATGGGCAAACGAGACAGTGGAAAGGTGTGTCGGATGAACCTCATCATCGTAGCTGGATTCCTCAAGGCGCCGAAGAAGGTTTCCCTGCCTGAATCGCGCTTCTTCGCGCTGGCGGGCGTATTGGTTGCCGTGTTGGCGGGCATTGGCGCAGTCGCCGGTTACGGCCTGCGGGGCATGTCCGGCGACGCCGGCGGTGCGAAGGTGGACAGGTTGCAGCAGGAGGTTGTCGCGCAGCGCGCCGAGGCCGCTGCCACGCGCGAAGCCGCGCAGCGCGACCTGAATGCGATGGCGGTGAAACTGGCCGAACTCCAGGCCCAATCCACCCGCATCAATGCGCTCGGCGAGCGCCTCACGCAGTTGGCCGGCCTGGCCGACGGCGAATTCGATTTCAGCGCCGAGCCCGCCGTCGGGGGCCCGGCGGAGGCCGGACACGCCGTCGCGCCGACCGGCACCGACCTAGGTGTCTCGATCGATTACCTCGCCAGCCAGCTTTCGCTCCAGACCGAACAACTGGCTCTGCTGGAAAGCCTGCTCTCCAACCAGGAACTGGACGCCAGCCTGCTGCCGACCGGCTGGCCGGTACGTTCGGGCTATGCCTCTTCCAGTTTCGGCGCCCGATCGGATCCGTTCAGCGGCTTCAACTCCTTCCATACCGGGGTCGATTTCGCCGGGCAGAAGGGGTCGGACATCCTGGCAGTCGCCGATGGGGTAGTGCAGTTCTCCGGCCTCCGCAGCGGCTACGGCAAGACCATCGAGATCGACCACGGCAACGGCTACATGACCCGTTACGCCCACAACAGCAGCAACGTCGTGGCCGAGGGCGAGCGCATCAAGGCGGGGCAGGTGATCGGCAAGATCGGCTCCACCGGGCGTTCCACCGGCAGCCATGTCCACTTCGAGGTCTGGTTGAACGGCAAGGTCGTCAACCCGCGGCAATACCTGAGCCGCGCCCGGGGTTGATCGGGGCCTTGCGCCCTTCCATTGCAGGCTTGATTCGCCAGCCGACCGTCCTCACGTTAAAATCCCGCGTTCGCCCAGGCCGCTTCGTGCGGCCTTCGTCTGTGGCCCCAACGCCAGACCCCGCACGTCTTTCCGGAAATTCCATGCTCAACAAGCTCCTGACTGCCATCTTCGGCAGCCGCAACGAACGCTTCGTCAGCCAGCTTCGCAAGAAAGTGGCCCGCATCAATGCCCACGAGGCCTCCTTCCAGCAGCTTTCCGACGATGAACTGCGCGGCAAGACCGACCACTTCAAGGAGCGCATCGCCAAAGGCGAAACCCTCGACCAGCTCCTGCCCGAAGCCTTCGCCGCGATGCGCGAAGCCGCGCGTCGCGTGCTCGGGATGCGCCACTACGACGTTCAGCTGATCGGCGGCATGGCGCTGCACATGGGCAAGATCGCCGAGATGCGCACCGGCGAAGGCAAGACGCTCGTCGCCACGCTGCCGGTCTATCTCAACGCGCTCGCCGGCAACGGCGTGCACGTGGTCACGGTGAACGATTACCTGGCCCGCCGCGATTCGGCCTGGATGGGCAGGATCTACAACTTCCTGGGGCTTTCCGTCGGCGTGGTCTATCCGGGGATGCCGCACGGCGACAAGAAAGGCGCCTACGAAGCCGATATTACCTACGGC
>CAZHXV010000269.1:0-4041 GCA_964536455.1 uncultured Aquimonas sp.
GCAATCCGCGCACGGTTTCGGCCAGTCCCGCCGCTTCCAAAGCGGGCCAGAGCCGCGCCTGCGCATCGGACGGAAGGCCAAGCAGCACGTTGTCGCGGATCGACACGCGAAACCACTCCGGGCGCTGTTCCAGCCAGCCGAGCCTGCGCCGCCATACGGCTTGATCGAGCGAATAAAGGCGCGTGCCGTCGATGCGGATGACACCTTCGCTCGGCTCGACGAAGCCCGCCAGCAAGGCCAGCAGCGAACTCTTGCCCGAACCGCTCGCGCCGTGCAGTTCGATCCGTTCGCCCGCGTCGATGCGCAAATTCACGTCGCGCAAGGCGACGCGGCCATCGGCATGGCGCAGCGTCACGCGCTCCATCTCGATGAAAGCCGCTTCGCGCGCAGGCGCGGGCGACGCTTCCGGATCGGCAATCTCCGCGTTGCGAACCATCGGCACAGCGGCTTGCAAATCCACCACCTGCCCCGCCGCCGCCAGCGCCGCCGCGCGAACGTGGTAGTCCGCGCCCAGTTGCCGCAACGGCGCGAAGAACTCCGGTGCAAGCAGCAGCACGAACAACGCGCTTTGCAAGGTCATCGGCTGGCCGTAGTGGCCGTGATCGAAGCGTCCAAGCAGCGCCAGTCCGAGATACAGCGCGACCAGCGCGATCGCCACGGACGCGAACAGTTCCAGCACCGCGGAAGAAAGAAACGCCAGCCGCAGCACGCCCATCGTGCGTTCGCGGTACTGCGCCGCATCGGCCGCGAGCCAAGCGCCGCCGTCGGTCGCGCGGCCGAGCAGGCGCAGCGTCGGCAGGCCGCGCACCAGATCGAGGAAGCGCCCGCCGAGTATCGCCAGCGCCTGCGCCTGTTTCAGGCTCGCGGCCGCCGCGCCGCGCCCGATCAGGCCCATGAACAGCGGCACCGGCGGCGCCGTGGCGAGCATCAGCAGCGCCGCGAGCCAGCTATGAGGCAACACCAGCGCAATCAGCAGGATCGGCACGCCCGCGGCGATCGTCCGCTGCGGCAGGTAGCGCCCGGCATAGTCGCCGAGCGCATCGACCTGCTCGATCGCCAGCGTCGCCAGCGCGCCGTCCGAACCTGCCCCCGCGCGCAGCGGGCCAAGCCGTTCCAGCGCATCCAGCACTTCGCTTCGCGCCCGCTGCCGCAATGCGATGCCGGCACGCAGGCCAGCCCAGTCGCGCAGCGCCGCAAGCACGCTGCGCAGCAGCAGCGTGGCGGGCATCAGCGCCAGCCAGAACGCCGAAGCCTCGCCCGTGGAAGACGCCAGCCATGCCCCGAACGTGCGCGCCAACGCGAACGCGAACAGCGCGAAGGAAAGATGCGCGCCGATGCCCGCGGCGGAGGCCAGCATGATCCAGCCGCGCAGCGGCGCCTGCCGGCCGCGCAGCCAGGCCAACGCCACAGCGTCTGCGCCGGTTCCAGCCGGGGCGCTTGCCATCGGCATCGCGCGTCGAGAGTTCGATCAGGCGCCGCCGTCGTCCGGATAACCCTCGAATTCCAGCCACATGGCGTTGATGATCCCGGCGAAGCAGGCCATCAGCACGCCGAGGATCCAGGCGAAGTACCACATCGTTCGTTCTCCTTGGCGAATGCCGATTCAGTAATGATGACCAGGGCCACGGATCTGCTCCAGCGTCACCGGCCCGCGCAGCACGCGGAACACCCAACCGGTGTAGAGGATGATCAGCGGCAGGAAGATCGCGACCATCCAGAACATCCAGCGCAGCGTGTGCAGGCTGGAGGTCGCATCCCACGCGGTGAGGCTGTGCGAAGGTTCCAGGCTGGACGGCATCATCACCGGGAACATTGCGATGCCGGCGGTCAGGATGGTGCAGGCCACGGCCGCGGAACTGGCGATGAAGCCAAGGCCAGGACGGTTCGCAGCCAGTTTCCACGCACCCAACGCCCCTGCGAAAGCCAGCAGCGGCGCCAGCCACAGCACCGGCGCGGCCTTGTAGTTCGCCAGCCACGCGCCGGCTTCACGCACCACGTCCTTGGCGACCGGATTGGACGCCGCTTCCGTGCCGCCGAAGCTCACGATGCGATACCCGTCGATGCCAAGCGCCAGCCACGCGCCGGCCAACGCGAACGCCGCCGCGTACACCAGCGCCGAAATGCCGAGCGCGGCGCGCGCACGCTCCCGCATATGCCCCACGGTTTTAAGTTGCAGAAACGCCGCGCCCTGCATCACCAGCATCGCAAGGCTCACCACGCCGGCCACCAGCGCGAACGGGTTGAGCAAGCCGAAGAAGCTGCCTTCGTAATGCACGCGCAGTTGCTCGTCGAAGTGGAACGGCACGCCCTGCAGCAGGTTGCCGAAGGCCACGCCGAACACCAGCGAGGGCACGAAACCGCCGACGAACAGGCCCCAGTCCCACATCGAACGCCAGCGCGGGTTCGGCAGCTTGCTGCGGTAGTCGAAGCCGACCGGCCGCAGGATCAGCGCGAACAACACCAGGATCAGCGCGACGAAGAAGCCGGAGAACGCGGCCGAGTAGATCAGCGGATACGCCGCGAAGATCGCGCCGCCGCCGAGCACGAACCAGACCTGGTTGCCTTCCCAGGTCGGGCCGATGGCGTTGATCAGCACGCGGCGCTCGTCGTCGGTCTTCGCGATCCACGGCAGCAGCGCTCCGACGCCCAGGTCGAAGCCATCCATGACCGCAAAGCCGATCAGCAGCACGCCGAGGAATAGCCACCAGACGAAGCGCAGGGTTTCGTAGCTCATCAGGAAGGTCAGCAAATCGTTCATGGCCGTTCTCCTCAAACCTTCGCTTCGATGTGCGCCGGGACAGGCGTGCCGCCGTGATCGTCAGCATGCTCATCAACCGGCCCCTTGCGCGCAAACTTGAACATCAGGGCCATCTCCACCACCAGCAACGCGGTGTACAGCAGCACGAAGCCGGTCAGGCTGAAGATCAGATCGCCGACATCGAGCGAAGAGACGCTCATCCAGGTCGGCAACACTTCCGCCACCGTCCACGGCTGGCGGCCCACTTCAGCGACGAACCAGCCCATTTCCGAGGCGATCCACGGCATCGGGATCGTGAACACCGCCAGCTTCAGCAGCCAGCGCTGGCGCATGATCGCCCGTCGCGAGGACGAGATCAGCGCAAGCACCATCACGCCGAGCATGAAGAAGCCGGCGCCGACCATGATGCGGAACGCCCAGAACAGCGGCCCGACCGGCGGGATGCCGTCGCGCGCGGCCTGCGCGATCTGCTCGTCCGTGGCATCGACGACGTTCGGCGCGTAGCGTTTCACCAGGAGTCCGTAACCGAGGTACTTCTGGTTCGCCAACAGCTCCGCCTCGGCGGCTTCGTTGGAAGAATCGGCGCGCAGTGCCTGCATCGCCGCGTAGGCCCTCATGCCGTGGCGGATGTTGATCTCGTGCTCGGCGACCAGATCCTTGATGCCGGTGATCGGCGTATCGATGGAGCGCGTGGCGATCAGGCCCATCGCCCAGGGAATTTCAAGGGCGTAATCGGTCTTCATGTTCTCGCTGTCGATCACGCCCGCCACGGTGAACGGCGCCGGTGGCGCGTGCGTTTCCCACATGCCTTCGATGGCGGCCAGCTTCACCTTCTGCACATGGCCGACCTCGTAGCCGCTTTCGTCGCCCAGCGTGATGACCGACAGCACCGAGGCCAGCCCGAAGGCCGCGGCAATCGCGAAGGAACGCTGCGCGAACGCGATGTGCCGGCCCTTCAGCAGATACCACGCGCTGATGCCGAGCACGAAGCACGCGGCGGTCGTGTAACCCGCCGAGACAGTGTGCACGAACTTGACCTGCGCCACCGGGTTGAAGAACACCTCGGAGAAGCTGTCCAGCTCCATGCGCAGCGTCTCGGGATTGAAGCTGGCGCCGACCGGATACTGCATCCAGCCGTTCGCCACCAGGATCCACAGCGCCGAGAAGCTCGAGCCCAGCGCCACCAGCCAGGTCACCATCAGGTGTTTCACCTTGGAGAGCTTGTCCCAGCCGAAGAAGAACAGGCCCACGAAGGTGGATTCGAGGAAGAAGGCCATCAGGCC
>CAZHXV010000270.1:0-4030 GCA_964536455.1 uncultured Aquimonas sp.
AAGGCGTGTACCGAGGTCAGCACGCCTTCGCCTCCGATCCGGAGCGCGGCCTGTTCATCCTGATCTTCCTGGGCGTGGTGATCGGCGGCTCGCTGGCGCTGTACGCGCTGCGCGCACCGAAGGAAACCGGCAAGCCTTCCGCGCCGTTGTCGCGCGAGACGCTGCTGCTGGTGAACAACCTGCTGCTGTCGGCGGCAGCGGCGATGGTGCTGATCGGTACGCTGTCGCCGCTGCTGTTCGAGGCATTGAACCTGGGCAAGATTTCGGTCGGCCCGCCCTACTTCGGCTCGCTGTTCGGGCTGCTGATGCTGCCCATCGTGCTGCTGATCCCGTTCGGCCCGATCACGCGCTGGCAGCGCGAATCCGCTTCCGCGCTCGCGCCGGTGCTGCGTGCCGGCCTGATCGCAGCAGTCATTGCGCTGGCGATCGCGTTCGCCATGGGCTCCGGCCTGCCGCTGAAAGGCTATTTCGGCGCGGCGGGCGCGGCCTGGGTGCTGGCCGGCGTGGGCTGGTTCGTGGCGCAACGCTTCCGCAAGGCCGCGCCGGGAAAACGCTTCACGGCGGAAATGCTCGGCATGACGCTGGCCCATGCGGGCCTGGGCGTGTTCGTCGCAGGCGCCCTGATCGTGGAAGCCACCGGCATCGAAAAGGATGTCGCGGTGAGGCCCGGGCAGGAAACGCAAGTGCGTGGCCATGTCTTCCGCTTCGATGGCACGCGCCACTACAAAGGCCCGAACTTCGAAGCCGACCAGGGCACGATCACGGTGTCGAGGAACGACCGAGTCATCGCCGTGCTGCATCCGGAAAAGCGCGGCTACGCCAGCGGCGGCCAGGTGATGACTGAAGCTGCGATCGATCCGGGCCTGTTCCGCGATCTCTATGTCGCGCTCGGCGAACCATTGGGCGCGGAATCCTGGGCACTGCGCATCTACGTCAAGCCCTTCGTGCGCTGGATCTGGTTTGGAGGCTTGATGATGATGGCCGGCGGTTTCATCACGGCGGCGGATCGCCGTTTCCGCCGCGTGCCCGCCGCGCAGGCGCAACCTGCGGCTTCGCAACTGGCACCACCGGTCCCCGCCGCCACCGGGGCCGCTTGAGATGTGGAAGCGTTGGCTGCCGCTGTTCCTCTTCATCGCGCTCGGCGCGCTGTTCTACGCCGGCATCGAACTCAACCGCGAGCGCGATCCGAACGCGATCCCTTCGCCCTTGGTCGGCAAACCGATCCCGGCCTTCACGCTGCCGCTGCTGCATGAGCCTGGAAAAACCATCGAATCCAGGGAACTGCTCGGCCAGCCGTTCCTTCTCAACGTCTGGGCGAGCTGGTGCCCGGAATGCCGGGTCGAGCATCCGCTGATCGAGCAACTGGCGCGAAGCGGCGTGCGCGTGGTCGGCTTCAACTACAAGGACGAGCGCGAGGATGCGCTGCGCTGGCTGCACCAGTTCGGCGATCCGTATGCGCTGATCGTCGCGGACGAATCCGGCCGCGTGGCCATCGACTACGGTGTCTATGCCGCGCCGGAAACCTTCCTCGTCGATGCCAACGGCATCGTGCGGCACAAGGTGATTGGCGCGCTGACGCCCCAGATCGTACAGCGCGAGATTCTGCCGCGACTACGCGAGGGCGCGCCATGAGCCGACCAGCCGCGGAGCCGGGCAAGCCCGGCTCTACGAGAACCCGCAGAGCCGGGCTTGCCCGGCTGAAGCCACGTATTGCCTTGCTGCTGGCCGGCCTGCTGCTGTCCTTCGCCGCCCTCGCAGTGGATCCGCTGCCCTTCCACGACGCCGCCGAGGAGGCCCGCTTCCGCGCACTGGCCGCGGAACTGCGCTGCGTGATGTGCCAGAACCAGTCGCTGGCCGATTCGGATGCGCCGATCGCGCACGACCTGCGCCGGCAGGTGCTGGAACTGATGCACGAAGGCAGGAGCGACGATGAGATCAAGGCCTTCCTCACGCAGCGCTATACCGATTTCGTGCTGTACAAACCGCCGATGCACGGCCGCACGCTGCTGATCTGGCTCGGCCCGCTCATCGTGCTGGCGGGCGGTGCGCTGTTCGTGGCCGCGCTGGTGCGCCGCCGCGCGAAGCAACTGGACGAGGTCGGCACGATGGTTGAAGGCGAATCGGGAGACGAATGGTGACGGGCACGTTCATCGCCATCAGCGCAACGCTGACGCTGACCGCACTCGCCTTCCTGCTGTGGCCGCTGCTGCGGCCCACGCGCGATACGACGCAACGCGAACGGCTCGCCGCGCTGGAAGCGGCACGCGCCGCCGGCGTGTTGGAGGAATCCGAAGTCGCCGCCAAGCGCGCCGCGCTGCTCGCAACCCAGCCTGCGACGAACGCGCCGAAGCCCGCACGCGGAACGGCGCTGGCGCTGGCGATCCTGACGCCGCTACTGGCCTTCGGCCTGTATTCGAGGCTCGGCGATCCGCGTGCCTTCGATGCCGCTTCCTTGCAGGCGCAAGCCGCCACGCCGGCACCCACGATGGATCAGGCCATCGCCGCCGTGAAGCAGCGCCTGGCCGAACGCCCGGACGATCTGCAAGGCTGGCTGCTGCTGGCCCGCGCCCAGAAAACGCTGGAAAACTTCGGGCAAGCGCGCGATGCCTTCGCCAAAGCGCTGGAACTTGCACCCGATTCGCCGGACGTGATGGTCGAATCCGCCGAAGCGCAGGTACTGGCCTCGCCGGACAAGCGTTTCGAAGGCGAGCCGCTGGAACGCCTCAAGGCCGCGCTCGCGCTCGATCCGGCCCACCAGCGCGGCCTGTGGCTGCTGGGCGTGGCGCAGGTGCAGGCGGGAGACAACGCCGCCGGCATCGCCACCTGGGAAACATTGCTCGGGCTGCTGCCGCCCGATGCGCCGGTGCGGCAGACGCTGCGCCGGAACATCGACCAGGTGCGCGCCGAAAGCGGATTGGCCGCGAGCGCGCTTTCCCCCGCCGACACGCCTTCCGGAGCATCCGGCACCGCCGGCCCGCGCCTCGTCGTCGAGGTGGACATCGCACCGGAATTGAGATCCCGCATCCAGCCCACCGATACGCTGTTCGTCTTCGCCCGCGCACCGCAGGGGCCGAAGATGCCGCTGGCGATCCAGCGCCTGACCGCCGCGCAACTGCCGGCCCGCGTGGAACTGACCGACGAACACGCGATGTTGCCGCAGATGAATCTTTCCAGTCTGGCGGAAGTGGTGGTTGGCGCGCGCATCAGCCGGAGCGGCAACGCACAGGCGCAAGCCGGCGATCTGGAAACGCTGTCCGCGGCCTTGCCGACCTCGCGCGTGGAGCCGATCCGGCTCGTCATCGACGCAGCCGTGCCATGAGCGAGTTCATCCCGCCCGGCGCGCGCTTCTTCGCCCTGCCCTCGCCGTTCCCGATGAAGCGCGGCGGGCGGTTGCATGGCGCGCGCCTGGCCTACGACACCTGGGGCACGCTATCGCCGGCGCGCGACAACGCCATCCTCATCCTTACCGGCCTCTCGCCGAACGCGCACGCCGCCTCCAACGAGGCCGACCCCACGCCAGGCTGGTGGGAAACCATGCTCGGCCCAGGCTTGGCCATCGACACCGACCGCTGGTTCGTCGTCTGCTGCAACTCGCTCGGAAGCTGCAAGGGTTCCACGGGTGCAGCCTCGATCAATCCGGCCACCGGCCAGCCGTACCGTCTGGAGTTCCCGGAGCTTTCCATCGAAGACATCGCCAGCGCCGCGCATGCGCTGGTGCGGGGGCTGGGCATCGAACAACTGGCCTGCCTGATCGGCTGCTCGATGGGCGGCATGTCCACACTGGCCTACCTGCACCGGTATCCGGGTTCGACCCGTGGCTACCTCAACATCTCCGGCGCGGCCCATGCGCTGCCGTTCTCGATCGCGGTGCGTTCGTTGCAGCGCGAGGCGATCCGGCTGGATCCGGCCTGGAACCAGGGCCACTACGATGCCGCCAGCTATCCCGAATCGGGCATGCGCATCGCGCGCAAGCTCGGCGTCATCACCTATCGCTCGGCGCTGGAATGGGATGGCCGCTTCGGCCGCGTGC
>CAZHXV010000271.1:0-3999 GCA_964536455.1 uncultured Aquimonas sp.
CCGGCTCGCTGTGCCGCAGCGATCGCGTGGCCAAGTACAACCAGTTGCTGCGCATCGAGGAAGCCCTTGGCGCCAAGGCGCGTTATGCGGGCCGCACCGCGTTCGTGAGCCTGGCGCGCTGACGCCCGATGGCGCGGCTTCTGGCCCTCGTGCTGGTGGCGCTGATCGCACTGCTCCAGTTGAAATACTGGGTTGGGCCGGGCGGCGTGCGCGATGTGGAGGCGTTGCGCGCGCGCGCGGCTGCGCAGGAGGCGGAGAACGCGCGGTTGGCCGAGCGCAACGAAGCGCTCGCCGCCGAAGTGGAAGATCTGCGCGCCGGCAAGGCCGCGCTGGAGGAACGCGCGCGGGCCGAGCTGGGCCTCATCAAGCCGGGCGAAACCTTCTATCGCGTCATCGAAGAAAAGCCCGCACCGGAACCCGTCCCATGACCTGGGTCGTGGTGCCTGCCGCGGGGCGCGGCCTGCGCGCTGGCGGCGAGGTTCCCAAACAGTACCAGACCTTGCTCGGCAAACCCTTGATCGAACACACGCTGCGCAAGCTCGCCGCGCATCCGCGCATCGAAGGCATCGTCGTATCCATCGCGGCGGACGATGCGCACTGGCCGGGTTGGCGCTCGCTTGAAGGCAAGCCGCTGATCGCAACGCCTGGCGGCGCACAGCGCGCCGAGTCGGTGCTGGCCGGTCTGCGGGCCTTGCCTTCGGACGTGGGCGAAAGCGATTTCGTACTCGTCCACGATGCCGCGCGGCCCTGCATCCGCCATTCCGATCTTTCCACGCTGCTCGCCTGCGCCGCGACTGATGGCGCGCTGCTCGCTGTGCCGCTGGCCGATACGCTGAAGCAGGCCGATGCACGGCAGCGCAGTTCGCGCACCGTGCCGCGTGCGGGCCTGTGGCGCGCGCTCACGCCGCAGATGTTTCCCCGCGCCGCGCTCGTTTCCGCACTGGAAGCCGCCGCCCGCGATGGCGTGGCCGTCACCGACGAAGCGATGGCGATGGAACGCGCCGGCTTTTCGCCGCAACTGGTCGAAGGTGCGGCGGACAACCTCAAGGTGACCACGGCGCAGGATTTCCTGCTGGCGGAGTTCTTGTTGCGAGGGCAGGAAAAGTGAACATCAGGATCGGCACCGGCTACGACGTACACGCCTTCGGCGAAGGCGATCGCCTGGTCATCGGCGGCGCGACGATCGCCCATACGCACGGGCTGATCGCACATTCCGATGGCGATGTGCTGATCCACGCCCTGTGCGATGCGCTGCTCGGTGCGCTTGCGCTCGGCGACATCGGCCAGCATTTCCCCCCCGGCGACCCGCGCTGGGCCGGCATCGACAGCCGCGAACTGCTGCGCGCCGTGGTGGCGATGCTGGACGAACGCGGCTGGCGCGTGGGCAATGTGGATGCAGTGGTGATCTGCGAACGCCCGAAACTGCTGCCTCACATTCCGGCAATGCGCGAAAAACTCGCCGCCGACCTGCGCATCGCCGTCGATGCCGTCGGCGTGAAGGCCACGACGTCGGAAAAACTCGGCTTCACCGGCCGCAGCGAAGGCATCGCGGCGCAGGCCGTGGCGCTGGTGTGCCGTCAATGAGCGACGAGACCCCGCGCGCCTTCGGCGACGCTGTGCTGCGCGCTGCGATCCGCCATCAACCTGAGGATTTCATCGTCGAGGAAGACCTCGGCTTTGCGCCCAGCGGCAGCGGCGAACACCTGTTCCTCGTGGTCGAAAAGCGTGGTGCGAACACCGCCTTTGTCGCCAAACAACTGGCGCGCTGGGCCAACGTGGCCGAATTCGCGGTGAGCTATGCGGGCCTCAAGGATCGCCACGCGCTCACGCGGCAGGCGTTCACCGTGCACCTGCCCAAACGCATCGCGCCGGAATTTTCCGCGCTGGAAGGCAACGCCGAATTCCGCGTGCTCTCGCACGGCTGGCACGCCAGGAAACTTCCGCGCGGGGCCCTGCGCGGCAATCGCTTCGTGCTCACCTTGCGGCAGGTGCAGGGCGAGCGCAGCGCCATCGAACAGCGCCTGGAGAACATCGCCGGGTGCGGCGTTCCCAACGGTTTCGGCGATCAGCGTTTTGGCCGCGACGGCGGCAACGTGGACGCTGCGAAGGCCATGTTCGCAGGCCGTCGCGTGGGCCGCGAACAGCGCTCGATGCTGCTTTCCGCCGCGCGTTCGCACCTGTTCAACCGCATCCTCGCCGAACGCATCGCGCGCAGCGCGTGGGATGCGGCGTTGCCGGGCGAAGTCTTCATGCTCGACGGCAGCCGCAGCGTCTTCGGCCCCGAGCCCGACGTCGATTCGCCGGAACTGGCCGAACGCCTCGCGCGCTTCGACATCCACCCCACCGGCGCGCTGTGGGGCGAGGGTGAACCGCGCAGCGCCGATGCGGTACGCGAACTGGAAACCGCCATTGCCGCCAGCGAACCCGAACTCGTCGCCGGGCTTGCCGCCGCCGGCCTGAAACACGAACGCCGCGCCCTGCGCCTGCCGGTGCGCGAATTTTCCTGGGCGTGGCCGGGCGATGACGTACTGGAACTGCGCTTCTTCCTGCCCGTCGGCGCCTATGCCACGGCGGTGTTGCGGGAGTTGGGGGCGTTCGCCGCAGAGCCGGGGTGAGGCTCGATCCATGCTGGGTTATTTCGCCGCCGCCTCGGCCGCTTCTATCTTGCCCAGGGTTTCCTTCACGCGCGCCAATGGGCCTTCTGCGTCGCCGTAGGCTTCGCGGTTGAGGGCCAGCGATTGCTCGGCGTGGGCGCGGGCTTCGTCGAGGCGGCCCAGGGCGAGTGCGGCCTCGGCCTGGGCGCGGTGGATTTCGGCGATGAGGGGAGCCTTTGTGCCCATCGTGCGCTGCGCGGTTTCCAGCGAGGCGGCCTGTTCGTCGAAGGCCTCCTGGGCCTGGCCGTTGTCCAGCAGCCAGTTGGCATGGTTGCTGCGGGCGACGATCGCATTCGGGCTTTCGGGGCCGAGCTTGGCGGCGAAGCCTTCCATCGCCAGCCGATAGTGCGGCCCGGCCTCGGCGATCTTTTCCGGCGTGCCCTGCTGGCGCAGCGCGCCGCCGAGGTTGGCGTGCAGCATCAGCGTGAAGGCGTTTCCCGTGCCGTACTGGCGTGCGGTGGGTTCCAGCAGCGCCTTCAGTTCCCGCTCGCCGCCGGCGTAGTCGCGCTTTTGCAGGTGATACACCGCCAGGCTGTTGCGGATCGAGAGCGTGCGCGGGTGATCGGCGCCGATGGACTCGGAAAGATAGGAGATGGCCTCGCTGGCGCTTTCGATGGCTTCGTCGTAGCGGCCCAGGTCGGCCAGCGCGGTGGCGTAGAAGATCGTGGCGTCGATGCGTTGGTCGTTCGTGGGCGGAACGAGCCTGGAGAGGCTTTCCCAGGCCTGTCGCGAGAGGTCCAGCGCTTCCTCGGCCTTGCCCTGGCCGCCGAGCGCCCAGCTCAGCCGCGCCTTGATGCTTGGGGCCAGGGTGGCGTCCGGGCCGCTGCGGATCTTTTCCGCATGTGGCAGGGCTTCGCGCAGGATGGCTTCGGCACGCTGGTCGTTGCCCAGCTGCGAATACGCCAGGCCCAACCGCCACATCGTATCCAGCGCAACGATGCTGTGGCGGCCGTATTCGTATTCGGCGATGGCCAGCGCCGCTTCCAGGTGTTCGACCGCGCGCTGCGTATCGCCCAGGCCGGTGTAGCTGTCGGCCATGGTGAACTGCACCTGGATCAGCGCCTCCGGCTGCTTGGCCAGTTCGGTGCGGGCGCGGGCGGAGGCTTCATCCAGCACCTTGCGCATCAGGGTCTTGTCCAGATCGCGCGCTACGTCCGGGTTGACGCTGGCCAGAAGCCCCGCGAGGAATTCGCTGGTGACCCGGGCGCGCTCGGCCGCCTGGGTGGCGCGGTGCAGGGCCCAGGAAGTGGCGATGAGGCCGCCGAGGATGGCGGCCAGCGCCAAGGCCAGTGCGGCGACGCCGACGCGGTTGCGGGCCACGAACTTGCGCAGCGCATGGAGCCGC
>CAZHXV010000272.1:0-3921 GCA_964536455.1 uncultured Aquimonas sp.
CAGCTTCTCGATGGCACGCACATAGGCGTGCTCGTTGCACATCATCGAGACGTAATCCAGCCGATCCATGTAGCCGATGGACTGGTTGAACGGCTTGGATTCCGCGAGCTTCTCGGTACCTCGATGCAGGAGGCCGACGTGCGGATCGGCGCGCCGTACGACCTCGCCGTCCATCTCCAGCACCAGGCGCAGTACGCCGTGCGCGGCCGGATGCTGCGGGCCGAAATTCAAGGTGTAGTTGCGGATTTCCTGCATGGCGGGTTACTTCCGGGCCGCGGTTTCGGCGCGGGCCTGATCCAGACGCGAATCGTTGCGCACCACGCGCGGCACGCCGACGCGCGGTTCGATGCTCACCGGCTGATACACCACGCGGCCTTGCGCTTCGTCATAGCGCACTTCCACGTTGCCGATCAGCGGGAAATCCTTGCGGAACGGATGGCCGACGAAGCCGTAGTCCGTGAGGATGCGGCGCAGGTCGGGGTGGCCCTCGAACACGATGCCGAACAGATCGAAGGCCTCGCGCTCGAACCAGTTGGCCACCGGCCACACGTCCACCAGCGAAGGAATCACCGGCAGGCCGTCGTCCGGCGCGTAGCAGCGCAGCCGCAGGCGGGCGTTGTTGTGGACGGAAAGCAGTTGCGTCGCTGCGGCGAAGCGGCGCGGATGCCGGCCCTCGCGCGGACGGTGTTCCCAATCGAAGCGACCCGGCCCGTAACCTTCCACGCCGCGCGAGAAACCCTCGGAAGATACGTCGTCCGTATCCCACTCGGTGAGGCCATAGCTCAGGTAGTCGACGCCGCAAAGATCGATGAGCTGGGTGAAGCGGAATTCCGCTTCGTCGCGCAGCGCCAGGGCCACTTCGAGCAGGCGTTCGGGCGCAAGCACGAGGATGGTTTCCTCGCGCTGTTCGAGGATGTCCACGAACTTGCCGTCGAAGCGGGTCGAAAGTCGCTGCGCAAGCGGGTTTGCTAGCTCGGCCATAGGGCTGGCGTGCCTTTGAGTTTTCGGGGAACGTGGATCGGTGGAACGGAGAGTCAGCGCGCGATGGTGTTGTTCGCGGCGATGCCCTGCCTTGAAGCGATGCTGCTGGTGCGGCGAATCTTCTTCTGCAACTGGAGGATGCCGTGGATCAGCGCCTCGGCGGTCGGCGGACAGCCCGGCACATAGACATCCACCGGCACCACGCGGTCGCAACCGCGCACCACGGCGTAGGAATAATGGTAATAGCCGCCGCCGTTGGCGCAGGAACCCATCGAGATCACCCATTTCGGCTCGGGCATCTGGTCATAGACCTTGCGCAGCGCCGGGGCCATCTTGTTGACCAGGGTACCGGCCACGATCATCACGTCGGATTGGCGCGGGCTGGGGCGGTAGATCACGCCCATGCGATCCAGATCCAGCCGCGCGCAACTGGCGTGCATCATTTCCACGGCGCAACAGGCCAGGCCGAAGGTGACCGGCCACATCGAGCCGGTGCGCGCCCAGTTCACCAGCGCATCGACGGAGGTGGTGACGAAACCGCAATCCATCAGGGGATTCGCGTCCGCCGAAGGCCGCAGGATGTCGTCGACGCGGGCCAGCGGTTCGGGATTGTGGAAGAACTGCGCAATGCTCATGTCATGTCACTCCCAGTCCAGGGCGCCCTTCTTCCACTCGTACACGAAACCCACGACCAGGATGCCGAGGAATACCGCCATCGCGCCGATGGCGACGCCGCCCAGTTCCTTGAACACCACGGCCCACGGGAACATGAAGGCGATTTCCAGATCGAACACGATGAACAGGATCGCGATGAGGTAGTAGCGCACGTCGAACTTCATGCGCGCATCGTCGAAGGCCTCGAAGCCGCACTCGTAGGGCGAGAGCTTCTCCTCGCTCGGGCGCTTGGGGCCGAGCAGGTTGCCCACGATCAGCAGGACGATGCCGATGCCGGTGGACACGATCAAAAACAGCAGTATCGGCAGGTATTCGCCCAGCACGTCGTTCTCTCTCGACCTCTACGCGGCCCGTGCCGCGATGTTGGCCACCCAACCGCAGGCGACCTTCCCTGCCCGGAGCCGCAACCGCCGCGCGCCTCATGGCGCAATGCAGCAAGCTGCGTTCATCCAAGCCTTGGAATTGTCGCACGCGAGCTTTCTCAGCGGCAACAGATGCGCCTGCGGAAAGTGGGAACAGCGCTGCGGTTCGCAGGCTCGCGCCGCACCCAAGTGCCAGCGCATGACCAAACCATTACACTCCGCCTCTTCCCCAAAAGACTCGCCCCCATGAGCTGGTTCCAGAAACTCATGCCCTCGCGCATCCGCACCGAGGGCGCCAAGAAGAGCGCCGTGCCCGAAGGGCTGTGGGAAAAATGCGACAGCTGCGGGGAAGTGCTGTACCGCCCCGAACTGGAGCGCAACTTCCACGTCTGCCCCAAGTGCTGCCATCACATGCCGGTGGAGGCCCGGGTTCGCCTGGTGCGGCTGCTCGATGCCGGCAGCGCGACGGAACTGGACGCCGCGCTCGAACCTACGGATGCCCTGCGCTTCCGCGACACCAAGAAATACCCGGATCGGATCAAGGCGGCGCAGAAGCAGACCGGCGAAAAGGACGCGCTGATCTCGATGCACGGCCTGCTGAAGGGCAATCCACTCACTGCGGTGGCGTTCGAATTCCGCTACATGGGCGGCTCGATGGGGTCGGTGGTCGGGGAAAAGTTCACGCGCGCCGCCGAATACGCATTGGAGCATCGCACGCCGCTGGTGTGCTTCTCCGCCACTGGCGGGGCGCGGATGCAGGAAGGGCTGTTCTCGCTGATGCAGATGGCCAAGACCTCCGCCGCTCTGGCGCGGATGCGCGAGGCCGGCCTGCCCTATGTTTCGGTGCTCACGCACCCGACCACCGGCGGCGTTTCCGCCAGTCTCGGAATGCTGGGCGACCTGAACCTGGCCGAGCCGCGCGCCCTGATCGGCTTCGCCGGGCCGCGCGTGATCGAACAGACGGTGCGCGAGACCCTGCCGCAGGGCTTCCAGCGCAGTGAATTCCTGCTCGATCACGGGGCCATCGACGCCATCGTGGACCGGCGCGAAATGCGCGACAAGCTGGCCTCGCTGCTGGCGATCCTGATGCGCAGGCCGATGCCCGCCGAAACCGCCGCCGCCGAATGAGCGCGCGCCGCCACTTCGGCACCGACGGCATTCGCGGGCGCGTCGGCGAAGGCGCGATTTCGGCGGATTTCGTGCTGAAGCTGGGCTGGGCCGCCGGCCGGGCGCTGGCGCGCGATGGGCGCAGGCCGCTGGTGGTGATCGGCAAGGACACGCGCATCTCCGGCTACATGTTCGAATCCGCGCTCGAAGCCGGCCTGGTGGCCGCCGGCGCGGACGTGCGCCTGCTCGGGCCGATGCCCACGCCGGGCGTGGCCTTCCTGACCCGTTCGCTGCGGGCCGATGCCGGCATCGTGATTTCCGCCTCGCACAACCCGCACCACGACAACGGCATCAAGTTCTTTTCCGCGCAGGGCGAAAAGCTCGACGACGCCACCGAGCTTGCCATCGAAGCCGAACTGGAAGGCGCATTCGCCACGGTGGAATCCGAAGCGCTCGGCAAGGCCGTTCGCATCGCCGACGCCACCACGCGCTACGGCGAATTCTGCAAATCGACGGTGCCCGCGGATTTCTCGCTCGCCGGCTGGCACCTGGCGCTGGATTGCGCGCACGGCGCGACGTACCAGATCGCGCCGCGCGTGTTCTCCGAACTGGGTGCGCGCGTGGACGCCATTGGCGCCGCGCCGGACGGGCTCAACATCAACCGCGGCGTCGGTTCCACGCATCCGGAAGCGCTCGGCGCGCTGGTGCGCGAACGCGGCGCAACGCTGGGCATCGCCTTCGCCGGCGACGGTGATCGCGTGCTGCTCGTCGATAGCGACGGCAGCGTGGTCGATGG
>CAZHXV010000273.1:0-3895 GCA_964536455.1 uncultured Aquimonas sp.
GCTCGTCGTCGATGTGGACTTGGCCCGCAGCGAACGGGTGCGCCGCATCTGGCCGTTCCTGCGCGACCGCCGCATCGACGCTTACGGCGATCTCCTGAAACGCTACCGCGATTGAGCTTGCCCGCCCCATGGTGAGCCGGGCTTGCCCGGCTCCATCTTTAAGAAAAGCAGCCGGGCAAGCCCGGCTCTACGAAAGCACCGATATCCAACCCATGAGCGACACCATCGAAACCGCCGCCGATCCACTCGCTGGTCAACCCATCGCGCAGGTCGAGCGCGATGGCGTGCATTACACGATCCTGGGCACGGCGCACGTTTCCAAAGTCAGCGTCGATGCGGTGCGGGCGCTGGCGGCGCAAGGCGGCTTTGACGCCATCGCCGTGGAGCTGTGCGAGGGCCGCTACCAGGCCATGATCCAACCCGATGCGCTGGAGAACCTCGATCTGATCCGCGTGATCCGCGAGGGCAAGATCGGGCTGGTGGCCGCCAACCTCGCGCTTTCCGCCTACCAGCGTCGCCTGGCCGAACAACTGGGCGTGGAACCGGGCGCGGAACTGCGCGCGGCGATCGAGGAAGCCGATGCGCGGCAACTTCCGTTGCAGCGCATCGACCGCGATGTGGGCATCACCCTGCGTCGCACCTACGCAGCCGTCGGCTTCTGGCGGAAAATCTCGCTGATGAGCGGGCTGGCGATGAGCCTCCTGGCCGACGACGAGGTGGAAGAAGCGGAAATCGAACGCCTGAAACAGGGAGACATCCTGGAAAGCAGCTTCCAGGAGTTCGCCAAGCGCGACGACACGCTTTACGGCGCGCTGATCGACGAACGCGACCGCTTCATGGCCGCGCGCCTGCGGCAGGACAATGCGGGCGCGGCTGGCCGCCGCGTGCTGGTGGTGATCGGTGCGGGCCACCTTGGCGGGCTCTCGAAATACCTGGCCGAAGCCGCGGAGATTCCGCAGCCGCAAATTGAACTTTTGCAAACCCTGCCCAAACCCAAACCCTGGGGAAAATGGTTCGGCACGGTGCTGACGCTGTTCCTGCTCGGCGGATTCGCCTGGGGATTCATGCAGGGCGCCGATATCGGTACGGATCTCCTGTTGAACTGGATTTTGTTGACAGGATTGGGCGGCGCGCTGGGTTGCCTGCTCGCCGGCGGGCACCCTTCGAGTATTCTCGCCGCCTTTCTGGCTTCGCCCGTCACACCGTTCCATCCCGCCCTGGCCTCGGGCATGGTGAGCGCCTCGGTCGAAGCCTGGGTGCGTCGCCCCAGGGTCGCGGATTTCTCCCGTTTGCGCGATGATGTGGGCCATTTCACCGGATGGTGGCGCAACCGCGTGGCGCGCGTGCTGGTCAACTTCTTCCTGACCAACCTTGGCACCGTGGCGGGCGTCTATCTGGCCGGATTCGGAATGCTCAAGCGCCTGCTCTAGCGCGGCATTGAACGGGGATACAAAGGGGAAATCCGGATGACGAAATCGGTATTGCTGGCGGAATCCTCGCCCACCCGGCGGCGCATCATGGAGGCATTGCTGCGGCAGCGCGGCTATACGGTGCTGGCGCCGGAAAACCTGCGCACCTCCTACCAGGCGCTGGAACAGACCAGCGTCCGCGCCCAGCGCCTGGATGCGGTATTGCTGGGCTGGCCCGAATTCCTGGATCGCGACGGCGAGAATCTTTGCGCCCTGCTGCACGCCGAACAGTTCGAGCACATTCCCGTGCTGCTGCTGGCCGATTCGGCCTCCGAAGCGCTGGTCAAATGGCGCATGACGCGGCCCCGCACCGCGCTTTTGATGTGGTCCGAATACGCGGACGTGCCCAACGCGCTGGAACGCAGTGTCCTGCCGGCCGCTTCCGCCGCCAGCGGCCCGCGCGAAGCCCCACGCAACGAAACCCCGATGCGGGTATTGCTGGTGGACGATTCGCCCACCGTGCGCGCTGCCTTCGCGCGGCTGATGCAACGCCAGGGCTACCACGTGGAAATCGCCGGCAGCGCCTCCGAGGGCCTCCAGAAAGCGATGTCCTCGCCCGTGGACATCGCCATCGTCGACTACTTCATGCCGGGCGAGAACGGCACGTCGCTGATCGCCGCCCTGCGCCGCCATCCGCAGACCCGGCACGTGCTCACCGCCATCATCACCGGCACCTATTCGGACGAGGTGATCGTGGAATCGCTCGCCTCCGGTGCGGTGGAATGCCTGTTCAAGAGCGAGGCGCGCGAACTGTTCCTGGCGCGCCTGGCCTCGCTCTCGCGCACGGTGCAGGATCGCAAGGCCATCGACGCCGAGCGCCGCCGGCTGGAAGGCATCCTCGCCGCCGTGGGCGATGGCGTGTTCGGCGTCGATACCGAGGGCACCATCGAATTCGTGAACCCCGCCGCGCTGGCCATCCTGGGCCACACCGAAGCCGATGCGCTGACCGGCACCAAGGCCGCCACCTCCATCCATCCGGCCCAGCCCGGCGGCAACGGCACGGACTCCTTCCTCAGCGCCAGCTACCGCGACGGCGAATCGCTGCCGCAGTGGCAGGCCGTGTTCTGGTCGGCCTCGCGCCTGCCGGTGCCGGTGGAAGGCACGGTCTATCCGCTGCGCGTGGACGGCAAGCGGCGCGGTTCGGTGGTGGCGTTCCGGGATGTTTCCGCGCAGCGCAAGATGGAGGAAAAACTGCGCTGGCAAGCCGAGCGCGACAGCCTCACCGAACTGCACAACCGGCGCTGGTTCGAGCAGCAACTGGACAGCGAACTGACGCGCCTGAAACACTCGGACGATGCCGCCGCATTGCTGTTCGTGGATCTGGATCGCTTCAAGTACATCAACGACACCGCCGGCCACGGCGCCGGCGACCAGCTCCTGATCGAAGTCAGCCGCCGCATCCGTTCGCAGTTGCGCCCCGGCGACCAGCTCGCGCGCCTGGGCGGCGACGAATACGCCGTGATCCTGCGCAACGTGCCGCGCGACCAGATCGAACCCCTGGGCGAACGCATCCGCCGCGCAGTGGCCGCCGCGCCTTTCAGCCACCACGGCAAGAGCTACCGCATCACGCTTTCCATCGGTGCGGTGTCGCTCGATCGCTTCACCGCCTCCTCTGAAGAAGCGATGGCGCATGCCGACATCGCCTGCCACCAGTCCAAGTCCGCGGGCCGCAACCGCACCCACGTCTATGCGCCGGAAAGCGGCAACCAGGCCGAGATGAGCGCGGATCTGGGCTGGTCTTCGCGGCTCCAGGATGCGCTCGCGCACGACCGCTTCGAACTGGTGTTCCAGCCGATCGTGCCGCTCAAGGGCATCGAGAACGAAACCGGCGAGGGCAACCCTTCCCAACTCTGGCAGCGACAGTTCGCACGCAATCCGGATGAGCCGATGCTGTTCGAAGTGCTCTTGCGGCTGCGCGGCGAACAGGGCGATCTCATCTCCCCCGGCGCCTTCCTGCCCACCGCCGAACGCTTCGGCCTGATGGGCGACATCGACTACTGGGTGATCGACCACGCCATCCGCGCGCTCAAGGAAGTGCGCGGCCACCACCGCCCCATCGCGCTCACCATCAACCTGTCCGCGCAGGCGCTGGCCCGCACCGATCTGGTGGATTTCGTCACCGATTGCCTGGTGCGCGACAACGTGGATCCGGTATCGCTGATCTTCGAGGTCACCGAATCGGGCACCATCGAGGACATCGTCGGCGTGCGCGCCATGCTCAAGCGCCTGCGCCTGCTCGGCTGCCGCATCGCCATCGATGATTTCGGCACCGGCTTCTCCACCTTCGCCTACCTGCGCCAGCTCGATTCGGATTTCCTCAAGATCGACGGCACCATCGTGCAGGGCCTGCCGGACGATGCGCTCGACCGCACCGTGATCGCCTCGCTCGCCTCCATCGCCGAGATCACCGGCAAGCGCACCGTGGC
>CAZHXV010000274.1:0-3875 GCA_964536455.1 uncultured Aquimonas sp.
GCGTTGGCGTACAGGCTCAGGGTTTCGACCGGCTTGTACACCACGCCGAGCTTGTAGTTCAGCAGCGTGTCGCTGGCGGAGAGGTCGGCGCTGCTGACGATGGTTCCGTTCTCCACGCCCGCCGGGCAGGCGATGCCGCCGCGCGGCAGCGGCGTGGCGGTGGTGCAGATCGCGGTGGCGTTGTAGTCGGTGTCGTAGCGGTCGGCGCGGATGCCGGCGGTGATCAGGAACTTCTCGCCGAACTTGAGCGTGTCGAAGGCGTACAGCGCGGCGGTGGTGGTTTCGCCGCTGCTGCCCGCGCCGGTGCGGGCGATGCTCGGGCCGGGCGTGTTCCAGTCCGGGTCGTACAGGTTGGCGGGCGCGACCGTGCCGCTGGCGGCCAGGCCACGGTTTTTCTGTTCTTCCTTCGTGACTTCCACGCCAGTGCTCAGGAAGTGATCGACCGCGCCGGTGGAAAAATCGATCTGCAGGTTCAACTGATCGGTGAGGATCTGGTTCTCCTGATCCTTCAGCGTGAGGTTGCTACGGTTCATGGTGTAGGTGGACAGGTCGTTGATGTCCGTCCACTTGATGTTGCCGGCCATCGGGTTGGCGGCGTTGCCGCCGGTGGACATGAACGCGGTGAGGAAATAATCCTGCTCGGTCTTGCCCCAGCGCAGCGTGTTGGAAAGACGCACGCCGCTGGCGAAATCGTGTTCCAGACGCAGCGTGGCCATCTGTGCGGTGACGTTGTCGTGGTCATCGGCGGTGCCGTAGAAGTTTTCCGGGTTCACCGGGTGCCCGGCGAGCTGTTCCAGGCCCGGCTGCGGCTGCCAGCTATGAATGCCGATGGTCGGCACGAAGCCGTCGGGGATGTTGTCCTGCTTCACATACAGCAGGTTGGCGTAGAGCCGCGTATCGGTGCCCAGGCCCCAGCCGAGCGAGGGTGCGACGCCCCAGCGGCTGTTGTTGATGCGGTCGCGGCCGGGCACGTCGCTGTCCTGCCACATCGCGTTGAGGCGGAACGCACCGGTGTCGCTGAAGGTCTGATTGAGGTCGGCGGTGGCGCGCTTCTGGCCGTCGGTGCCGCCGGAAAGCGTGGCGGAAACGGCATCGCGCAGGTTGGCCTGCTTGGTCACCTGGTTGATCGCGCCGGTCGGCGCGGAGCGGCCCGTATCCGTGCCTGCCGGGCCTTTCACCACTTCCACCTGTTCCACGTTGAACAGGTCGCGCGAGACCGAGCCAAGATCGCGCGCGCCGTCCAGGTAGATGCTGTTGGAGGTGTCGAAACCGCGCATGTACACCGCATCGCCGGTGGAGGTGTTGCCGTTCTCGCCGGCGTAGAACGCGCCGACACCGGCGCTGTTGCGCAGGGCCTCGGTCAGCGTGGTCGCGCCCTGCTGCTGGAACAGCTCCTTGCCGATCACCTCGATGGTCTGGGGGGTGTCCTGAAGGCTCTGGGTGAACTTGGGCGAGGTCACCATGCTGCGCACGCCGCGCACTTCGATTTCGTCGAGTTTCGCCGCCTTTTTCTGCGCACCCATCCCGGCGTCGGCGGATTCGGGGGATTCGGCGGCGAGCGCGGGCAGGGCCAGCGCCAGACTGGCGGCCAGCGTGGCGGTGGGCAGGGCGGCAAGACCGTGGCGCGGGGCGTATTTGCGGCTCTTGATGTGACTCATGGGGGCAGATTCCTGATGGGGTTTGCGTGTGGGGAGAACGTGGCCCGTGCAGTGGCGTGGCGGCGGCGAAGGCCCGATACGGGGTGGAAGAACGAAGTGGGCGACGACGGTGCGCCGATCGCAGGCGCGCAGCGGCGATGGATTGGCAGGTGCGGGCCACGCTGGGGTGGCCACGGACGCGGCTTGGCGTCAGGCGTGCGGCGGAGCCCGGCCGCGGTACGCGGCAAGGTTGCGCTGCACAAGCGCGGGTTCCGGTGCGCGGAGTTGGCGCGCGCGAAGCAGTGTCGCGTCCGGCAGCGCCTGGATGCAGGGAACATGCGCGTCCGGTTCGGCGTCGCCGCCGTTGCCCGACGGTGGTTCGGGCGCGGGATCGCCAGCCAGCGCGAAGACGTCGTGGTTCTCGGCGAGGTTGGGCTGGGATTCGTGGGCGGACGCCGTTGTCGCGATCAGGGCTGCCAGCATCAGCAGCAACATCGCCAGCCACGCGCCCGCGATCCGCAATGATGTTGCGGTGCAATGTGGTTCGGGCTGGTGGAAGGAACGCAGCATGGCGGGTTGTTGCGAATGGTTGCCGTTTGCAATAATTCGACATCTTAGTAAGAACGGTTATCATTTACAACGGTGCTGCGATGCGGCATCCTTTTGCTCCTTAGTCATCCGTCTCCGTGATCAATGCCGTCACCCGATCCACGCCGCCGCGCCTACTGGCTGCGCACGCTGCACCAGTGGCACTGGATCAGTTCGGCGCTGTGCCTGATCGGGATGCTGCTGTTCGCGGTCACCGGCATCACGCTGAACCATGCCGCGCAGATCCCGGCCACGCCGGTCGTGACGAACCAGAAGATCGAGTTGCCCGTGGAACTTGTCGCCGAACTTTCCGCCCTGGCCGCACGGACGGACGCCAACGCACCGCTGCCCGCCAAGGCGCGGGCGTTCTTCGCCGATACCCTTGGCCTTCGCACCGGTTCGCGCGAGGCGGAATGGAGCGAGGAGGAAATCTACCTCTCGCTGCCGCGTCCCGGCGGCGACGCCTGGCTGGCCATCGACCTGGCCTCTGGCAGCGCCGAGTACGAAAGCACGGATCGCGGGGCGATCGCCTACCTCAACGATCTGCACAAGGGCCGCAACACCGGCCCGGCCTGGCGCTGGTTCATCGACGTCTTCGCCATCGCCTGCCTGGTGTTCTGCATCACCGGCCTCGTCCTGCTGCAATTCCACGCCAAACAGCGCGCCCTGACCTGGCCGATGGTCGGGGCCGGCCTCCTGGTTCCGCTGCTGCTGGCGCTGTTGCTGATCCACTGAAACTCCCCCATCGCCCACATCCAAGGAGATTGCGATGAAGAAACTGTTGCCGCTGGCGCTTGTTGCCGCCGTTCTCCCGTTCGCCGGTACGCAGGCGGCGGAACTGAAGGCGAGGATCGAGATCCCGCAACTGGACGTGGCCGAATACCACCGGCCCTATGTCGCGGTATGGATCGAGCGTGAGGATTCCAGTGTCGCGGCCAACCTGGCGGTCTGGTACCAGCAGCCGCGCAGCCGTGGCGGCGCGCCGGGCGGAGAAGGCGGCAAGAAAGGCCCCGGTGGTGGCGAAGGTGGCATGGGTGGCGGCGAAAGCGGCACCAAGTGGCTGCCGGACCTGCGCCAGTGGTGGCGTCGCAGCGGTCGGGCGCTGAGCCTGCCGGTGGATGGCGTGACCGGCGCGACCCGCCCGGTCGGCACCCACACCCTGCGTTTTTCCGATGCTGCCGGCCCGCTCAGGGAACTCGCGCCGGGCCAGTACCACGTCGTGATCGAGGCCGCGCGCGAAGTGGGCGGTCGCGAACTGCTGAAACTGCCGCTGGCCTGGCCCCCAACCGACGCGGCGCAAACCAGCGTGCAAGGCAGCAGCGAACTGGGCCGCATCGCGCTGCGCCTCACGCCCTGACCCCTTCCCTCTCCACAAGGATTTCCTGATGAAAGCCTCCCTGTCCCGCATCGTTCCCGCCGCCCTCGTCCTGGCCTGCGCCCTGCCCTTCGCCGCGCACGCGCACAAGGCCTGGCTGCTGCCCTCGGCCACCGTCGTCTCCGGCAACACGCCGTGGGTGAGCGTGGATGGCGCGATCTCCAACAACCTCTACTACCCGGATCATTTCCCGATGCGGCTGGAGTCGCTCGTCATCACCGCGCCCGATGGCAGCGCCGTGACGGCGCAGAACCCGCACACCGGCAAGTACCGCA
>CAZHXV010000275.1:0-304 GCA_964536455.1 uncultured Aquimonas sp.
CTCGGCCATCATGGCTTCGTCGATGGCCAGGCGACCGGCGGTATCGACCAGCAGCACGTCCGCGAAGCTCTTTTTCGCATCGGCGATCGCCGCGCGCACGATGTCCACCGGCTTCTGCGAAGCCTCGGACGGGAAGAACAGCGCGCCGGTCTGTTCGGCCAGGGTCTGCAACTGCGCGATGGCCGCCGGGCGATAGACGTCGGCGGAAACCACCATCACCTTCTTCTTGCGGCGCTCCTTCAGCAATTTGGCGAGCTTGCCGACGGTCGTCGTCTTGCCCGCGCCCTGAAGGCCCGCCATCAGG
>CAZHXV010000275.1:314-3871 GCA_964536455.1 uncultured Aquimonas sp.
CTTCAACGTACCCGCGCCCGCCGTGATCCTGATGGCGGGCCTTCAGGGCGCGGGTACGTTGAAGTTCAGTTCGGCGCTCTGCGCGCCCATCACGGCGGTGAGTTCGTCGCGCACCACCTTGATCAGCGCCTGGCCCGGCGTGAGGCTCTTCATCACCTCCTGGCCGATGGCGCGCACCTTGATGCGCTCGATCAGCTTCTGCACCACCGGCAACGCCACGTCCGCTTCCAGCAGCGCCACGCGCACTTCGCGCACGGCCTCGCTGATGTTGGATTCGGTCAGGCGGCCCTTGCCGCGCAGGCGCTGGATGGTGGTGGAAAGGCGCTGGCTGAGGGAATCGAACATGGAAGGCGGCGCTGCTTGCAAAAGTAGGCCGGCAATTATAGCCGAGCCCCACGATCGGGTATCTTTGCCATGCCAAGAAGGCCCACGCCTGTGCGAAACTTTGCGAATGCTTCTCACCTTCGCCCTCGCCGCCGCCGTGCTGTATTTCGCCTCCGCCGCTGTCCAGACCCGTCGCCTGGCGAACGGACAGGCGGACATGGCGCGGCTGCCTGCGCTGATCGGCCTCGCTGCGGCGCTGCTGCACGGTGCGCTGCATGTACGGGCCGCCCAGATCGCGGGAGGCGTGGATCTGCATTTCTTCGCGGCGCTGTCGCTGGCGGCCTTCGGCATCGCGATGCTCACCACCACCATCGCACTGGCAAGGCCGGTGGGCGCACTGGGCATCGTGGCGTATCCGCTGGCCAGCACGTTCGCCCTGATCTACGCGCTGGCACGGCCACAGCCCACCGCACTGCCGCTGGGCTGGCAGATCCAGTTGCACGCAGGGCTGGCGCTTCTGGCCTATGCGGTGCTGTCGCTGGCGGCACTGGTGGCGATCATGCTCTCGGTGCAGGAGCGCGCGCTGCGCCGCCGCAAGCTTTCCACCGCACTGCGGCTGTTCCCGCCGCTCACGCTGCTCGAATCGCTGCTGTTCAAGCTGATCTTCACCGGCTTTGCGCTGCTCACGCTTGCCCTGCTTTCGGGCATCGTGTTCGTGGAAGACCTGCTGGCCCAGCATCTGGTTCACAAGACCGTGCTTTCGCTGCTGGCCTGGGTGATCTTCGGTGCGCTACTGGCGGGCCGGGTCTGGTACGGTTGGCGCGGTCGGCGCGCAGTGCGCCTTACTCTTACTGCGATGGTGCTCCTCGTGCTTGCTTTCTTCGGCAGCAAATTCGTGCTGGAACTGGTGCTGGCGCGCAGCGCATGAACGAACGCAGCTCCGCCAGCACGGATTCCAGCCACGCGTTCCGGCATTTCCTTTTCGAAGGTACGGTGCGCCTGTATTCGGGCACGGCGATGTGGAACTCCTCCCTGATCGATCTTTCGTTGAAAGGCATGCTGATCCAGCGCCCCAGCGATTGGGCTCCCGCCGGCAAGGGCTCGCGCTACCGGCTCGATCTGCGCCTGGAAGGCGGCATCATGATCAGCATGGGCGCGGCGCTGGCCGACGACAACGGCCAGCGCCTGGCGTTCGAGTGCAGCAAGATCGACCTCAACAGCTTCGCGCAGCTCAAGCGCCTGATCGAACTGAACCTGGGCAACGTGGAACTGCTGAACCGGGAGATTTCCGCGCTGGGCGGTTGACCCGGGCGATCCCCGGTTTCCGGACACAAGCTCGCCCGCGACCGGATCTGTCCGGAGTTTCCGCAGGTCGCGCCAGCTCGCCAGCCGAATGCTTCCCGGATGCTTCCGAGGCTACGAGAGGATGAGCGAGGTTGGCTCAGTGCGCCGCCTGCGCCAGTGCCGCCCGCGTACTTTCCGGATTCCCGTCGTTCTGCTCCGGAGCGATGCCGAGCAGGCGGGCCAGCAGCGGATACACGTCCACATTGTCGATCGGCGCGATCGTGACGCCGCGCCGGAACGCCGGGCCGTGGGCGATGAATGGGGAACGCATGTCCGGGTGCTCGTGGTCGTAGCCGTGTTCGCCATACAGGCGATGGCCCTTGCGCCGCGCCGCCTCGCGCGTGGTGACCTGCCAACCGTGCTCGGCCAGGCAGAAGTATTCCGGAACGCGGCGATGATGGCCGAAAGCAAACCGCGCCGGGATCGCATCGCGTGTCATGCAGGTGAAGTGTTCGTGTTCGCCGAGCAGCTTTCGGGCCTGCGCCCGGCTTGCGTCGGTGGCGGCATCGAACGAGGCATAGGCACCCGTCCAGAGCAGGTCGAACCCGTCGGAATCGACGACATCGTCCAGATAGAGCTCGCGCTCCGGCGAGGTGGCGGCCATGCCGTGATCGGAAACGATCACCAGGTTGACCTGGCCTTGCAGCCCGAGCGCCCGGATCCCCGCCACCAGTTCGCCCAGGGCCGTATCCACCTGCGCCAGCGCGGCCTCCAGTTCCGGGGAATCCGGGCCATGGCGGTGTCCAGCGGTATCGACCGCATCGAAATACAGCGTAAGGAAATGCGGACGCTGCGCCGGCGGCAGCGCCAGCCATTGCAGTACCTGCGCCACGCGCTGCGAGGAACCGATCTTGATGTCGAAGGGCCTCCAGAATTCCGGATGCGCACCGTGCACTGGCGCTTCGGAACCGACCCAGAACATCGTCGCGGCGCGGCCACCGTGCTCGCGCACGCTGCTCCACAGCGGCTTTCCGCCGTTCCACCAGAACGCATCGGAGACGCTTTCGCGGTCGAACATGCTGAAGCGCGCGCCGGGCCGCTGTGGGTCGGTCATGAAGTTCGCGACCACGCCATGGCGATCCGGGCGCAGGCCGGTGACCAGGGTGTAGTGATTGGGAAAGGTGATCGAGGGAAACGAGGGCCGCATGAAATCGGCCCGCACACCGTCGTCGGCGAGGGTTTGCAGCACGGGCGTCAGGCCGCGTTCGAGGTAGTCGTTGCGGAAGCCGTCGATGGAGATGAGGATCAACGGCGATCCGGCTTGCACTGGAAGCGCCGGGCTCGGCGCATCCGGCACCGATGACGGCGGCGCGGGGATGGCGGCGCAGGCCGCGAAGATCAGGGGGTAGCACAGCATGATGAGGCGGCGCATGGCGGAATCCGGCATGGGGAGCATCCGATTGTCGGCCAGCGGCGCGAACGCCGTCACCCCTGCGGCTACTCCAGCTCCGTCCATCGCGCATAGGCCGCATCCAGTTCGGCCTGCAACGCGCTCATGCGTTCGCCGTGCGCGGCGATCTGCGCCGCCGGCTGCTGGTAGAACGCCGCATCGTTCAAGTCCGCGCCCATCTGCGCCAGTTGCGCTTCGAGCGTTTCGATGCGGCCCGGCAACTGTTCCAGTTCGCGCTGATCCTTGTAGCTGAGCTTCTTCTTCGCCTGCGGCGCGGAAACGGTTTGCGCAACCGGCGCGGATTCGGGCCTGAGTTGCTCCACCGGCACCTGCACCGCCTGCGGCGCGGGCCGCTGGCGCAGCGGCGACTGGCCGCTCTGACGCAGCCAGTCACTGTAGCCGCCCACGTATTCGCCGATGCGGCCCTCGCCTTCCATCACCAGGGTGGAAGTGGCCACCTGATCCAGGAAGTCGCGGTCGTGGCTGACCAGCAGCAGCG
>CAZHXV010000276.1:0-3861 GCA_964536455.1 uncultured Aquimonas sp.
CCGCCTGACCGTGGTACGCGGCTTCTCGAAATACACCCGCATCACGATCTCAAGCTCGCCCGCGAAACGCATGCGCTGCGCGGCCAGCCGCTTCGCGTAATCCATCGCCGCGGCCGGATCGTGGATCGAACAGGGGCCGATCACCACGGCCAGGCGGTCGTCGCCGCCGTGCAGGATGCGGTGTAGCACCTGCCGCGATGCGGAAACGGTGTCGGTAATGGCCGGGGTGGCGGCGATTTCCCCGATCACCTCGCCGGGCGTGGGAATGGCCTTGATGGCGCGGATGCGCAGGTCGTCGGTGGGGCAGTTCATGGCGTGCTTCCTTGGGTGGGCGGCGGGCAAAGAAAAAGCCGCCAGTTGGGGCTGGCGGCTTTCGGGGTTTCCTGCGGTGTTTCGGCACTAGACCGAACGGACTCCCAATGACGCCAGCATCGGCTGCGTGCCGTAATAAAAGCGCCAGGTGCGGAAGATCGCGGAATCCATGGGCGGCATGTGTATCACAACTTGATGCGCCGCACCAAGCCCTGCCCGCCGATTACAGCCAGCCACGGCGCCGGAACCACCACAGCGGCAGGGCGATGCTCGCCAGGATCACGCCCAGCGCGATGAAGTAACTGGGCCGCCATGCCAGTTCCGGCATATGCGCGAAGTTCATGCCCCAGATGCCGACCAGCACGGTCGGCGGTACCCCCACCACCGAGGCCACCGCCATCACCCGCATCACCTCGTTCTGGTTGATGCTGATGAGGCCGAGCACGCCATCGAGCAGGAATTCCACGCGCTCGCCGAGCTGATCCTCGAATTCATTGAGCGAGACCAGATCCTTGGCGATCAGCTTGATCCGCGGCGGGCTGTCGGGGTCGAACCACGGTGGCGCGGATTCCTGGAGGTAGGCCGCGATCCGCAAAAGGCCCATCGAGGTGTTGTGCATCCGCCCGAGCCTGCGCCCGAGGCCGCCGACGCGCAGCAGGGTCTGGCGCAGTTCGTGCTGCACGTGGTCGGCGGTGTCGAACACCTGGCGATTCAGTTCGGAAAGCTCGGATTCGACCGCTTCCAGATTGTCCGCGAGCCGATCCACGAGGTGTTCGAGGATGCGCAGGAACAGATCCACCGGCCCTTCGCAACGGCGTTCGCCGAGGCTGCGTTCGATCGCGGCCAAGGCCTCGATGGGCTGTTCGCGCTGCGTCACCAGGGCGCGCCGGGACAGCGCGAAACCCAGCGGCGCACCGCGCGCCTCGCCCTCCTGGAAGCGCGGCACGTTGAGGAAAAGCACTTCGCCGAGGTTACGCACGCGGCTGGTGAATTCGATCTCGCCGATGTTGCCGCGGTCGGGCACGCGGAAGCCCACCTGCCCGGAGGCTTGCGCCAATTCCTGCGCATCGGGGCGGCACAGATCGACCCAGACGCAGGCGTCCTCGCCCAGGTTCACGCCGAGGGAACGGGTCTGGATCATGTTTCGGGCACGGTCTGTGCAGCCACGATGGGCTGTTCGGCGAGAACCTCCGGCGCAAGCTGCGTCTTGCCGCCACGCCGCCACAGCACGAACAGCGCATAGCCCAGCGCCCAGATCGCCAGCGCCGTGCCCGCCATCACCACGCGATGGTGCGACACCAGCGGCGACACCACGCCAGCGAGGAAGGCATTAAAGGCCAGCATGGCGAAGGCGTGCATCGAGGCCGCCGCGCCACGCCGTTGCGGATACATGTCCAGCGCCGCCAGCGTCATCGCCGGCATGGCGATGCCGATGCCGATGGTGTTCAGCGCCATCGGCAGCACTGCCCACGGCACCCGCGCCTGATCCACGGCCAGGTTGTAGACCAGGTTCAGCACCAGCGCCGCGCCGCTCAGCGCAAAACCGATGGCGGCCCCGCGCAGCACCGCCACGCGGCCCGCGATGCGCCCGGAGATGAAGGCGCCGATCATGAAACCGCCAATCATCGGCACGAAGAACCAGGCGAACTGGCGCTGGTTCAGGTGCAGGATGTCCAGCACGAATACCGGCGCGGAAGACACATAGAGGAACAGGCTGCCGAAACCGAAGCAGGTGGCCGTCGCCAGCATGGCGAAGCGCGGATTGCTCATCACTTCCCAGTTGCCGGCGACGAGGGATTTCACATTCATCGGCGCGCGCCGCTCCACCGGATGGGTTTCCGGCAACCACAGCCAGCACGCCAGCCACATCAGCAGCGAGAAACCCGCCAGCACCCAGAAGATCGCCGGCCAATCCCACCAGCCCAGGATGTAACCACCCACGACCGGGGCGATGGCCGGGGCGACCGAGAAGATCATCGAGGTCTGCGCCATCAGCTTCTGTGCTTCCTGCCCGTCGAGCAGGTCGCGGATCACCGCGCGCCCCACGATCATGCCGGTGCCCGCCGAAGCGCCCTGGATCGCGCGAAACACCAGCAACTGCGGCAACGTCTGCGACAGCGCCGCACCGATGCTGGCCACTACGAACACCACGATGCCCCACAGGATCACCGGCCTGCGCCCGCGCGCATCGGACAGCGGCCCATGCAGCAGGCTCATCAGCGCATAAGCCACAAGATAGGCGCTGATGGTCTGTTGCACCGCCAGCGGCGTCGCGGCGAAATCGCGCTCCAGTTCGGGAAAGGCCGGGAAGATCGTGTCGATCGCGAACGGCCCGAACATGGATAAACCCGCCAGCAGCAGGGCGAGACGGCGCAGGAAGGCGCGCGAATGGGGCGTCATGGAAAATCCGGGAGGGGCGTAGGGGTATCGTTGCCGCGCGAGCGCGTCTTGTGGCGGTATTGCGCCGGCCACGATAGCAAGCGGCGCGTTTCCGCAGGCTGAAGGGCATGTGGTTTCGCTGGCGCTATGATCTTCACACCACCACTTCCCATCCCTCCGCCATGATCGACCTGCACTACTGGCCCACGCCCAACGGCCACAAGATTGCGCTGTTCCTCGAAGAAGCCGGCCTGCCCTATGCCATTCACCCGGTGAACATCGGCGCAGGCGAACAATTCCGCCCCGAATTCCTGGCAATCTCGCCGAACAACCGGATGCCGGCCATCGTCGATCGCGCACCTGCCGACGGCGGCGAACCCATCAGCGTGTTCGAATCTGGCGCGATCCTGCTGTACCTGGCCGAAAAGACCGGGCGATTTCTTCCTTCGGACATCCGCGGCCGCAAGACGGCGCTGGAATGGCTGTTCTGGCAGATGGGCGGGCTCGGGCCGATGACCGGCCAGTACGGCCATTTCCACGTCTATGCGCCCGAACCCATCGCCTATGCGAAGGAGCGCTACCTGCGCGAGGCGCAGCGCCTTTTGCGCGTGCTGGATACGCAACTGCGGGGCCGCAGCTTCATCGCGGGCGATGACTACAGCATCGCCGACATGGCCTGTTATCCGTGGATCGACCCGTACCAGAAGGCGCCGCTCGACCTTGCGCCGTTCCCGGACGTGCGGCGCTGGCGCGACGCGATCCACGCCCGCCCGGCCACGGCCCGCGCCTACGCCCGCGCGCAGGAGATTTCGCGCCCGGCGGAAATGAGCGAGGCGGAGAAGAAGGTGCTGTTCGGGCAGAAGTAAGCCGTGCGGCCATCTTCGTGGAACCGGCTAGAATCGCCGGTTCCATGAATTCCCGAATTCGCCGATGTCCGACCTGATCCGCCCCAGCTTCCACGGTTTCGAACAGATCCCGCTGCACGAATACGCCGAGCGCGCCTACCTCGATTATTCGATGTACGTGGTGCTGGATCGCGCCCTGCCCTTCCTCGGCGATGGGCTGAAGCCGGTGCAGCGGCGCATCGTCTATGCGATGAGCGAACTTGGGCTTTCGGCGCAATCCAAGCCGAAGAAATCCGCGCGCACCGTGGGCGACGTGATCGGCAAA
>CAZHXV010000277.1:0-3849 GCA_964536455.1 uncultured Aquimonas sp.
GCAACTCCGGCGCGGTCGCGGTGATCGAAGGCGCGGGCGACCACTGCTGCGAATACATGACCGGCGGCGTCGTCACGGTGCTGGGAAGAACCGGCGTCAACTTCGGCGCAGGCTTCACCGGTGGCTTCGCCTACGTGCTCGATCTGGAGCGGGATTTCGTGGATCGCTACAACCACGAGCTGATCGACATCCATCGGCTTTCGCCCGAAGGCATGGACAGCCAGCTCCAGCACCTGCGCCTTCAGGTGCTGCGCCATGTCGCCGAAACCGACAGCGAATGGGGCCGGCAGATCCTCGCCGACTTCCGCGATTTCGTCGGCAAGTTCTGGGTGGTCAAACCGCGCGCCGCGTCGCTGGAAACCTTGATCGAAGCGCTGCGGAGGGCGGCATGAGCGCCGGGGTTGGGGATTGGGGATTGGGGATTCGCAAAGCACGCGAATCGTCCCTTTCCTGTCGTTCCCACCTTCGCGGGAACGATAGAGGCTTTTCGAAGCTGCCCGGGGAGATGTCCCATGGCTGACAACGTCTTTCAATTCCTCGACCTGCCGCGCCGCATGCCGACGGAAATCCCCACGACGGTGCGCGTGGCCGGCTGGCAGGAAATCTACGGCGGCTTCGACGCATCAGGCGCTGCCGAGCAAGCCGGGCGCTGTCTGGACTGCGGCAATCCGTACTGCGAATGGAAGTGCCCGGTTCACAACTACATCCCGAACTGGCTGGCGCTGGCCAAGGCGGGCCGGTTGTTCGAAGCGGCCGCGCTGGCGCACGAAACCAATCCGCTACCGGAAATCTGCGGAAGGATCTGCCCGCAGGATCGGCTGTGCGAAGGCGATTGCACGCTCAACGACGGCTTCGGAGCCGTCACCATCGGGGCGATCGAGAAATACATCGTCGACGAAGCCTTCCGGCAGGGTTGGCGGCCCGATCTTTCGCAGGTCGTTGCCACCGGCAAGCGCGTCGCGGTGATCGGCGCGGGGCCGGCGGGGCTTTCCTGCGCGGACCGCCTTGCCCGGCGCGGCATCCAGGCGCACGTCTTCGACCGCCATGAGCAGATCGGCGGCCTGCTCACTTTCGGCATCCCGACCTTCAAGCTGGAAAAGCACGTCATCCAGACCCGGCGCGGCGTGCTGGAAGCGATGGGCGTGCGTTTCCACCTCGACACCGAGGTGGGCCGCGATGTGGCCTTTGCGGATCTGGTGCGCGATTACGACGCGGTATTCGTCGGCACCGGCGCGTACACGCCGCTCGATGGCCGCCTGCCCGGACAAGAGGGCGCGGGCGTGCGGCTGGCGCTGGATTTCCTGATCGCCAACGCGCGCCGCCTGCTGTCCGACGGCGCGGTATCCGATCCCACGCTGGACGTGGCCGGAAAGCGTGTCGTCGTGCTCGGCGGCGGCGACACCGCGATGGATTGCGTACGCACCTCCGTGCGCCTGGCCGCGGCGCACGTCACCTGCGCCTACCGCCGCGACGAAGCCAACATGCCCGGCTCGCGCCGCGAGGTGAAGAACGCGCGCGACGAAGGCGTGAACTTCGTCTTCAACCGCCAGCCGCTTGCCATCGAACACGATGCGAACGGCCAGTTGCTCGGCGTGCGCGTGGCCGAAACCCGGCTCGGCGCGGCGGATGCGAAAGGCCGGCGCAGCGCCGGGATCGTGCCCGGTTCGGAAGAACTCCTGCCCGCCGATGCCGTGATCCTGGCCTTCGGATTCCGTCCCAGCCCCGCGCCATGGCTGGCCGAGCACGGCGTCGCACTGGAACCCGATGGCCGCATCCGGGCGCAGGGCCATGGCCTGCGCTACCAGACCACCCACCCCAAAATCTTCGCCGGCGGCGACAACGTGCGCGGCGCCGATCTGGTGGTCACCGCCGTCCACGACGGACGCGAGGCGGGCGAGGCCATCGCGCGGTTTCTGGCGTAGGGCTTACCAGGACGCGGGATCGAGCCCCGTCAACCGCTTCAGGGCCTCGGCGTAGCGCTGCGCGGTGCCGGCGATCACCGCTACCGGCAATTCGGGGCCGGGTGCGGTCTTGTTCCAGTCCAGGGTTTCCAGGTAATCGCGCACGAACTGCTTGTCGTAGCTCGGCGGGCTGATGCCGAGGCGGTATTCGTCCGCCGGCCAGAAGCGCGAGGAATCGGGCGTGAGCATTTCGTCCATCACCCGCAGCATGCCGTCCTCGTCCAGCCCGAATTCGAGCTTGGTGTCGGCGATCAGGATGCCGCGTTCGGCGGCGTAGGCGGCGGCGTGGCGGTAGATGGCAAGCGTGGCGGCGCGCACCTGTTCCGCCAGGTCGCCACCGATGCGCGCCACCAGCGCATCGAAGCCGATGTTCTCGTCGTGCGTGCCGAGCGCGGCCTTGGTGGAGGGGGTGAAGATCGGTTCGGGCAACTGCTGCGCCTGCCGCAGGCCTTCGGGCAGCGCGATGCCGCACAGCGTGCCGGTGGCGCGGTAATCCTTCCAGCCCGAACCTGCCAGATAGCCGCGCGCAATGGCCTCCACCGGCAGCGGTTTCAGACGCCGCGCCACGGTGCTGCGGCGCGCGAACACCTGCGCATCCGCACCTTCGGGCAGCACGCTGGCGGCATCCACGTCCAGCAGGTGGTTCGGAAACAGCGCGGCAGTCTGCGCGAACCAGAAGTTCGACATCTGGGTGAGCATCTCGCCCTTGCCGGGGATCGGATCGGGCAGCACCACGTCGAAGGCGGAAAGCCGGTCGCTGGCGACGATGAGGATGGCGCTTTCCGATACGGCGTACACGTCGCGTACCTTGCCCCGGTGCAGCAGTTCGAGGCCCGAAAGGTTGGAGGTGTGCAGCGTCGTGGCCACGGCGGCATCCGGATGGGGAAAACGGGCGCGCATTGTACTCCCGCACAAGCGAGGGGCCTCCCGTGCGCGAACGCGCCCCGCGTAGAATTCCCGGCATGAGCCTCCATTCCCTTCTCGCGCCGGCCATGTTGCTGGCCGCTTCGGCCCCCGCCATGGCGCAGACCGGCGCCGCGCCGGCGAAACTGGGTTTGTGCGAAGCCTGCCACGGCACCGACGGCAGGAGCCGCACGCCGGCCGCGCCGCACATCGGCGGGCAGAACGAGGCGTATCTCATCTGGGCCTTGAACCAGTACCGCGAAGGCCGCCGCGAAGGCGATGTGATGAGCGCGGTGGCCGGCACGCTGGGCCAGCGCGACATCGAGGCGCTGGCGCGCTGGTACGCCGCCCAGGCCTGGCCCGCGCAGCAACCGGCGCAGTGACGGAGGGCCGATGCGCTACTACGGAAAAATCCTCGGTGGCCTGCTCGGCTTCGCGCTGATGCGGCACCCGTTCGGCCTGTTGCTGGGCGCACTGCTGGGCCATGCGCTGGATGCCGGCTGGGTGCGCGGCGGTTCGCGGGAACCCCCGCAGGATTCCTCGCGCACGCCGCTGGACGAGGCCTACGCCACGCTGGAGATTCCGTCCACGGCCAGCGACGAAGACATCGACCTGGCCTACCGCAGGCACATGGCGCGCTGCCACCCGGACAAGGTGGCCGGCGCGGCGGACGATATCCGCGCCCTGGCCGAGGAGCGCGCCCGTGCCGTCAACGCCGCCTACGACCACATCGTGAAGGCGCGGCGCAGGCGCTGACGCGCCGGCGCGTTTCAGCCTTCCAGGAACAGATCCTGCAGCAGCGGCTTTGTGGGATCCACCGCGTAGCCGTCGAACTGCGAAACGCCCGCTTCGCGCAGCACCTCCTCGTCGATCAGGAACCGCCCGGTGCAGCCGCGTGCGGTGCGCACGAGGATGGCGTGGGCCGCATCGGCCACGATCTGGGGCGTACGGCAGCCGGCGGTAGCCACGCCGGGAATCATGTTCA
>CAZHXV010000278.1:0-3814 GCA_964536455.1 uncultured Aquimonas sp.
GCCGAGCGGCACTACGATCGAGGCCAATGCCCATGCGCTGGCGCGCTACGCCGCGCTGTGCCAGGAAAACGGCATCGTGCCGATGGTCGAGCCGGAGGTGCTGATCGACGGTTCGCACGATATCGACATCAGCTATGAAGTCACCGAAGCCACGCTGCGCTCGGTGTTCGGCGCGCTGTACGAACACAACGTGCTGCTGGAAGGCACGATCCTGAAGGTCGGTTTCGTCACCGCCGGCCAGGATTCCCCGGAGCCTTCCGGTTCCGAGGAAGTGGCCGAAGCCACGCTGCGCGTGTTCAAGTCCACCGTGCCCGCCGCGTTGCCGGGCATCGTGTTCCTGTCCGGCGGCCTGAGCGACGAGGCCGCGACCGCGAACCTCAACGCCATCAACCAGCTCGGGCCGCATCCGTGGCCGATCTCCTTCTCCTATGGCCGCGCCATGCAGCAGGCCGCGATGAAGCTGTGGTCGCAGGACATGGCCGGCAACTACGCCAGGGCGCAGGAAACCGTCTTCGCCCGTGCCCGCGACAACGGCCTGGCGGCGCTGGGCAAGTGGAAGCGCGCTTGAGGTAGCCGCGTCATCCGCCCGCGCGAACGATGTCGCGCGGGCGGATGGGGTTCATTCGAACCCGTTGGCGAAGATCCAGGGGGCTTCGATGCGGTGTATCTGGCCGTTCGAGCGGGTGATGTAGATGTTGCCCTGGACGTCCTCGCCGAAGCCGTACACCGATCCCGTACCGAGGCCCGTAAGGCGATGGATGCCGTCCGCATCCCAGGTGCCGCCGGAGGATTCGGCCCACCACAGGTCGCCGCTGCACGAGTCGCCGTAGAAATAGGTGCCGTGCATCGGCGAGTGCGGGCCGCGATACACGAAGCCGCCGGTCACGGCGCAGCCCGAACCGTGGGTGTATTCGAGCACTGGCGCGACGGTGGACGTCGTCCCCGGGCAGGTCGTGCCGCTGCCCGAAGTATCGAAATAGTGGCGGCCTTCGCAGCGGCTCCAGCCGTGATCCAGGCCGCCGACGCCAGCGGCGCTGACGGTGATCTCCTCGTATTGGCCTTGGCCCACGTCGCCGATGACGAGGCGGTGATCCAGGCGGTCGAAGCTGAAGCGCCAGGGGTTGCGGAAACCGTGCGCCCATATTTCATCGCAAGTGCTGGATGTGGCGACGTGCGGATTGCTGGCCGGGATCGAATATTCCGCTGGCGAGATGCCGTTGGAGCCGCACATCTCCGCCGTGACGGCGCCGCCACGGTTGTCCACGTCGATGCGCAGCATCTTGCCGAGCAGGTAGTACTGCGTGCCCGTCGCCGTGCCGCAGGCGCTGCTGTTGGCCGGCTTCTTCCAGAGGCATTCGGCGAACCCATACGGATTGTTCTGCGCGCCGCTGTCGCCCGAGGAGACGTACAGATAGCCATCCTGGCCGAAATGGATGTCGCCGCCGTTGTGGTTGCCGGCCAGATCCGGCAGCCGCAGCACGAGGGTGCCGGCGGAATTGGCGACATCGGCATCGAGCGCGGGCACGGTGTAGCGCGCCACGACCTGATCCGGCGTCGAGCCCAACCTCGGATCGGTGCCTATCCGCGTGTAGAACACGTAGAACTCGGTGTTGTGCGGCAGGGCGGCCTTGCCGAAGTTCGGATGGAAGGCCAGGCCCAGCAGGCCGCTTTCGCTGTTGGTCGTGACCGGGATCGTCAGGAACGGTGTGGGGAGCAGGGCCCCGTTCTTGATGACGCGGATGCTGCCGCCCTTTTCGACGACAAAGAGGCGGCTGCTGCCATCGTCCGGCGCGCGCAACGCGACGGGAGTGTTGAACGTGGTGCTCGCGTTCGGCACGCGCGAAAGGTACAGGCCGGGCGGCGGTGCCGCGTGGGCCGTTGTTGCCAAAATGGCCATCGACAAGAGCGTCGGCCCGGCGGCTGACAGGATGTTCGGTCGCATCGGAAATCTCCGTCCGTGGGAAAGGTATTCGTTGTACCCCCGCCTGTACTTGGAAGCCAGCCGTCGCGGTGCGCCTTCGTGACACTGCGCACATCCAGGAGGCGGGCATTCCTTTGGCTTGCGCCTGATACACTCGGCCCCACGCGAATGGAGACAGGGCCTTCGTTCCGGGGGGGAGGTACGGGTTCGGCCATGCGAAGGTGCGTGGTCGCGGATGGGCGAAGTGTACTGCGCAGCCGTTGGGGGTGCCTCGGCGAGAAGGGTGCATGAGAAGAATCCTGCTTTTCGTTGCTGTCGGCCTTTTTGCAGCGCAGGCCCATGCCCAGGGCGGGGAAACCTGCGCCTCGGCGACCACGATTTCCTCGTTGCCGTACGTGGACGTGGGTTCCACCGTGACCGCCGTGGACGACTACTTCGCGTCGTGCCCCGATGGCAGCCAGGAGGGAGGCAGGGACAGGGTATACAAGTACACCACCGGCCCCAGCGTCGAATATGTGGACATCAGCCTCTGTCAGGCGGTGACCAATTTCGACTCCAAGCTCATGGTCTATGAAGGCGCCTGCACGGGCGCCACTTACGCCTGCCGCGATGACGGCTGTCAAAGCCCTGCGTTTCCCAATCCTTACAACTCCACCCTGACCAACCTGCCGCTCAACCCCGGCACCACGTATTACATCGTGGTGGATGGATACAACAGCGGCTCGTCGGGCAACTACCGGCTCAACGTGAACGTGGGCGCAGGCCCGCCGGATCCGGACATCTTTTCGGACGACTTCGAGCCGGGCGAGCCTTTGGCGCTCGGGAAACGACACGACCCTGCTGCCTGCGCGCCGGCCTCGCATCCGGGGTCGGGGAGAGGAGCCGTATCGGGCTTGATCGAACGCCTTCCAGACCGTGACGGCGAGGAGCGCGCTCTGCCTGAACCGGCCTACCTCTGTCCGGACGGGGAGCGCCTGCGGTAGTCGGCGAAACGAAAAGCGAAGGCGTGCCGGGCGTCGGCGGGATGATCCTGCGCCGAGAGGATTTCCCAATCCCCGGCATCGAAGGCCGGAAAAAACGCATCGGCGCCTTCCACCTGCGTTTCCACGTGCGTCAGGCGCAGCGTTTCCGCGAACGGCAGCGCCAGTGCGTAAAGTTGCCCGCCGCCGATCACCCGCAGCCCGGCATCGCCCGCCAGCGCAATGGCCTCATCCAGCGTCGCCACCGGCTCCATCCCATCGAATGGCACGTTGCCCGATCGGGTGAGCACCAGATTGCGCCGCTGTGGCAATGCGCGGCCCAGGGAGTGCGCGGTGTGGCGGCCCATCAGCACGGTGCGGCCGAGCGTGAGCTGCCTGAAGCGCTTGAGATCGTCCGGCAGTTGCCAGGGCAGCCGATTGCCGCGACCGATCGCAGCGTTGCGATCCAGTGCGGCGATCAGTTCCAGGCCGGGAGCGGTGATGGCAAGTTCGGTTTTCACACCGCCACCGGCGCCTTGATCGCCGGATGCGGGTCGTAGCCTTCGATGGCGATGTCCTCGAAGCGGAAGGCGAACAGATCGCGCACGCCCGGGTTCAGCTTCAGCTTCGGCAACGGCCGCGGTTCGCGCGCGAGTTGCAGGCGAGCCTGTTCCAGATGGTTGGAATACAGGTGCGCATCGCCCAGGGTATGCACGAAATCGCCCACGCCAAGACCGCAGGCCTGCGCCACCAGGTGCGTCAGCAGTGCATAACTGGCGATGTTGAACGGCACGCCGAGGAAAATATCCGCGCTGCGCTGGTAGAGCTGGCAGGAAAGTTTCCCGTTGGCCACGTAGAACTGGAACAGCGCATGGCAGGGCAGCAGCGCCATCTGGTCGAGTGGGGCCAGGAACGCGCCCGCTTCCCACGTCGT
>CAZHXV010000279.1:0-3772 GCA_964536455.1 uncultured Aquimonas sp.
TCGCCGGCGCTTGACCCCTGCGCGCCGATGGATACACCTTCGAGCACGGTGCCGTCGGCCAGGGCCAGGATTGCGGGTTGGGACACGTTGGGTCGCCTCGGAATGGGAAGGTTTCCCCCGCGCCGGTTGCAGGCAGGCCTTCGGCCCTGCGCGTTGCAGGCCCGAGGGTCGAGGGGATAGGCGAGCCGGAATTCTACCGGGCGGGGTGTGGGGCGTCCAGAAATGATCGCGTGCGCACGTGACGCGCCCCCGGGGTGAACCCGGGTGTGCTGCAGCGGGCAAAAACCCGGCAGCCCGACTGTGCTTTTCCCCAAAATCGCCACCGCGCCCGCTCCGTACGCCGGTTCCCCGCTCATGTCGCAAACGTGCAGAATTGGCGCTTCTTCCGCATTTTCGGAACAGGGATGAAGGGCAAGCCCACCTCGTTCGACATCGCCTATCACGCCGGGGTCTCGCAATCGACGGTGTCCCGCGCGCTGCGCGGCAGCCCGCTGGTGAGCCTTGAAACCCAGCAGCGCATCCGGCAGGTCGCCGAACAGCTCAACTACAAGGTGGACAAGCACGCCTCCGCGCTGCGCCGGCAAAGCTCCGGCACGCTGGCGCTGCTGCTGTTCGAGGATCCCACCAGCGACGAATCGCTGATCAATCCGTTCTTCGTCGCCATGCTCGCCTCCATCACCCGCGCCTGCGCGCGGCAGGGTTACGACCTGATGGTGTCCTTCCAGCAGGCCGCCGACGACTGGCACGCCGAATACCAGGACAGCCACAAGGCCGACGGCCTGATCCTTCTGGGTTATGGCGACTATCTGGTGGCGCGCAGCAAGCTGGAAAACCTGGAAGCGCAGGGAACCAATTTCGTGCGCTGGGGTGCGGTGGTGGATGACGCGCCGGGCGTTTCGGTGGGCTGCGACAACGTGCAGGGCGGCCAGGCGCTGACCGAACACCTGCTGGCCTGCGGGCGGCGGCGCATCGCCTTCCTGGGCAATGTCACCGAGCACTGCCCGGAGTTCCGCGACCGCTACGAAGGTTATTGCCGCGCGCTGCGCAATGCCGGGCTGAGGGCCGACCTCGCCTTGCAGGCCGACGCCACCGATTCCACCGAGGAAACCGGCGAGGCGGCGATGGCGATGCTGCTCGAACGCGGCGTGACGTTCGACGCGGTATTTGCCGCCAGCGATCTGTTGGCCATTGGCGCGATGCACACCCTGGGTCGCGCCGGAATCGCGGTGCCGGATCAGGTGGCGATAGCCGGCTTCGACGACATCCCGATGGCGCGCTTCACCACGCCCGCGCTCACCACCGTGCAGCAGGACACCCGTCGCGCCGGGGAAATCCTGGTGGAACGCCTGCTGCAACGCATTCGCGGCGAGCCGGCGGCCAGCGAGATGCTGCCGGCGAAGGTCATCGTTCGGCACTCCTGCGGTGCGGACGCGGGCTGAGGCCGGGGCCGTGCCCCGGGCCGATCCGGGTTCAAGATGGCGTCATTGCCACAACTGGCCCCAGTTGCCGGCATCCCATTGCAGCGAATCGCCGCAATGCACGGCGATGTCTTCGATATGCGCATGACCCATCGTGCCGGCGGGGTTGACGATCCGGCATTGCGGGCCGCTGGCCGGCTGGGCCTGGACGCCGACGGTGTAAGCCGCGCCTTCGGCCAGTGGCGTGGCGAAGCGCCAGGATCCGTTGCCGGCGATGGCCCGATCCTCGACCGCCGCGCCGGCGGTCAACCGCAGCACCAGCCCGGAACCGGCCAGCCCGGCAACCGTGCCGCCCACCGTGCAGCAGGCCTCGAAACCGTCGCTGAAGATCGTCGCAGGTTCTCCGCGGGAGACGGCAGCCGTAGCGGTGGAAACTGCGGAACAACCGACGAACAACGTCCATGCGATGAGCGCGCGCATATCACTGTTCCTCGAACAGCGCGCCGGCGCGCCAGTCGTACTGGCCGGTAGCGATGCGGCCAAGCCCTCCGCTCACCGATGCGTAAGACCCGCTTGCCGTGTTCTGCCTGCCGCCGCAGACGGCGGCATAGGCGCCGCTGGCCGTGTTGAGGTCGCCGCCGCTGATCGAGGAATACGGTTGATTGGCGACATTCCTTCCGCCACCGCCGACCGAAGCAAGCATGCCGCTGGCGGTGTTTTCCCTGCCGCCGCCGACCGCGCTCGCGCTGCCGCTGGCGAGGTTGTAAGCGCCGCCGCTGACCGAGGCGTGGTCGCCGCTGGCGGTATTGAAGGAGCCACCGGCAACCGAAACGTACCTGTTGTTGGCGATATTCACCGCACCCGCGACCAGGCCGCCGTAACTCGAATAGGCATTGCCGTTGCCCAGCACCAGGTTGTGCGAACCGCTGCGCTGATTGGCGGCCCAGATGCCGCCATGGGCTTCGCATTCGGTCTGGCCAGCGTTGTATTCGCCATTGGAACAGAACGCAGCGGTTCCCGATTGTTCGTTGTAGCCCACGATCAAGTTGCCGACCCCATTGCGGGTGCCGGTGGTGCCCACGCCATTGGTCACCTGTACGTTGACCGAGGAAAAGCGCGCGGTGGGCCTCCCGGTGGCGGGGTCGATCACCAGTTCCAGCACGCCGTCCAGATCCAGCACGCTGTTGCCCTGCAGCGCAGCGATGGCTGCGGCCTGGGCATCGATGGTGCCCTGCATCGCGGTCAAGGCGGCTTCCAGTACGGCGATGCGCGCATCGTTGTCGTTCACCGCCGTTTGCACGGCGCTGAAGTTGGCGTTCACCTGGGCGGCGACCGCTGGCGTATTCGTGCTGAAACTGTGGGGCACGACCAGTTCGCCGGCGTGGGCAAGGCCCATGGATGTGGCGAACATGGCGGCAAGGATGCGAGTGGAACGGGCGTATTTCATGGCGCGGACTCCGGTAACGGGACGGGTTCCGGGTATCACGCAAAAATCCGCCGTCAGGGATCATCCGGCGAATCCGCCACCGGCGGGTGGCGGGTTCGGGGCTGGATCAGTGCCCCGTTGCGCGCAGCCGCCGCGCCATGAGTTGATCCAGCCGTTCGCGCAGCGCCGGATGGGTGATCGGCGCATCCAGCAGCCACACGGCGGCATCGTGGGCGGATACGTCGAGTGCCGGCGCATGGCCTTCCTGCACCTCCAGCACCATGCCGTCGAAGGCATTGCGCCAGCGGCCCGGCTGGAAGCGTTCGCCAAGGTCGAATCGCGTGGGCGCATCGCCCTTGTTGAGCAATACCAAGGCCGTCTGATGTTCGCCGCCGTGCTGGTGGACGCGATAGAACGCCGCGCGGTCGCCTTCCAATTCCAGCATCAGTTGCAGGCCGCGTTGCAGTGCTGGGGATTCGCGCCGCACCTGCGCGATGCGGCGCAGTTTTTCGAAGATGGGGCTTTGCGGCGCGGCGGCGATGCGTTCGGCGCCGTAGTAGTTGCGATTGCCCGCGTGCTCGGCACGGCCGCGCATGAAGCCGGTTTCCGAACCGTAATAAACCACCGGGATGCCGCGCGCGGTGAACAGCCAGTGGTGCGCGTCGATGAAGCCTTCGTCGCTGGCGTCCATGCGCGCCATGTCGTGGTTGTCGTAGAAGGTCGCCAGTTCATACGGGTTGGCGTAGGGGCCATCTTCCAGATGCAGCGCCGGGGCCAGCCGCTCGTAACCTTGTGCGGTGCGGCTGAATACTTCGTCCATCGCCTGCTTCATCGGGAAATCCAGCACGCTCACCTCGCCATGCCCCGGCCAGGTGTGGCTGGCGATGACATTGGCGTCGTAGTCGTAGGCTTCGCCGAACATGAAGAA
>CAZHXV010000280.1:0-3441 GCA_964536455.1 uncultured Aquimonas sp.
CGCTCTCGTTGTTGTCGGGCCGCATCCGATAGAGGCTGATGCCGGGATTGCGGATACCGACCGGGCCGTAGGCGAAGCGGTGCTTGCGCGTGCCTTCGGCATCCTCGACGCGCCACTGGCGGTAGCCGTCGTTGGGCCGTTCCTCGATTGGCATGGTTATACCCGCCTCACGAAGCATCTCCGACATTGCCTGGAAGATGCGCGGGATCTCCGGCCAGTAGGGCGCGAAGTAGAAGGTCGGCAGGGTGATCCCCTCCGGATAGCCCGCTTCGGCCAGCAACGCGCGGGCGCGCTCCACGTCGTGCTTGTACGGAAAGGTGAGGAAGTTCGGGTCGCTGCTGGCCAGCGGCGTGTCGTTGCCGACCCAGCCGCCCTCCGCGCCATAAACGATGCGCGCAATGCGCTCGCGGTCGATGGCTGCCGCCAGCGCCTGGCGGATGCGCCGGTCGTCGAAGGGGGAGCCCTCGTATTTCGGCAGGATCATCAATGCCTGGTCGCCGCCGCTGGCATAGACGATGGACGTGTCGCTGCGCCTCTCGAACTGGCGCACGAAGCCCGGGTCGATATTGGTCACGGCATCGAACTGCCCGGAGAGGAAGCCGTTCACCGCGCCTTCCATCTGGCCGCCGCGGTTCACCACCTCCAGCGTCTCGAGATAGGGGTGGCCGGTGCGCCAGTAGCGTTCGTTGGCCACCATCCTTATGCTGCGGCGCGGATCGAGATCGACGGGCTTGAAGGGGCCGGTGCCGATTCCGCTGAGCCCGATCTTGTCCGGCTCGTCGGCCGGCATGATCATGCAGTGATACTCGGCCAGGACAAAGGGGAACTCGCTGTTTCCCTCCGTGAGGTGGAAACGCACCTTGTGGCCGTCGACCGCCTCCACGCTCGCGATCTGGCGCGCGAAGGAGGTGGCCTCGCGATGGAATTCGAAGGACGAGACGACGTCCTTCGACGTCATTTCGCTGCCGTCGTGGAACTCTACGCCCTCGCGCAGGCTGACTTCCCAGACGTCCTGGCCTTCATTGGCCTCCCAAGCGGTGGCCAGCTCGGGCTCCAGCTCCAGGTTTTCGTTGACCCAGACCAAGGCATTGTAGCCGGTGCGGTTGGCAAGATCGATCCAGTTGTGGGGGTGCAGGCCGTTCGTCGCATCGCCAATGCGGTTGTTCGGCGAGGTCACGGCGTATACGAGCGAGCCGCCCGTCTTCGGGGCCGGTTGTGCCGAGGCGGCGTCGATGATGCCGACCTTCGCCATATAGGCGGCGGCGGCAGACCAGGCTGACGCCTTCAGTATCGCCCTTCGTGATGTGTCCATGGTCGATCCTCCCAGATGTGGTTTCATGCCTTGCTTGAAGCCTGCTCCGGACGTTGCCGGGGCTGCCAGTTCGGCGCTAAGCCGCCGACGTCTCTTCCTCCAGGCCGGCTGCGGCGAGCAGGCTTTGCCGGCTGCCGACGAAATTCTGTCCGCGCTCTCCCTCGAAGGCGCTTTCGATCAGCTCGCGCCACTCGGCCTTGTCGATGCCGTAGTGGCCAGGCGTGGTCGAGACGCCGAGCTTCGCGAGGGTGGTTTCGAGCCGTTCGGCTGCGCCTGCTGCTGGCACGCCGAAGATCGAGCGCAGACCCTCCTCGCAAATGCCGCCCTGGTCGGCCACCCCGCGAATGATCATCGGCAGGCTGAAGGAGCATGCGATGCCGTGCGGAACGCCGTAGCGCAGCGTGATCGGGTAGGACAGCGAGTGCGCTATCGCCGTCTTGGTGTTGGAGAAGGCGAATCCGGCAAGGGTGGCAGCGCGCGCCATCCGTTCGCGCAGCTGCGGATTGCGCAGGTCACCCGCCAGAGCCGGCAGCGTCGAGAGCACCCCTCGCGCGGCCGCTACGGCATGCGCCATCGACACCGGATTGGCGTTGCGGTTCCAGAGGCTTTCCAGCGAATGCGACAGGGCGTCGAGCCCGGTCTGGATGGTCAGATCCTGCGACTTTCCGATCATCAGGTCAGGGTCGACCACCGCATATTCCGGATAGAGGCCGGGATGGGCGAGCGAATGTTTCACGCCGCCCGCGCTGTCCCAGACCGTTCCCCAGCAGGTGACTTCGCTGCCTGTTCCGGCCGTTGTCGGCACGGCGATCAGTGGCAAGGGCGAGATGGTGGCGGCATCCGCCTGTTTCCTCAGATAGCGCTCGGTCGACGGAAAATCGCCGCACGCGGCGGCAAAGACCTTGGCCGAGTCAATGACGGAGCCGCCGCCCAGCGCCACGATCACCTCCGGCTGCGCGGAGAGGTCGCCGAAACGAGAGGTCTGCTCGCGCAGCAGCGTGATGTCCGGATTGGGCGCGACGTCGTCCACGACCAGCAGCGGCGTTCCCGCCGCCCTTTCCAGATCGGCGGCGAGCGCCCGGAAATAGGGTTCGCCATAGGTGACGAGGGCATAGCTGCGGCCGGCGAGAAGCCCTGCCAAGCTTGCGAAGCTGCCTTGTCCGAAGCGAACGTCAACAGGGTTCCGATACGACCACACGGCGATTTCCTGCACAGCGATTTCCGATGCATGGGAGCGTGGCGCAGTTCAGGTCCATTGACTAATACAAATTTCCGGCTCTTATCATTGATGGTGTCTATGGCATTCACCCATCTCCGCTCGTTCAATGCCGTTGCCGAGCACCGCGGATTCACCGCTGCGGCAAAGGCGCTCAACATCAGCCAGCCGACGGTCACAACCCAGGTGAAGGAACTGGAGGAGCGCTACGGCGTCGAGCTGCTGGTGCGCAGGGGGCGGCGGGTGGAACTGACCGAGACCGGCGCGGCGCTCTACGACATCAGCCGCAGCATCATGCGCCTCCATGAGGAGGCCGGCGAACTGCTGCTGAACAGCGGCAAGCTGACGATCGGGCAGCTTCGCGTTGCCGCAGTGGGTCCGTTCCACGCGACGGACATGGTCGCGCGATTCCTGCAGGACTATCCCGGCATCAAGGTGTCGATGCTGCTCGGCAATTCCGACCAGACGCTCCAGCGCATTCTCGACCTGGAGGCCGATGTCGCGCTGCTGGCGCATGGTGTCGACGATCCACGCGTGCACTCCATCGCCTTCAGCACGCATGAGGTCGTCGTCTTCGTCGACGCCGACCACCCCTGGAACGGACGCGACAGCGTGGCCATACGCGAGCTCGCCGGACAGCGGCTGATCCTGCGCGAAACCGGATCGACCACGCGCCGCGCGCTGGAGCGTGCCGCCCGGGCGGGCGGCATCGAGATCACGCCCTTCCTGGAAATCGGCAGCCGCGAGGGAATCTGGAAGGCGGTCGAACGCGGCCTGGGGATCGGCGTGGTCGCCGATTTCGAGTTCGTTCCCCATCCTCGGCTCACCACGATCCGTTTCTCCGACGCGGATGTCCGGACCGAGTATCGCCTCGCCTGCCTATACGAGCGCAGGCATTCGCCGAAGATCGAGG
>CAZHXV010000280.1:3451-3743 GCA_964536455.1 uncultured Aquimonas sp.
ATAGCGCGACTCCATCGGGCCAATTCAGGGAAGGCAGATGAACCAGCACGTTCCAGTTTCCGTCTCGGCCAACGGCCGTTCCTATGCCTGGCCGAAGGTCTGTGCGATCGCCATCTGCCTTGACGGCTGCGAACCCGCATATCTCGACGAGGCGATCGCGGCCGGGCTGCTGCCGGAGCTGGAGCGGATCAAGGCCAGGGGTACCGTGCGCACGGCGCATTCGGTGATCCCGTCCTTCACCAATCCCAACAACCTCTCGATCGCCACCGGGCGTCCGCCCGCCGTGCATGGG
>CAZHXV010000281.1:0-3198 GCA_964536455.1 uncultured Aquimonas sp.
ATGAGATCAACCGCAACTTCCGCAACGAAGGCGTCTCCACCCGCCACAATCCCGAGTTCACGATGCTGGAGCTGTACGAAGCCTACGCGACGTACAACGAGATCATGGATCTCACCGAGAACCTGATCCGCGACGTGGCGATGCAGGCGCTCGGCGTTACGCAGGTGCATTGGGACGGCGCGGACATCGTCCATGCGCCAGCGCCGGAACGCGGGGGCATGGACGAAGCGGTGCGGCATCACAACCCGGAGATTTCCGAAGCCGACTGCACCGACCGCGAAGCGCTCGCGGCGCATTGCGCGCGGCTGAAAATCCACGTCAAGCCCGCCTATGGCTGGGGCAAGCTGCTGCTGGAAATCTTCGAGAAAACCGTCGAGCACACCTTGGTGCAACCGACCTTCATCACCATGCATCCGGTCGAGGTTTCCCCGCTGGCGCGCGAATCGGACACCGAACCGGGCTACACGGATCGCTTCGAGCTGTTCGTCAACGGCAAGGAGCTGGCGAACGGCTTTTCCGAATTGAACGACCCGGACGATCAGGAAGCCCGCTTCCGGGCGCAGGTCGAAGCCAAGGACAGCGGCGACGACGAGGCCATGCACTTCGATGCCGATTACATCCGCGCGCTGCAATACGGCATGAGCCCGACCGGCGGCCTGGGCGTGGGCATCGACCGGCTCGTGATGCTGCTCACCGGCTCCAACTCGATCCGCGACGTGCTGCTGTTTCCGTACATGCGGCAGGTGGCGGAGTAGGCCGCCAGCCGGATCAGCCCGGCGGCCAGCCCAGATGGCGGCCCGCAAGCAGGTGCAGGTGGATGTGGAACACGGTCTGCCCGCCGTGTTCGTTGCAGTTCATGACGATACGGTAGCCATCCTGCGCAAAGCCCTGCGTCTTGGCGTAGCCGGCAGCGGCGATGACCAGGCGGCCGACGAGTTCGGCCTGTTCCGGTGCCAGATCGTTGAGCGTGGCCACCGGCGTCTTCGGGATGAACAGCACGTGCACCGGCGCTTGCGGGGTGATGTCCGCGAAGCCCAGGACGTATTCGTCCTCATAGACGATGTTGGCGGGAATCTCGCGGCGGATGATCTTGCTGAAGATGGTTTCGGACATGGTGCTTTCCTCAGGTGGAAGCGGCATCGCGGCGCGCGCCGAAGGCATGCGCGAGCGTGCCGCGGTCGATGTATTCCAGTTCCCCGCCCAGCGGCACGCCATGCGCCAGCCGGCTGGCTTTCACGTCGTGGCGGCGCGCCAGTTGCGACAGGTAATGCGCGGTGGCTTCGCCCTCGACGGTCGGGTTGGTGGCGATGATGAGTTCGCTCACGATGCCCTGCGCCAGGCGTTCGCCCAGCGCATCCAGCCCCAGTTCGCGCGGGCCCAGGCCATCGAGCGGAGAGAGCTTTCCCAGCAGCACGAAGTACAGGCCGCGATAGCCGGTGGCCTGTTCGATCGCGGCTTGGTCGGCGGGCATTTCCACCACGCAAAGCTGCGCCGCATCGCGCACCGGGTTCGCGCACAGGGCGCACACCTGCGTTTCGCTGAAGTTGCGGCAGCGCGTGCAGTTGCCGATGCCGTCCATCGCCTTTTCCAGTGCGTGCGCAAGACGTTTTCCACCGTCGCGGTGGCGTTCGAGCAATTGATAAGCCATGCGCTGCGCACTTTTCTGCCCGACGCCAGGCAGCACGCGCAGGGCCTGCACCAATTCGTCGAGCAGGGGCGACGTGCTCATCGCGCGCGGCTGCGGAAGCGGATCAGAACAGGCCCGGAATGTTCATGCCCGGCGGAATCGGCAATCCCGCCGTCACACCCTGCATGCGCTTGCCGCTTTCCTCGTTGGCCTTGTTCACCGCATCGTTGAAGGCCGCAGCGATCAGGTCTTCGAGCATTTCCACATCGTCCCCGACGGCAGCCTTGTCGATCTGCACGCGGCGCACGGCCATCTTGCCGTTCAGGACGACTTTCACCATGCCCGCGCCGGCCTGGCCGGTGACTTCAAGCTGCGCCAGTTCCTCCTGCGCGCGCTTGAGGTTTTCCTGCATCTTCTGGGCCTGCTGCATCAGGTTGCCGAGTTGTCCACGCATGGGGTTTTCCTTGGAATGGGTTCGATACGGGCCGCGCAGCATCAGCGCGGGCGGATGGAATCGGGCCGGATGCGCGCGCCCTCGTCGAGGAAATGCCGCACCGCCGGATCGCCGGAGAAATCGCTCTCGGCCTGTTGCTGGCGCGCATCGCGCTCGCTCTTGAGGTGGTCGCCGAAGGTGCGCGCGGCGGCATTGGGCGCGGCCACGTAGGCAAGGCGCGGCACGAAGCCGAGCACCTGGGCCAGGGCTGCGACCAGCTCCTTTTCCAGCGCCGGGTTGTTCATCGGCGCGAACGCGGGCAGCAAGTGCACGCGCAGGGTTTCCCCATCGAGCCCGACGAAATGCAGGTTCGACGCCAGCTCCTTCGCCAGCCCGCGCAGGCTGGCGCGTGCCAGCACGGCGATCCAGTCCTCGGCGGTGTCGAGCGGCAGCGATGCGGCAGCGGCGGCTTGCACAGGCGGTTCTTCGCGGCGCGGCTCCGGACGGCGCAGATGGGTATCGCGCAGGCCCGGATCGCGCGGCTCGAAACTGCGCGTCTCGGGGCGATAGGCCACCGGCGGCGGCGATTCGGCCACGTGCTGGATGGGCGCCGGGCGCGCTGCTTCCTGCGACGCTGCCGCGCGCGCGGGCATCGCCTGCGGCGCGGATGCCGTGCGCGTTGGCGAAGGCATGGCCGCCGTTTCGCCCGGCGCGAACGCCAGCATCCGCAGCAGCGTCATCTCGAAGCCGACCTGCGGGCTGGGGGCCAGTTCCAGATCGCGCTGGCCGAGCAGGGCCATCTGGTACCAGAGCTGGATCAGTTCCGGCGGCGTGGATTGCGCATAAGGCGCGGGATCCAAACCGCCCTCCTCCACCTCCGTGCCCGGCACGAGCTGGCGCAACTGGATGCGGTGCAGCGCCAGCGCGAAGGCATCGAGCACGGCGGAAAAATCCGGCGCGAAACCGGCGATCGTCGCGGCGGCCTGCATCAGCGCCGCGCCATCGGATGCAGCGAGCGCATCGAGCAGCGCCGACACCTGCGAACGATCCACGGTGCCCAGCATCGCCCGCACGTCCTCGTCGCGTAGCCCGCCCGCACCGAAGGCCAGCGCCTGATCCAGCAGCGACAGGCCATCGC
>CAZHXV010000281.1:3208-3738 GCA_964536455.1 uncultured Aquimonas sp.
TGCGCGATGGCGCCATCTTCGGCGGCGATGTGTTCGGCATCGAGGATGTGCCGCATCTGGCCGGCGATCTGCACCTGCGTGAGCCGCTTCAGATTGAATTGCAGGCAGCGCGAGAGCACCGTCACCGGCAATTTCTGCGGATCGGTGGTGGCCAGCAGGAACTTCACGTGTTCCGGCGGCTCCTCCAGCGTTTTCAGCAATGCGTTGAAGGCGTTCTTGCTGAGCATGTGGACTTCGTCCACCAGATACACCTTGTAGCGGCCGCGCGCAGGCAGGTACTGCGCGTTCTCGATCACCTCGCGCACATCGTCCACGCCGGTGTTGGAGGCCGCGTCGATTTCCAGAAGATCGACGAAGCGGCCCTGATCCACCGACTGGCAGATCTCGCACACCCCGCACGGCTCCGCGCCGATGCCGCGTTCGCAGTTCAGGCTCTTGGCGAAGATGCGCGCAATGGTGGTCTTGCCGACGCCGCGCGTGCCGGTGAACAGGAAGGCGTGGTGCACGCGCCCCGACTCGAGGGCGTTGGT
>CAZHXV010000282.1:0-3733 GCA_964536455.1 uncultured Aquimonas sp.
CGCCAGCTACGGCGGCTACATGATCAACTGGATCGCCGGCAACTGGAATGAACCGTGGAAGTGCCTGGTGAACCACGACGGCGTGTTCGACAACCGCTCGATGGGCTACGTCACCGAGGAACTGTGGTTCGACGAATGGGAAAACGGCGGCACTCAGTACGAGAATCCGGCGAACTACGAGAAGTTCAACCCGGTGAACCATGTGGCCAAATGGCGCGTGCCGATGATGGTGGTGCAGGGCCAGCAGGATTTCCGCGTGCCGCTGGATCAGGGTCTTTCCGCCTTCACCGCCTTGCAACGGCGCGGCATCGAATCCAAGTTCCTGTACTTCCCGGACGAGAACCATTGGGTGCTGCGCATCCAGAACAGCATCCAGTGGCATCACGAAGTGACGGATTGGCTGAAGCGCTGGACGAAGTAATCCCCTCGTCTCCGCCGTTCGGTGCGTCCTTCGCACGGGGCGGCGGAGGATTCGGCGTCATCCTTCAATCGGTTCGGAATCCCGGCACGATCCGCATCAGGAGCTTCTGGAGTTCGGTATGGCTGCGCAGGCCGGTCTTGGCGAGCAGGCTCTTGATGTGGGTACGCACCGTATCGCTGCGTACCCACATGATGTCCGCGATGGCCGTGGTGGTATGGCCATCCAGCAGTGCCTGCATCACCCGCGCCTCCGTCGGTGTGAACCCGAACAGGTGCCGTAGCTGGTCTATCCCGATCCGGACATCGGCTTTCTCGGCATCGCTGACGATGATCGCGTAACGCGCCCTTTCCCCGCGCCCGGTGGAGTGCAGGCGCACGGCGAAAGCAAACCATCGAGCCCGGAAACTGGAGTCGTCGCGCAGTCTCGCCACCGCGTACCCGCGCTTGCGGCTGCGGCCTGGCCGCGACTGGTGTTCTTCGATCAGCTCGACGATCGGGTTCCGGCCCTCGTCTTCTGTACCGCTCTTGGCGCCCAGGGTATCGCCACGCAGGCTCAAGGGGCCGTGTCCGATCAGGCGTTTGGCTGCGGTGTTGGTGGACAGCAACTTCGCATCCTGATCGACGATAAAGTAGGGTATGTCCAGTTCATCGAGCAAGGCCACCGCATCCGCCCGCTCGGATACCACCTTTCGATGTTCGGCCTGCTGCCGCAGGAGGCAACTGGCCTGCGCCGCGAAGTGGTGCAGTACGCGGATGTCGCCATCCCCGAAATTCCGCTCGTTCGGGCGAAACAGCCACAGTCGCGCAAGCCGCCCCGGCCCGACCGGAAAGCACACGCCCAGGCCATAGGCCAGCCCACCCTGTGCGGCGAGGAAGCTCCAGGCAAACGCGCTGCGCTCGAATATGCACGACTCCACCACCTCGTCGATTCGCATCGGCCGCATCGACGCTGCCATGTGGTGCACACGATCCTCGCCCGCCAATGGATCGAGCAGATGAAAACCGCTCATGTACGCGCTCGCAAAGTGCTCGGAAGTAAAACCACGGCGCGGCGCAGGATGGGTACACGGCGCATGCTCGATCCACAGGCCCTGGCTGCCCGGAATCGCCATCGTCAACTCGTTCAGCGCGCTCTCCCAGCAGGATTCGCCTCCTTCGTACAGACACATGATCGCCCGCAGCAGGTGTTCGTAGGCGACCACCTCACCGGGTGGCTTGGTCTGCGGCGATACATCCAACGCCCGCGCGGACGAGGGTGCTTGCACCAACTTGAGCCGATCCAGCACCGCAGGCTCGGCTGGATTGGACGCAACAGCGATGGACATCGACGGCAACATGGCATCGGATTTCAAAAGCGGATCCCAAGCTCGGACGAACCAAATGCGGTTTCGTCCCCCCGCGCCGCCTGGCCAGCCAACTTCCCCGCCGCAGCATGCGCGGTAATCCATGTATTACATCCGGGGCTCTTCCGGTAGGTGACAAATTCTTAGATGCAGCGCCCGCATCGCCCTCGCATGCGCCACCGCGCTTCGGGGAAGCGCGATGCAACATGGAGTAACTACATGATTTTTCTTGTTATCACATCGGCGCGGGGCGCGCTCTTCGATGCCCCTGGATGCCAATGTCGTCCAATCGGAGCTCACCAGAAGCCCTGGAGCAGCTATCTCGCATCACCACGCCTGATGACACCATGCGCGCGGAGCCAGTCCGCGCACGGCCTCTGCCAATGCGGCGATGTGAGCCGGCGTAGTGCCGCAGCAGCCACCGATCAGGTTCACCAGGCCAGATTCGGCGAACTCCCGCAGCGTGGCGGCCATGTCTTCCGGTGTTTCGTCGTAACCGCCGAAAGCATTGGGCAGGCCGGCATTGGGATGCGCGCTGATGAAGCAGTCGGCCAGACTCGCCAGCGCCTCCACGTGGGGCCGCAGTTCGCGTGCACCGAGCGCGCAGTTCAGCCCGATGGAAAGCGGACGGCTGTGTGCCAGCGAGGTGAGGAAAGCCTCGGCGGTCTGGCCGGACAGCGTGCGCCCGGAAGCATCGGTAATGGTGCCGGAGATCATCACCGGCAGCCGTGCGCCATGCGCCTCGAAGACTTCCTCGATGGCGAACAGGGCGGCCTTGGCGTTGAGGGTATCGAAGATGGTTTCCACCATCAGCGTATCCGCACCGCCGTCGATCAAGCCATCGGCGGCTTCGCGGTAATTGGCGCTCAGTTCGTCGAAGCTGGTGTTACGGAAGCCTGGATCGTTCACGTCCGGGCTGATGGAGGCGGTGCGGCTGGTCGGGCCGAGCACGCCGATGACGAAGCGCGGCTTGCCCGGCGTTTTCGTTTCGGCTTCGTCGCAGCAGCGACGCGCCAGGCGCGCGCCCTCGAAGTTCAGTTCGCGCACCAGATGTTCGAGTCGATAATCGGCTTGACTGATAGCCGTGGCGTTGAAGGTGTTGGTTTCGATCAGATCGGCACCGGCATCCAGGTATGCGGTGTGGATGGCGGCGATCAGGTCGGGGCGCGTGAGCGTGAGCAGGTCGTTGTCGCCCTTGAGGTCGTGACCGCATGCCCGAGCCGCGTCGCTGCCCGGCGCGAAGCGTTCGCCGCGATAGTCGGCTTCGGCAAGGTTGTGTTCCTGCAGCATCGTGCCCATCGCACCGTCGATGATGAGGATGCGTTCGGCCAGCGCGGCGTTCAGCGCCGCCACACGCGCCGGGTTCCGCCAAGGCAGCGCGTTCACGCCTTCTCCGCCAGCAAGGACACGACTTCAAAATGCGGCGGTCGCTTCTCGCGGGCGATCACTTCGCAGGTGAGCACGCGCAAACCGGCTTTCGTGGCATGGCGCGCCAGTTCCCTGGCGGTGAAGCCAAGATTGGCGTGGCCGTAAGGCTCGATCACATTGCGATGTTCGTGCCGGTGCAGCGTGGTGGCCAGCAACTGCCCGGCAGGCCGCAGCACGCGCGCCGATTCAAGCAGCGCCTTGGCAGGCGCGGCGGCGTAGGTGAGTGCGTGCATCAACAGCACGAGATCGAAGCTTCCGGCGGGAAAATCGAGCGCGTGCATGTCGCCCTCGAGCACTTCCACGTTCGGAAGCGGTTTCAGGCGCTCGCGCGCAGCAGTGGCCACGCGCGGGCTGGAATCGATGCAGACATAGCGTCTGGCGCGCGGCGCCAGCAGTTCGGCCAGTACGCCGTCGCCGGAAGCGATATCCAGCACATCCCCCGGTTTGACCAGTTGCAAGGCGGCGCGGGCAAGCGCCTCCCAGGTGCGCCCCGGCGAATAGTGGCGCTCCATGTCGCCGGCCACCGAATCGGCCCAATTCTG
>CAZHXV010000283.1:0-3711 GCA_964536455.1 uncultured Aquimonas sp.
GAACACCACGCCGGCCTCTTCCCCGCTTGGCTCGCGCCAGTGCAGGCGGTGGCGCTGAACATCACCGATGCGCAGGCCGATTACGTCGCCTCCGTCGCAAAAGCCCTTGCAAATCAAGGCTTCCGTGTCGATGTGGACTTGAGGAACGAGAAAATCGGCTATAAGATCCGCGAGCACACCCTGCAACGCATTCCGTATCTGCTCGTCGCGGGCGACCGCGAGAGGGAAAATGGAACCGTTGCAGTGCGCACGCGCTCGGGGGAGGATTTGGGGTCGATGACGCTCGATGCCTTCGTCGCGAAGCTGCGTGAAGAACAAGGCCCGCACGCCTGAAACGGCGTGCAGGTTGCACCCTAACCCATTGAGGATGTTTGAATTAATACCGACAAGCTGAACCGTAAGAACGGCGAGATCCGCGTGCCCAAGGTGCGCGTGATCGGTGCCGATGGCGAAATGGTCGGCGTGCTCTCGCGCGACGAAGCCCTGCGCATGGCTGAAGATGCCGGCCTTGATCTGGTCGAAATCCAGCCCAATGCCGATCCGCCGGTCTGCAAGATCATGGATTTCGGCAAGTTCCGCTTCGAACAGCAGAAAAAGGCCAACGAGGCCAAGAAGAAACAGAAGCAGGTCGAGATCAAGGAACTGAAGTTCCGCCCCGTCACCGACGAAGGCGATTACCAGATCAAGCTGCGCAACATGCGCCGCTTCATCGCCGACGGCGACCGCGTGAAGGTGGTGGTGCGCTTCAAGGGCCGCGAGATGGCCCATACCGAGCTGGGCCTGGCGATGACCCAGCGCATCGAGGAAGACATGAAGGAAGAAGTCGTGATCGAACAGCGGCCCAAGCTGGAAGGCCGCCAGATGATCATGATGGTGGCGCCGAAGAAGAAGTGAGCGCATCCCGCTCCGACAGCGATGGCCGCCTCCGGGCGGCCATTTCGTTTTCGGGCGTTTGACGCGCCGTTGCGCACCGCATGGACGGCGCGACACCCCGCTGTTGCCTGCGCCCATCGCAACCGGACGACCGGCGCGATCCACATTGCGCCGTGTCTCAGGATGTGCTTCGTGCCACCGCCTGCGCAAAGCGTTCGGTGAGTGTCGTGCGGGCCCGGAAGGGAACGCCGCACAACCTGAGATAGCGCAACAGCAACGAGCGGATTTCCTCGTTGCCGGAAGACTCCGGGCCACCACCGAGGCGTTCGGAAAGGCGCCGGATCTGGATGCGGCGGCGCAGGTCGCGGGCGTCGGGCGGGGAATCCAGGTCGGTGGCGAGTTCTGCGAGCACGGCCAGCTCTTCGGCCTGGGCGAGGGCATCCGTCGCATCGGAGGGCGCGGCGTCCAGCGGCAGCTCGCCTTCCGGTTGCAAGGCAGCGGCCAGGCGCGCGGCCAACGCGGTGCGGGCGTCGGGCGGCAGCGGCAGGCGTTCGAGGTGTTCGCGCAGGTTGGCGCGTTTGTCGTCGGGGGCTTCCGCGCCGAGGCGTTCCATCTGGTCGAGCAGGCGCGCGGCTTCGAGGATGGCAAGGAGTTCCGCGGAGCGCCGGGCGTTGCGGCGGCGGGTTTCGCGCTCGCGCACGGCGGCCACGGCCTTGGCGTAGGCACGGGCATCGGCGATGGGCGGCGATGCGGCGGGCAGTGGACGGCGGCCGCGCGCGGGTGCGGCCGCGTCTTCGCGGCGCGCCGGACGCGCCTGCGCTTCCAGGGCGCGCCAGCGGGTATCGAGCGCGGCGAGACGCGAGTCGATGGCCTGGATGTGGTCGTCGTGCGCCAGCTCCGCCAGCTCGGCAAGGATGGCGCGGGCTTCGTCGCGTTGCGCCGCTTCGCCGGCGGCGGCTTCGGCGCGCTGCTGTTCGGCGCGGGAGAAATGCGGCTGGACGAGGTCGCGCAGTTCGCTCCAGAGGGCATCGTCGGTGTCGCGCGCGGCGCGCGGCAGGGTTTTCCACTCGGCCTGCGCAGCGCGCGCGGCCGCCAGTGCGGCGGCGGGCTCCGCGTGCAGCACATCCCGCCGCAGCCGGGCGATGAGCTTGCGCTTGGCGTCGGCGGCGGCCGCTTCGCTGGCGGCAATGGCCGCGTCGATCTTCGTCAGGCTTTCGCGCAGCGCGCGGCTGACGTCGCGCCGGGCGGACGGTTCCAGTTCGTCCAGGCGGCGCAGGAGATCGGTGGCGCGGCGGCGCGCGGCGATGAGTTCGCCAGCGGGCATGGCCGGCTGCGCCAGTTGCTGCCCGATCCGCGCCAGGACGCCGGAGAAATCCTCGCGGCGGGCATCGCGCAATTCGTGGCGCTTGGCGAAATAGGCCTTCGCCGGGGCCAGCGCGTGGTGGCACAGGGCACGGAAGCGGCGCTGCATCGGGTGTTCGTGGGGCGCGGCGCCGGGGCGCTGCTCGGCCTCGTCCAGTTGCTGCCACTGGGCCTGCGCTTCCTTGACCTTGGCGGCCACGGCATCCGGGTGCAGGCCGCTGCCGTGCAGGGCTTCGATCTCCTCGCACAGCCGCGCGCGGGCCTTGTTGTTCGACCAGTGCTGCCACTGCGCCAGCCGCGCCAGTTCCGCCAGCGCCTCGCCGATGCGCGTGGCCAGTGCGCGCGGGATGCGTTCGCCTGCGATCTTGCGCAAGGCTTCGATGCGGGTTTCCAGTTCGCGTGCCTGCCGCAGCGAGCCTTGCGCCACCGCGCCGGAAAGCTCCCCGGCGAGCGCGGGCAACTGCGCGAGCGCAGCTTCGCGCGCGGCGGCGGCTTCCTCGAAACGGCGGTGCAGTGCGGTGGCCTGTTCGCGGAAACGATGCTCCTGTTCCTGTTCTTCGGGCAGCAACGGTTCCACCTGCCGCAGCCGCTTGAGCCAGCGCCGTTCCAGGTCTTCCAGCTCGCGCGGGGCAAGGCGCGGGGCGCGGGCGGAAAGCTCCGCCGCGAGCGCGGCCAGCACAGGATCGGGGGTGCGTGAGACGGCCAGGTGGGCAACGTGCGCGACGTCGTCGGGCGTGGCTTCGGGAAAAGCGAGCTCGGGTTCGATTTCAGGTTCAGGCGCGGGCGGCGCATCGAAGGCGGCGAAGTAGCCTTCCACGCGCGTGACCATCGCATCGTCCAGGCGCGGCGCCAGGCGTTCCCATTCGCTGCGCAACTGCTCGCGGCGGGTTTCCCAGTCGCCGGGGCGCTCGCGCCGCAGCGCGTCCAGTTCTTCGCAGATCGCCAAGGTGCGTTCGCGCGTGGCCTCTGGATCGCCGGCGGCCAGACGTGCCGCCAAAGCGCGTTCGCGGGCGGTGCGCGCGAGGTGCTTGTCGGTCTTGCGGGCGCGCTCGGCGATGCGGCCCAGCGTGGCGGCATCCTCGATCCGTTCCAGCAGCCACAGGCGAATGCCAGGATCGGGATCGCGCAGGCAGCGTTCGGCGATGAGGCCCGGCTTGAGGCTGGAAGCGTGTTCCAGGCGCGCGAAGGCGAGCTTGCGCAGCGGCGTTTCGCTGGCCTGCTGTGCGACTTCCGCCAGCACGTCCGCATCGGTTTCCGAGCCGATGGCCGCTTCGCGCGAAGGCAACGGCGTTGCCGCATCCAGCAGCGCCTTCAGGTACCGCTGCCGGGCGACAGCACGCACGGCAGCGTCCGGTTCGTGCGTGGCCAGTTCCGCGATCACGGCGAAATCGTCGATGCGGCGCAGGGCGGCCAGACGCACCTGCGGGGAAGCGTCGCCGCGCGCCAGCGCCGGCAGGCGCGCGATCAGTTCGGGAT
>CAZHXV010000284.1:0-3698 GCA_964536455.1 uncultured Aquimonas sp.
GTGGAGTATTTCCGCATCCCCCGCAGCGTGCTGACCATCTGTCTCGGCAAGTCCACCTATGCGCGCTGCGGCATCATCGTCAACGTGACGCCGCTGGAACCGGAATGGGAAGGCCACGTGACGCTGGAGTTCTCCAACACCACGCCGCTGCCGGCGAAGATCTACGCCAACGAGGGCGTGGCGCAGATGCTGTTCTTCGAATCCGACGAACCCTGCGAAACCAGCTACCGCGACCGGGGCGGCAAGTACCAGGGCCAGGTGGGCGTGACCCTGCCGCGAACCTGATCGACAGGCCAGAACGCAACGGCCACAATCCAGGTTCGCAGACCCAATCGAAAGGCTCCCCGCACGCGGTCGGCCTGTCGGTATCGCCATCGGGGGAGCTTCATGCAGCGCATCGTCCGGCCTTCATCGGCAATCCTCGCAGGCGCCATCGCCGCCGTGCTCGCCGTCCCGGTCGCCCATGCCGTCGTGCCTTCCCCGGCGCAGCCGCAGGCGGCCGCCAGCACGCATGGCCGTCATTACGATGCGCGCCGGTTGTTGCCGGCCACGGCCAGGCGCGGCCCGAACGCGATGCAGCAAGGCGCACTCGCCGCGCTAGGTTCGCAGGTGGCGGAACTGCGCTATGAGATCGACGCGGATACCGGCGTCACCCGCACACTGTCGAACAGGGTCGGCCACCTCACCGTGCCGGTACCGGGGCAGGCCCGTACCATCGCGCTGGATTTCGTGCGCAACAACGCCGCGCTGCTGGGCCTTTCCGATGCCGACGTGGCCGGATACGAGGTCACCGACGAGGTGAAAAGCCCGGCCAGCCCGGTGCGGCACCTGTACCTGCGCCAGAAGCACGCCGGCTTGCCGGTGTACCAGGCCCAGTTGCAGGTGCACGTCAACGACGACGACGGGCGCATCCTGATGGTGAACAACCGCTTCTTGCCGAACCTGGCCGAGGCGGTGAACCGCACCACGCCCGCGATCGAGCCGGAAGCCGCCGTGGCGGCGGCTGCCGCGAACCTGGGCCGCGCTGCCGGGCCGGTCGTGCGGATCGCCACGGGAAAGGATGCGCAGCGCAGCACGGTGCTGGAAGCGCCCTGGCTTTCCACGCAGACGCTGGATGCGCGGCTGATGCTGTTGCCAGTGGGCGCGCAAGCCCGCCTGGTCTGGAATTTCCAGGTGTGGGAACCCGGTGGCGGGGACATCGCCGATTTCACGGTTGACGCGCAGACCGGCGAGGTCTGGACGCGAACCAGCTGGGTGGACGAGGCTGCGTACAAGGTATTCGCGCTGCCGGTCGAGAGCCCGGGCCACGCCACGCCGGCGGCGCCCGCCGATGGCCGCGCCACGCTGACCGATCCGCACAACTTCGCCTCGCCGTTCGGCTGGCACGATACCGATGGCGTGGATGGCGCCGAATTCACCGGCACGCAGGGCAACAACGTCCATGCGTACCTGGATTTCGTCAACGACAATGTTCCGGATCCTGGCGATACGCCGGATTGCGACGCTTCGCTTTCATGCGTCTTCGCGCTCGATCTGACCCAGGAGCCGAACGCCTACCGCCCGGCGGCGGCGGCCAACATGTTCTACATGGCCAACATGATGCACGACGTGGCCCATCCCTTCGGCTTCGACGAAGTCAGCGGCAACTTCCAGGCCAGCAACTACGGCAACGGCGGTCTCGATGGCGATTACGTGCTGGCCGAAGTGCAGGATGGCGGCGGGGTCAACAACGCCAATTTCGCGACGCCCCCGGATGGGGCCAGGCCGCGGATGCAGATGTACCGATGGACCCATGTCGCGCCGTACCGCGACGGCGATTTCGACAACGGCATCATCGCGCACGAATACGGCCACGGCATTTCCAACCGGCTGGTCGGCGGGCCGGGCAGCGCGGGCTGCCTGGCCAATGAGCAGCAGCCGGGCGAAGGCTTTTCGGATTGGTGGGCGTTGTACTACACCCAAGCCGATGCGACGACGCGGCGACGCGGCATCGGCACCTACGTGATGGGCCAGGACACCGCCGGCGTGGGCCTGCGCACGAGTCATTACGATCCCGATCCCGCCGGCAACACGTGGACGTACCAAAGCATCCGGACGGCGGGCGGGCCGCACAGCGTCGGCGAAAAATGGGCGCAGGTCTACTGGCAGGCGACCTGGGCGCTGGTGGACGATTACGGCTACGAGCCGGCCATCGACCACTTCACCGGCACAAGTGTGGACAAGGGCAACATCCGCGCCATGTTCTACATCGTCGAAGGCCTGAAGAACACCGCCTGCGGCCCCTCCTTCCTCGATGTCCGCGATGGCGTCATCGCCGCGGCCAACGCCGCGCCGTTCGAAGGCGTGGATACCTGCCGCCTCTGGAAACAATTCGCCGAGTTCGGCCTGGGCGTGGATGCCAGCGGCAGCGCCACCACCAATTCGACCGCGACCAACGGCTTCCTCGAACCGGAATACTGCCACTACCTCTTCGCCACCCCCACCACGCGCGCGGTCTGCGCCGGCGACGATGCGGTGTATCCGTTGACGCTGGGGCCGGCGTTCGTCCCGCCGGTTGCGCTGTCGGTGAGCGGCGTACCGGCAGGGGCCACGCAAACCCTCACCGTCAATCCGGTGACCACCGCGCCCGGTGCAAGCACGCTCACCATCGGCAACACCGCAGCCGCCCCCGGCGGCAGGTATGAGGTGATCGTCTCCGGCGCGCATGGCGGCGCCGGTTCACCGCATTCGGTGGCATTGCGGCTGGATCTGTTCCAGGGCGTGCCCGCCACGCCGGTGCCGGTCGCACCCGCCGAGGACGCCATCGTTTCCGTGCTGCCGACGCTGGCCTGGGCGCCCATGCCGGGCATCCAGCACTACACGGTGGAAGTCGCCAGCGATGCCGCCTTCGCCGATATCGTGTTCTCGCGTACCGTGGGCGAGGGTGTCACCAGTGTCGCCATCGTCCAGGAACTGGCCACCGAAACCCGCTATTACTGGCGCGTTCGCGGCGACAACACCTGTGGCACCGGCAGCGATTCGGCCACGCACAGCTTCACCACCGTGCCGCCGGCGGGCCAGTGTTTTGCCGGGCAGAACGCAAGGACGCTGTATTCGCACAATGTCGAAACCGGCACCGCCGGCTGGAGCACGGCCGGCAGCACCGGCGCACAGACCTGGGCCACGAGCGCGGCGCGCCCCAATTCCGGTGCCAACGCCTGGCTCGCCGTGGATGTTTCCACCACCTCCGACCAGCGCCTGATCTCGCCGCCCATCGCCCTGCCGGCAGGACAGGTGCCGGTGAGCCTTGGCTTCATGAGCGACGTCACCATCGAGGAAGTGGACAACGATCCGGGCCTGTGCTGGGACGGCGGCTTCCTGGAGGTCAGCAACGACGACGGCGAAACCTGGCGGCAGATCGGCAGCGGCCAGCTTTCCACGCCGTACACCGGGCCGTTCTACGGCGGCAGCCGGGAGGCCTGGTGCGGCGCCATCCCGTACCGCGAAACCCGCGCCGACCTCACCGACTACACCGGCCAGACCGTGCGCCTGCGCTTCCGCGTACTCACCGACGTGGCCGTGGGGCGCGAACCGCACGGCTGGTACGTGGACGACGTGAAGGTGCAATCCTGCGATGAAGACTTCCTTTTCGGGCACGGTTTCGAGGATTGAAGGCGACGGTGGGGTGGCATCGGGCAGGGCGTTCGGTGAGGATCGCC
>CAZHXV010000285.1:0-3697 GCA_964536455.1 uncultured Aquimonas sp.
ACGCCCTCCACGCGATGGCAAAGTTCGAAGAGTTCGGCTGGCGACAGGGCGAAGATGCCTCCGCCTTTGCATGGAAATTCGATGGCTGGCTGGGGCGCGACCTGCACAAGTTGCGGCTGCATGCCGAAGGCGAGCGCGAAGCGGGCCGCAGCACGGATTCAAGCCTCGAACTGCTCTACAGCCACGCCCTCTCCCCGTGGTGGGACTGGGTCGCCGGCGTCCGCCACGAGACCCGCCCCGGCCCGGCACGCAGCTACGCCACCCTCGGTGTGCAGGGGCTGGCGCCGTACTGGTTCGAGCTGAAAGCCACCGCATACTTCGGCGAATCCGGCCACGCGCTGCTGCGCCTCTCCAGCGAATACGAACTGCTGTTCACCGATCGCCTCATCCTCACGCCGGAACTGGGATTCACCCTGCACGGCAAGGCCGATCCCGAACGCGGCACCGGAAGCGGCGATACCGTGCTGCACGCCGGGCTGAAGCTGCGCTATGAAATCCGCCCGGATTTCGCCCCGTACGTGGGCTACGAATGGGAAGACGGCCCGGCCCACGATGGCGGACAATGGATGGCGGGGCTACGGTTCTGGTTTTGAGCCGCGCTTGATCCCGATCAAGGCCATTCATGTCGATGGCCGGACAATGGCTCCATTCCAATCCACGAGGAAAACCGCCATGTTCAGGAAATTCCTGGTTCCCACCGATGGCTCGGAACTTTCGCTGAAGGCCGTGGAGGGTGCGATCGAACTGGCCCAGCGGCTTGGCGCGGAAGTGCTGGTGTGGAGCGGTGCGGAAGCCTACCCCATCACCTTCGCCGAACAGGCCTACCTCGACCAGGCCGCCCTGCGCGAAGCGGCACGCGACACTGCCCGCCGCCACGCCCAGGCCACCGCCGAGAAGATCCGCCTCGCGCAAGTGCCTTGCGAGGTGAAGATCGAGGATGCGGAAACCGTCTGGGGAGGCATCATCGCCGCCGCCGAACAGAACGGCTGCGACCTCATTTTCATGGCCTCCCACGGCCGCCGCGGCCTCAGCGCCCTGCTGCTGGGCAGCGAAACGCAGAAGGTGCTCACCCATTCGGCCATTCCGGTGCTGGTGTACCGCTGATCGGAGGTATCGCCGCGCGGGTGTCGGGCGTCATGGCCATTGGTTACCATGCCGCAATGAATGTCGGAATCCTGCTCATCACCCATACCGGCACGGCGGCGCACTACCCAGCGTTGCTGGAACGCCTGCTGGGGCGCGTGCCGCTGGCGCTGGAGACGTTCGAGGTGGGTTTCGAGGAGGATCCTGCGGCATTGCTGCCGCAGGCCAGCGCGGCGATGCGGCGCGTGGACAAGGGCGCGGGGGTGTTGATCCTCACCGATCTCTATGGCGCCTCGCCGAGCAATCTGGCGGCGAAACTGACTGCGCTCGGAACGCCGGCACGGCGGGTGTCGGGGTTGAATCTTCCGATGCTGCTGCGGGTCTGCAATTATCCAGACCTTCCCCTGGATCAACTCGCGCAGACCGCCGTGAGCGGCGGCAAAACCGGAGTCGTGCTCGATCATGCTTGAACGCCGCCTGGCCATCGTCAACAAACTCGGGCTGCACGCGCGCGCGGCGGCCAAGCTGGTGAACCTGCTGGCCGGCTTCAAGAGCGCGGCGACGCTGGAATGCCGGGGCCGCGCGGTGAACGCGAAAAGCATCATGGGCGTGATGCTGCTGGCCGCCGGCAAGGGCAGCACCATCGTTCTGAAGGTGGATGGCGAGGACGAACAGGCCGCCGCGGATGCGGTGGCCATGCTGTTCGAACGGGGTTTCGACGAGGGCGAATGAGAAGCGCATTTTCCGGCGTCGCGGTTTCCAAGGGCCTCGCCCTGGGCCGCGCACGGATACGCGCACCCCACATCGCGGACATCGAGGAGCAACCGCTTCCGCCCGAGGACGTGGATGCGGAAATCGCGCGGCTGGCTTCCGCCATCACGGTGACGCGCGGCGAACTGGCCAAGTTGCGCGAACAGCTCCAGTACGCGCTGGCGCAGGAACAGCTTGGCGAGTTCATCGACCTGCACGCGCTGATCCTGGACGATCCGGACCTTGTCATCGGCCTCAACGAACTGATCCGCAGCGGCCCGCATCGCGCGGAAACCGCATTGAAGCTGCAACGCGACCGCCTGGCCGCGATCTTCGATGCGATGGACGACCCCTACATGCGCAGCCGCCGCGAGGACATGGAGCAGGCCATCGCGCGCGTGCGCTGGGCCTTGCTGCGCGGGGAAGGCGGCGCGGAACAGGTGATCGGGCTGGCCGGCGACGTGCTGATCACGGACATGGTGGCGCCGGCGGAAATCGCGCAGTTGTCCGAGCGCGGCGTGGTCGCGGCCATCGTCACGCACGGCAGCCCGCTCTCGCACAGCGCGATCCTGGCGCGCGGGCTGGGGCTGCCGATGCTGGTGCTGCCGCCCGAAGCCGTGGCGCGGATTCCCGACGGCGCAGCCCTGATGGTGGATGCCAACCACGGCGAGGCCGTGCTGGAACCTGCGCCGGACGATCTGCGCCGCTACCGCAAGCTGGAGCAGGAACAGGCGCGCGAAAGCCGCGCCCTGGCCAAACTGCGCCACGCGCCTTCGCGCACGCTCGACGACATCGACATCAAACTGATGGCGAACGCCGAATCGCTCGAGGATCTCACCCGCGCGGTGCGCCTGGGCGCGGACGGCGTGGGCTTGTACCGCACTGAATTCCTGTTCCTCAACCGGCGCGAGCCACCGGGCGAGGAGGAACAGTTCGCCGCCTACCGCGACCTGGCGCTGGCGATGAACCGCAAGCCGGTGACGCTGCGCACCATCGACATCGGCTCGGACAAACAGGACAGCGCCGGCATCGCGCTGCAAAAGGAACCCAACCCGGCCATGGGCCTGCGCGGCCTGCGGCTTTCGCTGGCGCGCCCGGCGCTGTTCCGTACCCAATTGCGCGCGATGCTGCGGGCCTCGGCCTACGGCCCGGTGCGCATCCTCGTGCCGATGCTGACCTGGCGCGAGGAAATGCTGAAGATTCGCGCGCTGTTCGAGGAGTACCGCGCCGAACTGCGCGCCGAGGGCCACGCCGTGGCCGAGAACGTGGAGCTGGGCGCGATGATCGAGGTGCCCGCCATCGCGCTGGCGCTGGCCTCGGTCATCGACACCGTGGATTTCGTCTCGATCGGCACCAACGACCTGATCCAGTACCTGCTCGCTGCCGACCGCGGCAACGACGCCGTCGGCGACCTGCTCTCGCCGATGCATCCGGCGGTGCTGCGCGTACTGCACGACATCCTCGCCGTGGGCCGCGCGCACCGCAAATCCGTCTCGATCTGCGGCGAACTGGCCGGGCAGGTACGCTACACCAAGCTGCTGCTGGCGCTTGGCCTGACCGAATTCAGCATGAGCCCAACGAGCCTGCTGGAAGCGCGCGGCGTCATCCGCGAAAGCCAGCACCGCCGCCTTCGCCGCCGCGCCGGGAGCCTGCTGAAACTGCGCGACCGCGCGGCGCTGGAGAAGGCCGTGGCGCGGCTGTGAGGCCACGCGCGAGGCGGCATTGGCGCGCGCTTCGTTCGCCAACAAAAAAGCCCCGCCGGAGCGGGGCTTTTTCGTATTTTGTCTGGTGCCCAAGAGAGGACTCGAACCTCCACGCCTCGCGGCGCTAGTACCTGAAACTAGTGCGTCTACCAATTCCGCCA
>CAZHXV010000286.1:0-3695 GCA_964536455.1 uncultured Aquimonas sp.
GCATCCTCGATCCAGACACCTATCGCGCGCCGAATTTCATGTACTCCACGCCCCGGCCCCGGCTGTGACCTGCGATCCCCACCTGCGGCTTGGCCGAGGGCTCGGCGGTTCCGGGGACGGCGGGAATGGTGCGTCTGGAAGGGTGCTGGATCGTCGCCAGTTTCAAAACCCCACGGTGATGTTGAAACCATCGGGCTCCGGGCGCGACACTGCCGCATTCGCATCGGGGTGCGGAGGGGACGATGGGCGAGGTGAGCCTGCTGCTGGCGGCGGCGGGCGCGGGAGATCGCGCTGCCGCCGACCGCGCCTTTGCGCTGGTCTATGCCGAACTGCAACGCATCGCGCACCGGCAGGTGGCGCGCAACGATCATGGCCCCGGCGCAACCTCGCTCGTGCACGAGGTGTACCTGCGCCTGGCGCGGCCGGAGGCGATGGCGGTGGATAGCCGCGAACATTTCTTCGCGCTGGCCGCGCGTGCGATGCGGCAGCTGGTGGTGGATCACGCCCGCGCCCGCGCCGCGGGCAAGCGCGGCGGCGGTGCGGACGATGCAGCGTTGGAGGAGATCGCCGAACGCATCGGAAGTGGCGGCCAGGCCGAACGCCTGATCGGCCTGGACCAGGCGCTCACCCGGCTGGCCGCGCTCGATCCGAAGCTCGCCACGCTGGTGGAGATGCGTTATTTCGCCGGGCTGGAACTTGAGGAGATCGCAGAGATCACCGGCCGCTCGGAGCCTTCGCTCAAGCGCGACTGGCGCAAGGCGCGCGCCGTGCTGCAAGCCGTGCTCGGCGAACCTGCGCCACCTAAATAGGACATTCCGATGTCGATGGATTCCACCCGCTGGCAGCAGGCCTCGGCCCTGCTCGACGAACTTTTCGCGCTGGACGAGGCGCAGCGGCAGGCGCGCCTGTCGCGGATCGAACAGGACGATGCGGCGCTGGCCGCCGAACTGCGCCACATCCTCGCCGCCGACGCCGCATCGAGCATCCTGGACGCCAATGTGGCGCACGCTGCGCCGACGGTGATGACGCGGCTGGGCGAAAGCGGCGCGCATGCGCCGGTGGCCGAATGCGGCAAGCACGTCGGCCACTACCGCCTGATCGAACGCATCGGCGCAGGCGGCATGGGCGAGGTGTGGCGCGCCGAGCGCAGCGACGATTTCGAGCAACAGGTCGCCGTGAAGCTGATCCGTCCGCTGATGGATTCGCCCGGCCTGCGCGAGCGCTTCGCGCGCGAGCGGCGCATCCTTGCGCGGCTGGATCATCCCAACATCGCCCGCCTGCTCGATGGCGGCGTCGCCGACGATGGCACGCCGTGGTACGCGATGGAATTCGTGCGCGGCACGGACATCGTGCGCCATGCCGGGCAGGACCGACTCGATGCGCGGGCACGGGTGGAGCTGCTGTTGCAGGTCTGCGATGCGGTGGCGCACGCGCAGGCCCAGCTCGTCGTGCACCGCGATCTGAAACCCTCCAACATCCTCGTCGATGGTGAAGGCCGTGCGCGGGTGCTGGATTTCGGCATCGCGCGCCTCATCGACGAAAGCGCCGATGCGCAGCTCACCGGCACCGGCGTGCGCCTGTTCTCGCCTGCCTGGGCCGCACCGGAGCAGATTCGCGGCGAGGCGGTCGGCACCGCCGCCGATGTCTTCGCGCTCGGCGCGATCCTGTACGAGCTGCTCACCGGCGAAATGCCTTATCCGCAACGCCACTTCGCACCGGAAAGGCTGCTGGCGCAACTGCAACAGGAAACCGCGCCGAGGCCGAGCCAGGCGTTCAAGCGCGGCGGCACCGGCACGACCGCCGTGCGCGGTATTTCCGCGGACCTGGACACCATCGTCGCCACCGCGCTGCAACCTGAACCCGCGCGCCGCTACGCCGGTGCGGCGCAACTGGCGCAGGATCTGCGGCGCTGGCTCGATGGCCGCCCGATCTGGGCGCAGCCGGATACCGCCGCGTACCGCATGAGGAAATTCGTGGCGCGGCACCGCATCGCCGTGGGCAGCGCCAGCACGGTGCTGCTGGCGCTGGTCGCGGGCCTGGGCCTTGCGCTGTGGCAGGCAGGCGTCGCGCGCGACCATGCCTTGCGCGCCGAACGCGAAGCCGCGCAGGCCAGGGTGCAGGCCGAGCGCACCCGCAAGGTGAAGGAGTTCCTGGTTTCCGTGTTCACCGCCGCCGATCCGATGCGGCGCTCGTCAGGCGCGCCGCAAACCGTGGAACAGGCCTTCGACGCCGCGCTCGAACACGCCCGTACCGGGCTTTCCTCCGACAAGGTGCTGCAAGCGGACGTGCTGGACGACTTCGGCGAGATCCGCGCCAACCAGGGCCGCATCGACGAGGCCCGTGCGCTGTTCGACCAGGCCTTGCAGGTTGCGGAATCCGAATACGGCCCCGACCACCCGGCCGTGGCGGAAACCCTGATGAATCTGGCCGCCGTCGCCTTCATGGGCGGCAACGCCTCCGAAGCCGTGCAGCACATCGGGCGCGTGGTTTCGATCCTGGAAAAGGACGACGGCGGCAATCCGGCGGCGCTGCCCAATGCGCTGTCCGGGCAGGCCGCGATCCTGCAACAGATCGGCGATGTGGCCGCGATGCGCCAGGCCAGTTCGCGCGCCGTGCGGCTCTACCGCGAACGCGCGCCGGAGGATCCAAGTTTCATCGTGGCGCTGTCCAACGAAGCGGCCATCGCGGTCAATGCGGGCGAGACCGCGAACGCGAGATCCCTGCTCGAGGAAGCCATCGCGCTGATCGAACGCCACCACGGGCCGGATTCGCCCAATCTCTGGTCGAGCCTGGATTCGCTCGCCAACCTGGCGTACCTGCGCGGCGACATCGCCGAACAGACGGCCCTGACCGAACGCGCGCTGGCGCTGGCCCGCGCCAGCTTTCCCGGGGATCACCCGTGGGTGGCCAACTCGATGGCCGAACGCGGCCTGCAACACGCCCATGCCGGCCGGAGCGAAGCAGGGCTGGCCATGCTGCGCGACGCCGTTGCGATGTACGCGCGCCTTGGCAGTTCCGACGAGCTGTACGCACTGCGCCAGCTCGCCATCGCACAGCGCCTGCACGGCGACGACGAAGGCGCGCTGGCCTCGCTCGAGCGCGCGCTGGCACTCTGTCGCGACGCAGGCAAAACGGCATCGCAGGGCTGCATCGTCGCCCGCGCCAACCGCGCGCACCTGCTCGCGCGCAACGGCCACGGTGCCCAGGCGCTGCAAGAGGCGCAGGCAGCGGACGATGCCTTGCCCAAGGACACGGCGCTCTACAGCGAACGCAGCCAGATCAGGCAGGCCCGCGCCGCCGCATTCGCCACGCTGGGCCGGCGCGAGGACGCATTGGCCGAACAGGACAGCGCCATCGCCCTGCTGCGCGAAAACTTCGGCCCGGGCCACCCCGAAACCTTGCGCGCCGTCGCCGCCCGCGCCGCCCTGGGGCCGTGATGCGCGAGTGAGGCCCGCGGCGTCTTCGGCGCAAGCCCGCCTCAGTCGCCCAACCGGAAAAACGCTTTCGCCGTGGCGCAGGTGGCGGCGGCAAGCATCTCCAGCGGTTCGCCCCGGTCGCGGGCCAGTTCTTCGGCGATGTGGGGCAGGAAGCACGGCTCGTTGCGGCGATCCTTCGGCAGCGGCTTGAGTGTGCGCGGCAAAAGGTACGGCGCGTCGGTCTCGATCATCAGGCGGTTGGCCGGGATGTGCTTCACC
>CAZHXV010000287.1:0-894 GCA_964536455.1 uncultured Aquimonas sp.
CCTCGTGGCCGATGTCGATCACGAACAGCGCGTCCGGCAGGCCGTTCATGTTCTTGATGCCGCCGAGGGACTTCTCCAGCTTCTCGCGCTCGCGCTGCAGGCCCAGCACTTCGTGCTTGACCAGCTTGGCGAAGCTGCCGTCGGTTTCGCCGGCTTCCAGTTCCTTCAGGCGCGCGATGGACTGCTTCACGGTGCGGAAGTTGGTCAGCATGCCGCCGAGCCAGCGCGCGGAGACGTAGGGCTGGCCGCAGCGCGCGGCTTCTTCGGCGATGGCCTCGCGGGCCGAGCGCTTGGTGCCGACGAACAGGATGGTGCCGCGCTTCTGGGCCAGGCCGGAAATGAAGTTCATCGCATCGGTGAACAGCGGAACCGTCTTTTCCAGGTTGATGATGTGGATCTTGCCGCGCGCACCGAAGATGTACGGGGCCATCTTGGGGTTCCAGTAGCGGGTCTGGTGGCCGAAATGGACGCCGGCTTCCAGCATCTGGCGCATGGTGATCTGGGACATGGGTATTTCCTCTGGATAAGGGAGCGCGCCGCGTAGCTTGTGCGGTTGCAACGCTCCGGGGTTGGGCCTCCGCGGAACCTCCGTTGCCGAACCCGTGCGCGCCTTGCGGCTTGCCCGGGCACCCCGGAACGGAATGGCGGTTTCGCGTGTGGATTCGCCGATGACGTGCGGCGTGGACGGCGTTGCGAACCGGCGAGGCGGGACGCAAAGCCGGCGAATCATAGCAGCGATGCGGCTTTGCGGCAATTGGAGCGGGCCCGATGGTTCAGCGCGCCAGTTCCGCCACGAAAGCCGCATAGTCGGCAGGCATCGGATCGGCAACGGCAGGGCGTTGCAGCAGCTCCGCCAATGCCCTGGGCGGGGCGACGTGCGCGCCCCGCTTGCCG
>CAZHXV010000287.1:904-3677 GCA_964536455.1 uncultured Aquimonas sp.
GCGGCTCGACGATGCTTTCGAACTTGGCCGGATGCGCCGTCGCCGCCACGGCCCACGAGCCCGCAGGCTTCAAGGTTTCAAGCACATGCACCGCCGTGGCCGTGTGCGGGCAGATCGCGAACAGGTGCGCATCCCAGACGTTCTGGATCGTTTCGCGGATTTCTTCGTCGCTCACCGACACGGCGCGGAACGCTGCGCGCAATGTCGCATCGTCCGGAATCAGCCAGCGCAGACGCTCGAAATTGCTGGGCGCGCCCACGTCCATCGCGTTCGCCAGCGTGGCGAGGCTGGCCTGCGGCTCGTATGCGCTGCCGTTGAAGAAGCGCGGCAATACGTCGTTGGCGTTGGTGGCCAGCAGCACCTCGCCGATCGGCAGGCCGATCCCGCGGGCGAGAATACAGGCCAGCGCATTGCCGAGGTTGCCGGTCGGAATCGCGAAGTTGAGTCTTTCGCCGTGCGCGCGGAAGTGATCCAGCGACGCCTTCGCGTAGTAGCTCATCTGCGGCAGCAGGCGGCCCAGGCTGATGCTGTTGGCCGAACTGAGCGGCACGGCGGCCTGCACTTCCGGATCGTTGAGTGCGCGCTTCACCAGCGCCTGGCACGCATCGAAGCTGCCATCCACGCGCAGGGCGCGCACGTTGCCGCCGAACGCGCCGAGCTGGTGCGCCTGGCGCGGCGAAACCCGGCCATCGGGATAGAGGATCACCACGCGCACCTTCGGCACGCCGTGGAACGCGCCGCCGACCGCCGCGCCGGTATCGCCGGAAGTCGCAACGACGATCGTCAGATCCTGCGGAACGTTCGCGCGCAGCCGCTTCACGCAGGCCGCCAGGAAGCGCGCGCCGAAATCCTTGAACGCGGCGGTCGGGCCGTGGAACAGTTCCAGCAGGAATTTCCCCTCGCCCATGTCGCGCAGCGGTGCCGGGAAATCGAAGGCTTCCGCACAGATGCCGGCAAGCTCGGATTCCAGCGCATCGCCGGCGAAGAATGGCTTGAGCAGCGCGGTGGCGATCTGCGGCAGCGTGGCCGCGCCGTCGAAATCGCCCAGCGCCAGCTTCGGCAGTTTTTCCGGCACGTACAGCCCGCCATCGGGCGCCAGCCCTGCGGCAATGGCCCCGGACAACCCGGCAGGCGTGGCCTTGCCGCGGGTGGAAACGAAACGCATCACAGCACCTCCGCGCGCGGGCCGTTGATCCTGGAAACGTGGGATTCGCTGGCATAGCCCGCCGCAGCGAACGCGGCGCGCATCGGCCCGGCAGCGGCCTGCGCCCGCGCCTGCGCCGGGAACCACGCGAACACGCTCGGCCCGGCACCGGAAATGCTCGCACCGAACGCCCCGGCATCGAGTGCGGCCTGTTTCACCGCATGGAACCCGGGGATCAGCGGCGCGCGGCGCGGTTCCACCAGTACATCCGCGAAACCGGCGCGCACCAGGCCTTCGTCGCCTTTCATGCAGCCGACCAGCACCTGCGCCAGGTTCGCGGATTGATGCACGAAATCGCCGAGCGCGTAGTCGCCCTTCAAAGCTTCGCGCGCACGGCGGGTTTCCAGCACCTGATCCGGGTGCACCAGCACGCAATGCCAGGCATCGGGCACTTCGATGCGCGTCATGCGCTCGGCCGCGGTCAGCACCAGGCCGCCCAGCAGCATCGGCCCCACGTTGTCGCCGTGGCGCGAACCGCTGGCGACCGATTCCCCATCGAGCGCGAACGGATACAGTTCGGCGCGGCTCAATGGCTTGTCCAGCAGGGCGTTCGCGGCCACCAGCGCCGCCACGCAACTGGCGGCGGAACCGCCCATGCCCGACCCCAGCGGGATGCCCTTTTCGATCTCGATCTCGAACCCGAAGGAAAGATCGAGCGCCGCGCGCAACGCCATCAGCGCGCGGCCCGCCGTGTTTCGTTCGGCCGCCAGCGGCAACACCAGTTCCAGCCCGCGAATGGCCTTGATGCGCACCGCCGGATCGGCGATGCGGCGGGCCATCACGCAATCGCCCGGGCCTTCGATGCTGTGGCCGAGAATGTCGAACCCGACGCAGGCGTTGCCGACGCTGGCGGGGGAGAAGGCGGTGACGGATCGCATGCCCATGCCCATGCTCATACCCTTGCGCCCAGGGCCGAAGCCACGCGCAACAGATCGGAGAATACGCCCGCCGCCGTCACTTCCGGCCCTGCGCCCGGCCCCTGCACCACCATCGCGTTGTCGAAGTAGCGCTTGGTGCGGAACTGCACCACGTTGTCGGTGAGTTTCAAATGCGCGAAGGCGTGGCTTTCCGGCAGCGATTGCAGCGCGACTTTGGCCTTGCCGTCGCGGTCGAGGCTGGCGACGTAGCGCAGCACGTTGCCTTGTGAACGTGCGGCGGCCAGACGCTGCGCCATCGCCTCGTCGTGCGCCTGGAGACGATCCAGGAATGCGTGCGCGGAAACGCTTTCAAGCCCGCCGGGAATCAGCGATTCCACGTCCACGTCGGAAAGACTCAACTCGCGCCCGGCTTCGCGCGCCAGGATCACGAGCTTGCGCGCCACGTCCGTGCCGGAAAGATCGTCGCGCGCATCCGGCTCGGTGTAGCCGAGCGCGTGCGCCTGCTTCACCAGGGCGGAGAACGGCACGGAGCCGTCGAACCTGTTGAACAACCACGCCAGCGTGCCGGAGAAGATGCCTTCGATGGCGTGCAGCTCGTCGCCGGTGGCGATGAGGTCGCGCAGCGTGGAAATCACCGGCAGGCCAGCGCCGACGGTGGCCTCGTAGCGGAAGCGTCCGCCGCCGTCGCGCG
>CAZHXV010000288.1:0-3636 GCA_964536455.1 uncultured Aquimonas sp.
TGCTGCCCAGGGCGTAGAGCTTGCCTTCGACCTTGATGTTCACCGGCGCGCCCGTGGTCAGGAACATGTCCGAGGCGTTCTTCTCGGTCATGAGTTTCAGAAAATAGCCAATGTCCATGCGATCATCCCTTGGTGTTTTCGCCCGTTGGCGTCCCGGTGCCCTGGTATTTTGCGGGGGCTGCGGACGTTACGCTGCATGCGGGAATTGCGGGATGGCCCGAGCGATTCCAGAATGCTTCCCTGTCACGATGAGATGCCCCCTTCGCCCTGCATCATATGCCAAGCCTCAGCTCCAAACTCAAAACCTGCGCACTTTTTGCGCTCCTGACGCCACTGGCGGTGCTGGCAGCAACGCCGCCGCCGGATTATTTCGGCCCCGCGCAGGCCGCCATTTCACAGGCCCGCGCACTGGAAGCGGAAGACTACGCACCGGTGGAACTGGCCCGCGCCGAGCGCAAGCTCGCCGATGCGCGGGCCGCGCTTTCCGCGCGCAAGAAGAAGGACGCTGCGCTGCTGGCGCAGCAGGCCGAACTGGAAGCCCTGGTGGCCCAGGCGCGTTCCCGTGCCGGGGCCGCGCGCGCGCAGGTGAGCCGCAAGACCGAGGAAAACGCGCGTCTGCGGCTGGAGCTGCTGGGCGAAGGGGGTTCGCCATGAAGCGGCATCTTTTCGCCTTGGCGGCGCTGCTGTTCTGCATGGCCGCCAGCGCCGCGCCCAAGCTCGATCCGGACGTGGGCAGGCTGCGCGCGCAGTTGCAGGGCATCGACACCGACCCCGCCTACGCCGATCTGGCGCGGGTGGAACGCCTGCAAGCCAGGCAGGCCATCGATGCGCTGGCCATCGCGCGCCGCAGCGACCGCGTGCAGGCGCTGTTCGTGGCCGAGCGCCGCCTGGACATCGCCGGCTTCGTGGCCGAGGCCGAACATCACCAGCGCCAGCTCGAACAACTGGAACGCGAACACGGCCGCATCCTGCTCGAAGCCAGCCGCCGCGATGCGGAAATGGCGCGGCTGGAGACGGAGAAATTGCGCCTGCAAAGCCTCGCCCGCGCCGAGGAAGCGCAGCGCGCGCAGGAGGAGGCCGCCAACGCGATTGCGCTTTCCGAGCTTTCCACCGCCGAAGCCGAACAGGCCAAGCGGCTGGCCCAGGCCCAGGCCGCCGAGGCCGCGTTGGCGCGCAAGGAGGCCGACCTGGCCTTCGCCGCCGCCGACAGCCTACGCCAGCAACTGCAAACCCTCACCGCCACCACGGATTCGCGTGGACAGGTGATGACGCTCTCCGGCGATGCCTTCGCCAGCGGCCAGGCGAAACTGCGGCCGGAAGCGCGCGCCAACCTGCAGCGCGTGGTCGAGTTCGTCGGAAGGGCTCCCGGCAAGGCCGTGCTGATCGAAGGCCATACGGATAGCCAGGGCAGCGCCAACCTCAACCAGGTATTGAGCCAGCGCCGTGCCGAGGCCGTGCGCGATGCGCTGATCCAGGATGGCGTGGATGCAGCGCGGCTCACCGCCGTGGGCATCGGCAAGGATCGCCCGGTTGCCGACAACGCCACCGCCGATGGCCGCGCCCGCAACCGGCGGGTGGAAATCGTGGTGCTGGAAGGCCGTTGATGCCGCCGTGGCGATCCGCGCGCTGACGCTCGATCTGGACGACACCCTCTGGCCGGTGTGGCCGGTCATCGAACGCGCCGAAATCGCCGTGCAGGATTGGCTGGCCGCACACGCCCCGCGCGCCGCACGGCGCTTTCCGCTGGCAAAGATGCGGGAACTGCGCGATGCCGTGGCGCAGGCCAACCCGCACCTGGCGCACGATTTCACCGCGCAGCGCAAGTTGGCGCTCGCCACCGCGCTGCGCGAATCCGGCGAAGATGAAGCTATGTGCGAGGCCGCCTTCGCCGTATTCGCGGCCTTGCGCAATCGCGTGCAACTGTTCCCGGACGTGCCCGCCGCGCTGGCGCGGCTGTCGGCGCGCTTCCCGATCGCCGCGCTGACCAACGGCAACGCCGATCTGGCGCGCATCGGCCTGCGCTCGCATTTCGCCTTCCAGCTCGGCGCGCGCGAACACGGCGCGGCCAAGCCGCACCCCAGCATCTTCCACGCCGCCTGCGAACGGCTGGACTGCGCCCCGCATCAGGTGCTGCACATCGGCGACGACCCGGAGGCGGACGTGCGTGGCGCGCATCGCGCCGGCCTTCGCTGCGCCTTTCTCGACCGCGCCGGCATCGGCTGGCGGCAGGCCGATCCCATCGCGCCCGATGTCATCGTGCGCGACCTCACCGAACTCGCCGACCGGCTCGACCGCTGGCTTGCGGCGGCCTGATTCCCGGAAACCCAATCCATGACCCACCCTTCCGCTTTCGTTGCGCCGGGCGATGCGCCCGAGGCCATTCCTCTCGTTGCGATCCGCGCCGACACCCTCGATGCCACGCTCGCCACGCTGCCGTCGCCGGTACAGCACTGGGCGCGCGCGCATCATTTCCAGGCCAGGCCGCACAGCCTGCTGACGGTGCCGCGCGCCGATGGCGGCATCGCACTGGCACTGGTGGGGATGGAGCGCACGGACGATCCCTTCGCACTGGCGCACCTGCCGTTCGCATTGCCCGAAGGCGACTATGCGCTTGGCACTGATGCGGGCGAACGCCTGTCCGAATCCGCCGCCGCGCTCGGCTGGGGCTTTGGCGCGTACCGCTTCGCACGCTACCGCGAGCCTTCGCGGGCGCCGGCGCGGCTGGCGCTGGACATCGGCGCGCTCGCCGATGCACGGGCGCAGCTGGAGGCCACCACGCTGGTGCGCGAGCTGGTCAACACGCCGACGCAGGACATGGGGCCGGAGCAGCTGGAAGCGGCCGTGCGCGCGCTGGGCGAACGCTACAACGCCACCGTGCGCACGGTGGTCGGCGATGCCCTGCTGGCCGAAAACCTGCCCGCCATCCACGCCGTGGGCCGCGCCAGCCATCGCGCGCCGCGCCTGATCGAACTGGCCTGGGGCGATCCCGCGCATCCGCTGCTGGCCATCGTCGGCAAGGGCGTGTGCTTCGACACCGGCGGGCTGGATCTGAAGAATTCCGACGGCATGCGCAACATGAAGAAGGACATGGGCGGCGCGGCGCACGCCATCGCGCTCGCGTCCATCGTCATGGCGCGCGGGCTGAAAGTGCGGCTGCAACTGCTGGTGCCCGCCGTGGAAAACGCGGTCGGCCCGGACGCCTACCGGCCCGGCGAGGTGATCGCCACGCGCAAGGGCTTTTCCGTGGAGATCGACAACACCGATGCCGAAGGCCGCGTCGTGCTCTGCGATGCGCTGGCGCTCGCCGCGGAAGCCAATCCGGCGCTGATCCTGGATTTCGCCACCCTCACCGGCGCGGCCCGCGTCGCGCTCGGCCCGGACGTGCCCGCGCTGTTCAGCAACGACGACGCCCTGCGCGCGGAATTCCTCGACGCCGGAATGAAGGTTCACGATCCCGTCTGGCCGCTGCCGCTGTGGCGGCCCTACCGGCATTACCTCAAGAGCGCCATCGCCGACTTCGCCAACGCCGGTTCGCGCATGGCCGGGGCCATCACCGCGGCGCTCTATCTGGAGCGCTTCGTGCCCGAATCCACGCCTTGGGCGCATCTGGACACCTACGCCTGGAACGACCGCGAC